>JAQBFN010000001.1:0-67326 GCA_032123335.1 Microcaldota archaeon
GCTCCCAATTAGTTTTTATTTTCTTTTTTTATTACTTTTTTCTATTTTTGAATAATTACTGCCTGTAGAAAATGAAAGCCGACAAACGGAGGTTTTCATTAGTGCAGAACGCTGCGTGGAGTTCACGGAGCAATCCAAAGAAGTAGCTTAAAGCGGGCCATGTTTTTGAGGAAATTTTTACAGTCAACGTAAACCAGCAGAAAAAAATTTCATGGACTTAGGGGGATTCGCACCCCCGGCCTCTCCCATGCCAAGGGAGCGCTCTACTGCTGAGCTACAAGCCCGGACAATTTGAAGGGCGCGCGAAGCGACAAATGCGCTTCAATTTGGCCCCGAGGTAAAATATGACGCTTCCCAGAAAAGCTCTAGGAAGGCGATATGTAGACAACGCTGTCCCCACGAAGCAAACAGGTTCCGATTCCCTTCTTCACTTCATCATCAACGAGAAGCTCGGTTTTCTCAAGCACGAGGTTCATGTGGACATCGTACGCAGCGAGAATGCCGCGGAAGGTCACTCCTCCCTTCAACCCGATAACAACGGTGTTGTTCAGCGCATTGTTCAAAACATCAAAAGGTCTTTTTTCTGCCATTCAGATACACCTGTAAGCGAACTTAAGTTCTATCGAAGTGTTTTTAAACCTGCTTTAGAGGTTCATCTTGGAATTGAATCTATTCCCCTTTCCCTGAAAAGCTTGATTACCTCTTCCTGTTCCCAGGTTTTGGCTATCTCGTATGCGGTTGCATTGCCGTGGCCCCTGAGGTAAGGGTCTGCCCCAAAATCAAGAAGGGTGCCTGCAAAATCAGCTTTTCCCTTGCGCGCAGCAATCATCAGGGCAGTATAGTTGAGGCTCCTGTCCTTTGCATTCGGGTCTGCGCCCTCCTGCAGCACTTCCCTGAGGCGGTTCAAATCAATAGAACTGCTTATAACACGGAGGAGCTTCTTGTCCTTAGTTTGCGCCTGCTCTTCACTCAAACTCGCGCGCTGCTCAGTATATACTGTGCGCACGCAAAGCCTTTCCCCTATTTTTTCCATGCGGGGCTGCCTGTATATGGCCATCTGCAATTCCCTAGAACTAGGCTTCATGAGAAAATAAGGGAGAAGGTTATTTTTTAAATGCCTACTTGGGGTTGTGCTTCACAATCACGATTTTCATTCCCTTCCGCAGAACGAAATCCGGAGCAGCAGGCTGGAAATTCTCCCCATCGTAGATTGCAGCAATTGTGGCTTTTTCCTTCTCGGACGCTTCCGCAATCGTCTTTCCGTCCAGCGGCCCGCCAATCTGCCTTTCAACCATCTCAATCTGGGAGAAGCGCGGATCAAGAAGAAGAGTAATGACGGGGTGCATCACCATGCTCGCGAGCTCGCGCGCAAGGGTCCACTCCGGGAGCAACGGCTCAACCTCCAAACGCTCCATCAATTTGGAGTACTTGGGCTCGGAGGCGCGGCATACCACACGCTTCGCGTTTGCGTGCTTTGCATAAAGCGAAACAAGGAAATTTGCTTCTTCGTTCCCGGTAACTGCAAATACGAAATCTGCTTCATTGAGCCTAAGGCCATCGAGAAGCGCAGGGTCGGTAGTGTCCCCATGTATTACGTTAAAATCGGATTCGCTTGCAAGGCGGTCGCAGACCTCCTTGCTCTGGTCAACTACAGACAGATCGTGCTTCTTCTCCAAAAATTTTGCAAGGTTGGTTCCAACTCTTCCAGCGCCAAATATCAAGACCCTCATGTTTATCTCCTCAGTATGTAACGGATAAGTGCGAGACTAGGAAAAATCTCTATACGACCTAAATACATCAAAGCAATTAAAAATATCTTCGTTCCCTGGGCCATTTCAGGAATCGGGATTATTGCGAGCCCAACATTGCCCATTGCAGAGGCAATCATGAACATGGAATCCTCAATTTCAAAATCTATTGCCATGAGGACCCCGCACCCGAAAAGGAACAGAAGCACGTATGCAAAAATGAATGTGGAGCTTTCAACTATGAACTCCTCGCTTATCGGATTCCCGTTGATTTTTACAATTTGTATGGAGCCTGCGGGAAGGAACGCGGATTTTATGTTGCGCATTATAGATTTGAGGACCACGAGAATTCTCCACAATTTAATTCCGCCCGTGGTTGAACCCATCATTCCCCCCGTGAGCATGAGCAGTATGATTATGTAGGTGGGGAAAGCGCTCATTATGGAGAGGTCCCCGATTGCAAACCCTCCACATGCAATTGCGGAAACCGAGTTAAGGAAGGTATTGAATATTCCTTCGTGGCCGACTACATAGATAAGGCCGACTGCCGCAACCGTAATGAAGATATAAAGGGCAAGCTCCTCATCAAAAAACGCTTCCTTGAATTTTCGGGCAAGCAGATTGCGGTAAAAGATGAAGCTGGTTGCGCCCCCGAACATCAGGCCCGCAAGCACAAGCTTCTGGGAATCATTGAAATCATAGGAGTCAAATGGGAAAAACCCTCCATTGGAAACTCCTGCAAGGGTAAGGTTTACGGAATTGAGTGGATCGAACCCGACTGCATAAAGGAGGGCGATTCCAATAAGGGTGAGGAGGAGGTAAATCCCCCAGATGTTTCCCGCGGTCTTGCTGATTCCCACATCAGTTGCGGTGCGCCCTTCTGCCTTGAGGAAATGCTTGGCTTCGCGGCCCTTCATTACAGTAAGCATCAAAATGACGATTCCAAGGCCCCCTATCCATTGAGTTACGCTCCTGTACAGGATTATGCTTGGGGGGAGCCCGTTCAGGGTTGGGATGGCGGAAAGCCCGGTAGAAGTCCATCCGGAAATGGATTCAAAATATGCATCGACCGGCTCAAAAGTATAAGCAATGTAAGGGATTGCAGAAATTGCGGGGATGATAAGCCATGCGGCGGAAACAAGGGCAAGAATCTGCCCGAGGGTGAGCTCCGCAACCTCCTCGCGCATTTTGTCCAGGTCCAGAAGATTAGCATAGTTGAATGGGGTATCGGGCTTGAAAATGGAAATAACGAAATTCTTTATGTTCTGGAAAATGTGCTTGAGAATCTGTGGGACCGCAGGAAGGGCCATCAACAGGATTGTGAAGGCAAGGGTTGCCCAAGCACCATCCTCAAGGTAGATACTGTAGCCTAGGGGTATAAGGAGCGGCAGGGATGCGTAAAACATCAAAACTGCAAGTCGCTTGAAAAACAGCATTGGAATTCACTATCCTTAAATCTTTATATTCTTAACTTTAATTCAGCTTTTGAAAAAAGAGGAGAGTTTCGAGAGCAATCCTCCCTTCTCCCCTTTGTTTTCTGCTTTTTGCACTGGTTCCTTCTCTGGTTTGGAATGCAGGAATTCAAGGCGTGAATTTGCCTCTTTTAGTTCCGCTTCCAGCGAATCTTTTGAGTATTCTGAGAGGGAGGATCTCTTTTCTTCAAGTTCCTTCTTCCTTTCGTATTCTGATTTGCAGGAAGGGTTTTCCTTCTGCAGGAGCTTTATCTGCTCAATAAGGGGCTGGGCGCCTTCAACCCTTCCCGCATAGAAATCCAACCTCCGTTCATTCCCGCCATCCACAGCCAGGAAACCGGATTGCTCAATATTGTGCAACCCATCAAACAATTTTTTGTTGCCCAGCACCACTTTTTTGAATTTGGAGGTTTCGGGGCAGATATGCGAAAGCTTCTTTTCACTGAATGTGAGCAGCTCGCAGATTTGGCCCACCCCATATTTTCCAATTGCGGGGTACGCTGAAAAGAAGCTCTTTAGCTCTTCCATTTCCGCATCTGCAGGAAAAATAGGGAGGTGTTCTTTTAGGGAATCCGAATCCTTAAGCAACGCAGCTATCGGCTCGGAGATTAGGGAATGCAGGTAGGCTACCCGGAGTTTTTCCAGCTTCGCCATTTTTTCCATGAGCTCCTCGTGCTTGCGGGCCTTTTCCAGGTCCACGCTCTGGGCTTCAAGCCAGGACAGTTCCTTGAGCAATTGCTTTATGCGGTATTGCTCTTTCTTGAGTGCCTTGCTTTCAGCCTCGAGTTCCTCCCTGGATTCGTCATATTTCCTGCTTAGCTCAATAATTTCCTGGAACTGCTCGAATTCCCTTTTTGCAAGGGGAATTTTGTTATCCTTGATTCGCTTTGTAACTGAGAGTAGGCCTCTTCCGAATTCCTTTGTGATGTTGCCCCTGTCAAATTCTATCACAACTGCCTCTTCAAAATATTTCAGCCTTTTTGCAAGCTTGATACTGTATTTTACGATTTTTATTTTTGCATGCAGGACCTGGTTGGAGGGGATTTTCTCCCTTTCCTGGGTTGCTTCTATCTCCTGGATTAATTCGGCTAATTCCCGGGAGAGTTCCACACTCTTCTGGAAGTGCTTTTTCCCAATCTCTCCTATTCTTTCTTCCAGGGCGTAATGCTTTTCTTTAAGCCGTGCTAATTTTTCCATAATATCATCGATTCAGAACGTGTAAGGAATTATATCATCGGGGATTTATATTCCTAACTTTTTTCAGGGGACCAGCCCCTGCATTCTATAGAGATTGCAAGCATGCGCGCCCGCTCGAATACGAAATTCAGGAGAGGCATTATTACTGCCCAGGGGGAGCGGGAGCCGCGGGACTGCTGGGCAATGTTTACAAACTGGACTTTTCTTCCGAGAACGTGCGCATACGGGATGGTTATGGAAAACATGAAGGAGAAATCCCTCGGGACCCCAACGGATTCCAGGGTTTCCATTACGTCCTGCATTGAGCTGTAGGAGAAGTACGTGTATACTGGAAGCAGGATTGTGATAGCGCGAAGGGATGTGAGGATGGAGTGCTCGATTCCAAGTCCAAGAATCAATGAAGTAATTCCAAGCGTTATGGAGAAGAATACTGTTGCGACCAGGGCAGTAAGGATGCTTACGCGGTGGTAGGCTGCCCAGATAAGGAGTATTATGAAAGCTGCTGGAGCATACTCTATAGGAGTAAGGATTGCTGCAATCAGGAGAATAAGGGCGGCAATCAGCCCTGCTTTGCCTTTAAGCCCCATGGTATCTTCACCCCTGCTTCCTTTACTGCAGGAAGCGAGAAAACGTCCTCATCCCCAAAAGCCTTCTGGTTCCCGTGGTCAAGGATCAGGAACTTGTCTGCAAATGAAACAAGTGAATCAGTATCATGCTCAACAATCACTATTGTTTTGCCGGATTCGCGCAATTCCCCAAGAGTTTTGTAGACTTCAAGAGTGGTGCGGTGGTCCAGGCTGGAGGTGGGCTCATCCAGGAGGATTACTTCGGGCTCCATTGCGAGAACCGAGGCGATTGCAAGCTTCTGCCTCTGCCCGTGGGAAAGCTCGAACGGGTCATCATCCTTGCGGTTCCAGAGCCCCACCTGGTTTAGTGCGTTTTCCACTTTTTCTTCGAGCACGCCTCCGGAGAAACCGTGGTTCTTGAGCCCGAAGCGCACCTCATCGTAAACAGTTTTTGAGAAGATTTGGTCATTGGGGTCCTGGAAAACGATTCCAACATCCCTGCGGAGCTTGTTTTTTTCCATTCCGTTGATTTGAAGCTTTCCTGTGGTTTTTCCTCTTTTGAGATGGGGGATGATGCCCTTCATGCAATAGAGGAGGGAGGTTTTTCCTGAGCCCATGCTTCCGGAAATTCCGAGTGCTTCTCCCTTGCCCAGGGCAAAATCTATTTCCCTGAGCACCTGCCTTTCTTTTATTTTGAGTGAAAACTTCTCCAGGGAAATCATTCAGAGTACCTCTTCACGAGCCCGAAGTGGTATGCGGGAATCCAGGCAAATGCGAATTCAACTATTGACTGGACCACGTTCCAGAAGAATATTACGAACCAGCCCATTCCGCTTCCAAGAACCGGGAGGAATAGCGCATCCAGGGCACCTATGAATTCCCCCGGGGTTATATGGAAGAACACCGGACCTGCGAAATAGAGGTTAGAGAAAGTCATTATGAGGCTTCTTGCAAATGCTGCGATTATCAAAGCAACCAGGGCGAGCTTTGCATTGGAAAGGTCTACCCTGCCGCCCTTCTTGGCCATCCAGTACCCTGCTGCAACTATGATTAGAAGGGGGAATATTCCTGCAAGCATCTCAAGGCCGGGCATCTGCGCAAGCTCTGTGGAAACCGCAAATATTGCGAGCACTCCAACGATTACTGCAGCCCCGCCTATAAGATCCTTGTAGATTTTCTTTTCCTTTGCAATAAAATAGGGGACAACAATCATGGGGATTGTTGCGGCCATCTTCATTAGCGCGCCTACGTACCCTGTTGGGGAAGTTGTAAGGATCATAAGTGCAAGGAGAGCAAGCACCATCATTGCATATTCTGCGCCTAAAACGAACAGTGCAATAAGCACCGGAACCGCGGCAAAGTCAATTGTCATCCCGAATCCTGTCGGGATTCCAAGCACCCCATTGGAGATCTGGAGTACGAATGCAAGAGCCGCCAGCAGGGCGGAAGCAATAAGCCGGTATGTTTTCATGGAGGATAGATTTGCTCAGGAAAGTTTTAAATATACCTACAAATTTTTTTGTTGGAAGGGAAAAACAAAATATGTAAATAGGTTGGGTTCAATAGTTGGAGTATGGATGGGAGGATTTTGCTTGCAGTTGTTGCTGTTTTTTCATTGGTTCTTGCAGGGTGCACCATGCCCTGGGAAGAGGAAACCGGCTCGGTTGATATTGATGGGGCTGGGGAAGTGGAAGAGTATAAGCCACCAATAAGGCAGGTGGACAAATCCGTGGCGATTGTGGATGAGTCTGCAAAAGAGCCTATGGATGAGGAGGAGCCTGAGCCTGAAGAAACGCCTGAAGATGAAGAGGGCGAGGTTGAGGAAACCAACGAAACTGTGAGCATGCTGGTGGAGTTCCAGCCCCCAGAAGTGCTGCTGGACTGCAATGGGGACTGCACCAGGTACAGGGTTTATGATGAAGAGAATGGCGTGGTTATTGCTGCAATCAACCAGAGCAGGCTGATTATGGCAAAAGAAAAGGAATACTTTAACCTTTACCCGCTTGGGTGCGCAGAATCAGATGGGCTTGTGGACCGGTTTGAGATTAATGGAAGTGAATATTGGTTTAATTATCCTGCTGCGTTCAAGCGGGATTGGGCAGATTATGCGGAATTTAACGGAAACATTACTGGATTCTCTTTGCACGAAGGGGAAATGAAGAAGTTTAATGGGGAGAGGGTTTTCCTCTGGAAGATTGTTCCCGGGCCTTCCCTATGTGATGCCTGGGTAGAAGTTTCCATTTTTGAAGAGATTATAGTGCTGGAGGAATGGATGGATGGGGTAGTGCTTGGACTGGAAGAGGAAGAAGGGGAAGTGAAATTAAACTACCTTATGTACCCCGAAGGGACAATTGATTAGAGTGAATCTATTCTCTGGAAAGGTTCGGGTTCCCATTTTTCTATTGGCTTAGTTCCTTTCTTTTTGTAAAAAAGCTCGCCTGCATATGCAATCATTGCACCATTGTCCCGGTTATATTCATCCGGGGAAACCCCGAATTTAACATTGTCTTCTTTTGCCAGGGTTTTGAGCATGGACTGGAGGCGCTTGTTTTGCGCAACGCCTCCGCACAAAAGGATGCTTTTCCTGCGCGTAAGGAACAGGGCGCGCTCCAGGGCTTCGCAGCACATTGAGAAGGAGGTTTCAAGAAGGGAGTAAGAAACGTCTTTTGCGGAATGGGTTTGGAGGGCGCGGATTGCTGCAGTTTGCAATCCTGTGAAGGAAAGGTTCATTCCTTTTACTGTGTAGGGAAGCTCCAGGTACTTGCCTCCCTTTGCGAGCTTTTCCAGTGTGGAGCCATGCGCATACTCCAGGTTGGTTGCGCGGGCAAAGCTGTCGAAAAGGTTCCCGATTCCAATATCTAAAGTTTCCCCGAGTACATGGAACTTTCCTTTTTCCTCCATGAGGATTTGGGTATTGCCTCCGGAAACGTATAGGATTAAGGGGTTGTGCAACCCGGTGAGGGATTCTGCAATTTTTACGTGTGCATAAGGATGGTTTACCCCAATTAGTGGTTTTGAGTATTTGAGTGCAAGGGATTTTGCAGCAACGCACCCTACGGAAAGGGGGGCCCCTATTCCCGGGCCCTGGGCAAAGGAGAATAGATCCACAGCATCCAGGGAAATCCGTGCTTTAGAAAGTGACTCTTTGAGAATGTGGGGGAGAACCTGCACATGGTGGTCTGCAGCCTTGCGGGGAATAATCCCTTCCCCTTTGGGCTTGTAGATATCGTGGGCATTTGAAAGAATCTTCCCGTTCCTGGAGATTCCGATTCCAAGCGTGTGCGCGGTGCTTTCTATCCCGAGGGTTAACATCAGTACACCCAGATTATGAGCATTACTGAAAGGAGATTAAAAAGAACATGGGCAACTATGCAGGGAAGCGGGTCCTTCAGCCGGCTGTACGCAAGCGCGAGAACGATTCCCAGGGCAAATGCGCCTGCAAGCTCTGCAATAGAGCCGTATGCAACGTGTGTGAACGTAAAGAGGAGGGTTGAGGCAAGCACGCCTATGCGGGGCACAAGGAAGGCGCGAAAGAGGAGCTCTTCACTTAGGGGGCCCAGGGTAAATGCCAGTATGAGCAGGTAGATGGGGAGCCCGGAAACCACGGTTACTATCTGCTCCTGGTCAGAAAGCCCTGCAAAATGAAGAATTATGTTTACAGCAAGGGAAGCAAAAAGCATGAGCAGGAATATTGCAACCCCGTAGCCGAGGCGCTTGGGGATGCTTCCGCACCCCTTGATTAATGCCTTTCTTTGGGGCCACAGGAAATAGAGTGAGAAGAATATGAAGCTCATATGCAGGTATAGCGTGGAGATGTGCTCAAATCCAAAGAGCAGTACATACACAACTGAGGAAAGCACGAAGGCTGCTGCGGGGTTTTTCCCAAGAACCTTTAGAATTGCAATCGTAGGGAAAAACAGGAATGCAATCAAATGTAAAATAGAGATTGCGCCGCTAAAATAAGAAGCAACAAGAAAGATAAATGAAGAAATAAACAGGGAGAGGAAAGTCTGCTTCCGCATCTACTTCTTCTCGTAATAGCCGCACTTTCCGCAGGAAAGCCTGTTTTTGTGCTCAGCAAGCTTCACGCCTGGCCCGCACTTGGGACAGTGCTTTCCTTTCTTGTACGGCTTTGTGAGTATTCCTTCCCTTTTTGGTTTCTCTTTCCTTTTTTCTTTAGCCATCTAAAGCACCTACTCCTCTTTCTTTTCTTCTTCAGGCTTTTCTTCAGCCTTGGGCTCTTCCTTTTTCTCTTCCTTTGGAGCTTCTTCCTTTTTCTCGGCAGGGGCTTCAGCAGGCTTTTCCTCGGCAGGCTTCGCTTCCTTCTTTTCTTCCTCTGCGAGGTTGTTCCTCTTGAGTATGTAACCCTCTTCGATTGTCTTCATTTTCTCCGGTGATTTATAGATGTGGGCACGCACGGAAACCTGTTGCATCCCAAAACTGGACTCAACCTTCCTGATGACCATGAGGTCGGGATTGCACCCGAGCTTCTGGACCACAATGTCCCTCATCTGCTGGATTGATGGGGTCGGCCCATCAAATGAGACAATAGCGTCAACTTCTGTTCTTTCCAATAGGCTGTTCTCTTTCTTTTCCTTAATCTCGAAATTCATTCAGTTCACCTTTTCCTGAGGATAACTCTCTTTCCCATGGCTTCCATCATCTCGACTTCATCGCCTGCGATGACCTGGCCCTGGAGTTCCTCGGGTATTGCAATGTCAATTGTTTCATATGTCTGCGGGTCCATTATCTGGGCACTGTTGCCCGAAACGGAAAGGACCTGTGCGTTCTTCCTGTCGATTATGGGGACTTCAATATCCGAACCAGTAGTTGTGAGGAGGTTCCTCTTCTGGCCTGAGAAGATGTCCACTGCCACTATGCGGAGCTTTGCAGCCCCGTGCTTACCTGGCTTGGACTTGTCCATGCTTACCACCCTGCAAGGGGTGTCCTCTATCAGGACGTACTTGCCTACTTTCAAGTCCTTAGCTGATGCAAATATTTTCTCGCTCATAATTTCACCGAAGAAAACTCTATACGTTTTATAACATTACTCTTTTTAAATGTTAAACATGGCACACGGGATACTGGTGGATGCGCACTGCCACCTTGACTCTTTCAGCAAAAAGCAGCTGGAGGAGCTTCCGCAGGGGATTATTCCCTGCACTTCAGGCTATTCGCATGGCTCCAACCAGAAGACCCTGGAGATTGCAAAAAAGCTGGAAGTTCCTTTTTCCCTGGGGATTGCACCCCAAACTGTGCTGAAGGAGGGAAGGGAGAATCTCGGGGAGTGGATGCAGTTTATTGCGGATAGCAAGCCTAATGCAGTGGGGGAAGTGGGGCTGGACCACCACTGGGGCAAAAGCGAGGAGGATTTTGCGGTGGAGGAGGAAGTTTTCAGGGAAATAATATTGCTTGCGCAGAACCTTAAGCTCCCAATGGTAATCCATTCAAGGAAGGCGGAAAGCAGATGCCTGGATGTGATGGAGGATGCGGGGTGGAAGGGAAATTTCATGATGCACTTTTTTGCGGGAACCCTGGATGAGGCGCAGCGTGCAGTGGACATGGGAGGCATAATCTCGATTGTAGGGCTGCATGCGAAAAACCGGAGGAAAGTAATTGCGGAAATTCCGCTTGAGAAGCTGGTTGTAGAGACGGATGCACCATATGTAACGCGGAACATAGATGGGGTGCTGCAGTCGATTGGGTACATTTCCGAGGTTACAGGAATTCCGGAGGAGGAAGTGGGGAAAGTAACTGCGAAGAATGCCGCAAGGTTTTTTAACTTTCACTTGTGAAGAAGGTTCACCAAGTTTTGAAGTGGTTAAATGGGAATTTTTGGAAATATTTTCGGAAAAAGAACACCCCAGATAGCCCTTTTTGTGGACGGCCCTAATGTAATCCGAAAGCAGCTTTCCGTGGATTTGCGGGAAGTGAAGCGCAAGGTTTCCGAACATGGAAATATACGCTCCGCAAAGATTTACCTGGACCAGTACGCCTCAGATAAACTGATTGAGGCAATGGTTAACCAGGGTTTTGAGCCCATAATAACTACGGGCGATGTGGACGTGACCCTTGCGGTGGAGGCAACCGAACAGGTTGTGAACCCGGATATAGACGTTGTGGCGATAATGTCCAGGGACACCGATTTTATCCCTGTGCTGAATAAAGTAAAGAAGCACGGGAAGAAGAATATCATTATCGGTGTGGAGCCTGGCTTCAGTGTTGCGCTGAAGAATACTGCGGACACGCTCATCATGGTGAAAACCCATGAGCGGAGTTCGCACCCACCAAGGGGCGATCCAAAGAAAAGAGCTTAATCTCTTTTCCCTTCTTTTTTTCTCTGCGTATGGGGCAGGAAACAACGGCATGTTTTTATGAAATTTTTTCCAGCAGCAAAAAACAGCAGAAAAAAATTTCTGGGAATATTTATAAAGTTTGTGAAATTAAGAGGTTCAGGTGAATTGAAGTGCAAAAGAAAATGAAGAAAGCAGAAAAGCACATGAAGAAGTGGCACGGCGATGTCGGCCCGTACGCATACTTCCTCGGTGTTTTGGTAGCTATATTCGCTGGATTTGCCTTGATTCCTGAAGCCACTTCTATCAGCTTCCTGGCGGCCCTGGGTGTTATCGTTGGTCTTCTTAATGTTCAGGACCACGAACTCGAGAAGTTCCTTCTCGCGTCATTGACATTCCTATTCTGTGCGGTTAGCCTGAGCAACCTTACTTACCTGATTCCTATGATTGGGGACCAGATTAGGTGGGTTCTCTACTACCTGACTGCATTTGCCGCCCCTGCTGCAGCTGTTGTGGCCCTTAAGGCAATACATGAAGCTGGCCAGGAGTAGGCCAACTCCCTTTTTTTATTTTCCTTTTCTATTCTTGTTCTATGGATTATGCTAAAGTGCTCAATGTAATGTGGGACGAGGGGAAGAAGGGAGGTGCATTTGTATTCAGGAAAGACGATATTCTTACTGCCCCCTATAGGGCGCTTGTATTTACAGTGCTTTCTGCGCGCACGCGTGATGAGAATACATACAAAGTGTGCAGGGAGCTGTTTAAAGTTGCGGATACTCCGGAGGAGGTTGTTGCGCTTGGGGATGTGGAGCTCGGGAAACTGCTTTATTCGATTGGATTCTATCGGGCAAAAACCAAAAGGGTGATGGGGCTTTCTAAGATGCTTATTGCAACGTTTGGAGGAGAGGTTCCTGGAACCCGGGAGGAACTTATGGAGCTTCCGGGAGTGGGAAGGAAAACCGCAAACATAATTTTGAATAGGGTATTTGGGCAGGAAACGCTTGCAGTGGATGTGCACGTGCACCGGATTTCGAATAGATTGGGGTGGGTGAAAACCAAAACCCCGGAAAAAACTGAGCATGCGCTTCTTGAGCTGCTTCCGAAAAACCTGGTGAGAAAATGCAATAAAGCAATGGTTGCGTACGGGCAAACCGTGTGCCTTCCGCGGAATCCAAAGTGCAAAACCTGCAAAGTAAGGGAATACTGCAAGAGAGTTGGGCTGCCTGGATTAGATTAACCGATTTGGGCTTCAAAAATAAGGTACTTGTTACCTATACGCTGCAGGATTGCGGAGGTATCGTTCTTGCTCTTTACCAAAGCGATTGCGCAGCCTCCCCCTCCGGAGCCGGTAAGCTTTGCACCCAGAGCCCCTTCATCCTTGAACATCTCGATTAATTCTTCAAGTTCGGGTGAGGAAACGCCAACCTGGCGCAGGTACTCCTGGTTCTGGTCCATAAGGGCTCCGAGCCGGTTTAAATCGCCCTGCTCAAGAGAATATTTTGCTTCCATTACAAGGTCTTCTTCCTTCTTCATCAAATCTGCAAAGAACTCAGGCTTCCCTTCCTTTACGCGCGCAACTCCTGCAACCAAATCCTTGGTGTAACCCTTCTTTCCTGTGTATGCAATTACAATGTGGATGGGCTCAGCGAGCTCGATTGCGACAGGGTCTTCCCCACGCTTGAAAAGGATTGCACCCTTGCGCGAAGCGAGCGTATTGTCTATTCCGGAAGGGTTTCCATGGAATACTTTCTCCCCTTCGTATGCGTGCTTTGCAACCCCCTTCCAATCCAGCTCAACGCCTTTTTCCTGGGCAGCTGCACGAACGAGTGCAACGGAGTAGGCTGCACTCCAGCCCATTCCAGCTCCGCTGGGAATATCAGTTTCAACTTCAATGGAATAGTTGCCTGGGAGGCCCAGGGAATCCAGAATGGCACGGGAAGCATCAAGCACTATCTGCCCGGTTTCAATATTCAGGTTAAGATTATCTGAGGGAGTTATTTTTACTAAGAATTCCTTGGAGAGGGATGCACCTATTGCATGGGAACCCTGCACTACAAAGTGCTCCCCAAAAAGAATTGTTTTTGCAAACCCTTTCCCTTCGCCCATACGCTCAGGCTTCCTCTTGCTCAAGGGAAATGATTGCTTCTGCAATGTCCCCTCCGGATTTTGTAAGCGCTTCAACAGCCTGCTCGCGGGTGCATCCTGCCTTTTCCATTACGAGCTCAACATCATCTTCGTTCATGGATTGCTCGGTGCGCACAGTTCCGGAAATCTGGAAGGAATCCTGGCCCTGCATGGAAATCCTGGTGACCTGTGCAGGCTCAACAATTATTTTCTCATCAGCAGTTTCGATTATTACACGCACTGCTGCAACCTCTACTGTGTTTATGCCCATCTGCTTCATCATCCGGGCCATCTGCTTTGGATCCATATTAGGCATCATTGTTATCACATCTCAAGCAACAAATCTTTTTCAAGCATCTTTTCGAGCTTCTCCAGAATTTCAGAGTAAATTTTTTCCCCTCGTTCTTTGCTGATATCTCCAACCTTGCCAATGTAGCCGGAAGGAGTAAACAAATCATCGGGAGGGGGAATAATTGCGCCAACATAATCCTTGCGCTCCTCCTGCACGGGTTCCGCACGCAATTCATGGCCTGCTGCAAGAACAAGGGAGGATTCAACCTCATCCGCGTGCCCTGCTTCCGCATCAGTGAGCTTCCACCACTCAACTACTGCGGCACGAAACTCAAAATCATCGGAGAGCTCCTTGAGCGCGGATTTAACCGGGCTGGTATTCCCTCCGTGCCCAATGATCACCAGGATGCGGGTGAAGCCTTCACGGAAAAGTTCCGTAAAAATCTCTTCCGCAACCGTGTGCAGGGTGCGGGAAGTAAGGCTTATTGCTCCGGGATATTTGCGCAAAGTGTAAACGTACCCATAATTAAGAGGGGGAAAAAGAAGCGCGCCGGATTTCTTTTCCAGGCGCTTCGCGATCTCCCAGGGGATAATGGAATCTGTATCCAGGGGAAGATGCTTTCCGTGCGGCTCAATCGCACCGAAAACAAGGATTGCGGGCTTTCCCTTTGCCTTTTCGAATTCTTCCCAGCTAAGGTCGCCCGCGTACATCCGCTCTACTCCAGGAGTTCCTTGAGCTCGGTCTTCCTGAACTCAACCTTGCTCATGGGGGTAATCCTCTTGAGCTTCCCGTACAACTTGGAAGAAAGCCTTCCATAGAGTATTTCCTGCATGAGCTCATAGTAGCTGTATTTTCCTGCGGATTCGCTGAGCTCCAGTTCGAGAACCTCGCGGAGGTTCTTCTTCATGGTTTCGCTGATGCGGTCACGGGTTACGGAAATGAGCTTTACACGCACCATGTGGTCATCGTTGGTTGGGAGGTCGCGCACTGTGTGGAGCACCGTTCTCCTCCTGCGCACAAGGGTGCGGATGTAACCGGGCGAAAGCCTGTGCCCGATAAGCTCAGTGTAGGCGGTTTTTCCCTTGATGTCCTTTATGCGGAATTCCAGGGTAGTGTAGATGTTGGCCTGCGACATTTTTCCTGTGATGTCCATGAGGCTCACCGGAACTATGCGGTTGATGAGCTTTGCCTCATCTGAAGTAACAACTTCACCGAGCTGCTTGGAATCAAATGCCTGTGGTGCAAGCACTATGTACCAGTCCTTAGCCTTTTTCTTTTCTGCTGTTTTTCTTGATTTTTTAGGTTTAGCCATAGGAACACCTTCACTTTATGAGCAGCGCTGCTGTTTCTGGATCGTATTTCCAGCCTGCGGGTACACGCCCGGTCTCGCGGTACTTCTTGGAGAGCCTGTGGATTTTAGATTCCACATGGAGGAGTTTTACGGTGTTGTGTGTGTCCCCCTTGTTCTGCTTGAGGTGGTCCCTCATTCCCACGGCCTTCTTGATTAAGCTGATGAGGTCCTCTGGGAATTTGGTGAGAATATTCTCCTTCTCAAGGAACTCATTCATGCTCATTCCAAGCATTCTTTTCACAAGGGGGATGCTGTACTGGTCCCTTAGGATTAGCCCAATTTTCGCGGGCGGAACACCTTCCCTTGCAAGTTTGCGGATTATTTCCTCTGCCTCTTCCTTTGAATAGGAAGACCATTCAGGAGTTCCCTCCTTTACGGGCGGGTTTGAACCTGACTTACCTTTTTTTCTCGAGTGCAATCTTGCCATTCCTTCACCTTATTTTTGTATGTATTTTCCAAACTTTTCCAGAGCGCGCTTCCTATGCGAAAGCGCTCCTTTCATTTCCGGTACCTCGGCGAAGGTCTTATTCCCGGAGTGGCGAACCTCGGGAACATTTTCCGGTATGAATATAGGGTCGTACCCGAATCCTCCGGTTCCCCGGGGTTCCTCAGATATCCTTCCTTTCACCAAACCGGTGAAAGTTTCTACTGTGCTTCCATCCGTGTATGCGATGCATGCGCGGAACTCGGCTTCCTCCCCTGCAGCAAGCTTCAGGGTTCCTTCGTTCCCAAGCTTCCTGAACACCCATGCGGAATACGCTCCGGGGAATTCATTCAAAGCGGGAATAAAGAGTCCTGAATCCTCCACAAAAAGGGGCTCTCTGAACTTCGCATGCGCAAAACGGGCGGATGCGGTCGCGACTTCCTCAATGGAATCGCTCCTAATCTCCTCTACTAAGAGATTACGGTGGACAATATTGACACCGAAGTGTTTTAAAATCTTTTCTGCTTCCGCAAATTTGCCCGGATTGCCCGTTACGAAGGAAATCTGCATGGATTTGGGTTGTTGAGTAGGTTTATTAAACAGACTAGAAATAGAAGCGGTTTCCAACGTTCATGGTCAACTCAAAATACTCCTTCACGAGGTTATTGTCCCCTGCAAATGTATCCAGGGAATCCTGGCTGAATTCCGGGCTGGAGATAAGCTGGTCCAGCTCCTTGAGCACTGCGGGGCCCTCCCATGCTGCAAACGGCCTGAGTAAGAAGGCAGCTATTGCAAGGTGCGCTTCATCCAGGAATGCCCCCCTTTCAGGATCAGGAAGCTTCTTGGCCTGGGCAAGGGCAGAATCCACCATTTCCCCTCCGGCAATGGCATACACCTCAATAAACTCATCAATCATAGGTGAATAACCTTTTCCTGGGAAAACCCGCGGCTCGTGTTCAAGCACTTTCTTTCCTGCATCAACTACCAGGGCCAATGATTTCGAGGTTCCGGGTGGGAGGATTTTTAAGGAATTGTAAACAGAGATGCGTTCGGTTTTGGTTACGGTAAATGAGTCTGATGTGGTGAGGGAAGCTGCGGGTTTTCTTTCCGGTTCCCTTTGCTCCTCCGCCTGCGGGCACCCATAAAGGGCAATTGCGCCTGCACCTGCCACGGTTAAAACTGCATGGGCCACCATGAGTTTTGCTGTAGAGAAATGGAATTTTCCAGGGGGGTTTGAATTTTTTGGAGCTGGATTGGAAGTGGTGTTTGCATGGATTTTCCTGCTCGTGGCCATACACATTATTACGAAGGAGTAATATATAAACGTTGTGGTAAAGGGGGGAACTAAATGTAAAGGAGCTCAGGAGGATAAGCGTTCCCTGAGGCCATTTAAAAGGAAATTGTACTCCTGGTGCAGATTATTGTGCCACGCAAATTCCCTGAGAGCCTCGATGCTAAAATCAGGGCTGGAAAGCAGCCTGTCCAGCTTGCCAAGGGAGCCCTGCCATGCTGCAAATGGCCTCATCATGAGTGCAGTGAAGCGGGGAATCGCAAACTCCACAATCCTGCCCCTCTCTTCACGGCTCATTTCCTTCATCGTGGAAGAAAGCTCATCTACAGCTTCGCCTCCCATTATGGAGTAAAGGGAAATAAAGGTGTCCACCGTGCGTTCAAAGGCAGTTCTCTTGTCTTCAGTGGAAGAGGAAGAAAATTCCAGATTCTGTGTTTGTGCAATCAGGAAGTTTTCTGCTATCTTGAGTGCTTCCATAAACACTCTGGATTCGGATTTTTTTGGATCCACAACAGGCTCAGGGAGAGTATTCAGGGATTGGAATACCTGCCTGGCTGCATAAAGGTCGGCACCATCATCGAAAACCTTTATGAGCATCTTTTCCGGGGTAATGTCAGATTTAAGGATAGTGATGCGCGCCTGCCTCCCGTTTCTGCTGTCCAATAGGCGCACAATCAGCATTTCCCCCTGGTCCTTGATGCGAACTTCCGGGGTAATAATGCTGAGTTCGGAAAAGCTGAGCTCAAAAGAGCGCTTTTGTGTGCCCTGCAAAACAGTAAAGAGAAGGGTTCTGTCCATCTGGTCCACCTTCAAGCGGAGCTTTCCCCCTTGGGAAATCGGGACCTCAAAAATACTAAGCGATGATGATTTCCTGTACTTATCTGTTTCAGGCTTCAGTGAAGAAAGAAGATAGCCTATGCTTTCGGTGCTGCTGGCGTCCACAAGAGGTGGAGCAATTATGTAAGAGGATGGTGCCGAAAGGTCGATTAGCTCCGGGGCCCGGGCTTCAGCTCCAGAAGGCGATACTGCGATGCCTGCCGCAAGCGTCCCTGCAAGGAGCAGCTTTGCTGCGGGGGAAAGTTTCTTTTTTGGTGCATTCAACTCTTTTTTCTGTCTTGCGAGTTCGGAGTCCTGGAGGGCCCTCTTTGCCCCCGGGGGAAATCCTTTCTTCCTTGAGGGCTTTGGAGCAACATATTCTTTCTTTGCGGTTTTGCGGGATGAATCTTTGGATGTTGACACAGTTTGCACCTGCATTATTTGGATATCCGGGAATATATAAAGCTGATGGAATGGGAAGCGTTTTTAAATGATTTCTGGGAAGGGGGGGCATGGCAATCAAGAAATCAAAATCCAGGAAGAAGGCAGCAAAGAAAGTGAAGAAGCCTGTTCCAAAAAAAGCGCCCAGGAAAGCAAAAAAGAAAGAAGCGAAACGAGCAAAGAAAAAGAAGGCAATGGAGAAGGTTGCAACAAAAGTAATGAAAGTGGACAAGAAGCTGGTTGAGTGGAGGAAGGCACTCATGGCTCCCGCGGAAAGGGCGATGATTGATTTCTTCCTGTACCCCCTTGCAAAGAACCGCGGGGAAAAGGAAGCTGCAAAAAAAGTAATGATGGAATCCTACATACGCGGGGATGAAGTGGTGAAGCAATTCATCCTGTTCCTTGCGCACGAGCAGCTTTCACGGGCCGCGGGAATCAAGACGATGCACAACTTCGGGCACTACAGAAAAATGATGGGAAAAGAGATGAATCCCGGGGAGGTGCGAAAGGCAGTTTACAGAACCATATTCAACTATACTACTTCACTTGAAGGGCTTACCGAGCTGATTGAATTCATTGGAGAGCTCGGGGATGCGGGGGCAGCAAAGCTGCTGAGCTACCACCTTAGCTACTACTCAGCAATGGAGGCACCCGCGCTGCAGGTACTGAGGAATGCGACAATAGATTCACTCAGGGAATGCAATTCCCCTTATGCGCTGGATGCGCTGCTGAGCTATGCGAAATACGGGGAGAAAAACGACCGGGCGCTCTATGCACTCAAGAAATGGGATGATAAGCTGGATAAGATTGAGATGGGAACGGAGGAAAAGAAATTCTACGAAAAAAAGATTGCGGAACTGTTTACTAGTGGAAAGGAGAAGCACGAATATTACAGATGACGATTTGGAGTGCAGGCGGCGGAGCCGGTCATTTCTGTGCTCCAAAGCGGCACGAGCCTAGGAAACAGTTGGGAACTCAAGCGTGGAATCGCAGCTTGCAGTTTCTGCAAAGAATCCTGATATGAATAGCTTGGGGTAGCCCAGGAAAGGTATCTGGAAAAGGATCTTTCCCTTATAATCCTGGGAAGAAGGGGCAGTGTTCCCAACCATTGCGGAATAATCGTATGCCTGGATATCGAACATCGGGTTGTTGTCCCCTTTTGTGAGGTAGTATGTTTCGCCCCCGGAATTAATTTTGAAGAAGAGGCGATGGATTATGTCCCCTGTGTAGGAGTAAAGGTCCCCTGCGGGAGGGGTGTAGATAATCGTGTCGTGGGAAAGGTTTGTGTAGTAGAGTTCATCCCTGAAATCAACGGAGGTGATGCAGGGGGTTGAGAGAAGAACTTCAGGGGATTCCCTTATGCAGCTCCCATATTGGAATGTGAAGGGGCCCTTTGTTTCTGAGAAGATTGATGGGTCTGAGGCAAAAAGCGAGCATACATCGTCCTTGTGCTGGATGCAATAGGAGTAGATCGAGCCCTGGAGCTCAAAGCTTCCAAAGCCTTCTGCGGAAACAATGGTTGTGGAGGACTGGAGCACTGCAAGCTCCTGCCCGGTTAATTCAATTTCGTATCCAAGCGGCTCTGCGCCCTGCACCAGGATTAAATCCCCTCGTTCTATGTTCGGGAGCATGGAGCAGGAAACAACCGCGTTTATCGGGACTGCGGTGTTGAGAATGATTGTGAGTGCGAACCAGAGAATAACTATTCCTGCTAAGGAGATTGCTGTGTCCTTTAGCTCTCCTTTCCACCCGTGCTTTTTGGAGCCCATCCAGATTTCAAGGGCAACCGTCACTATAAGCGCAATCGCGAAAAGAATTCCAAAAATTGAAATTTTTGTAAGAATATAAAGAAGGAGGAGCACTGCGAGGAAGCCAAGCTGGGCATATGGATTTTGTGTGTATTGCTCAAGGAGTTTTCTGTCCATGAGCACCAACTATGCTTTCATTTTGGAAACAAGGCCGCGGAACTCTGCAACGTCCTTTGTGAGCGAAGTAATTGCTTTTTCCATAGCTTTTATGGGGTCACCTTTCTTCACCCTTAGGTAGATTCTGGGCTTGGGGATTAGGGGGTGCATTGCCTTGTATGCTGCAGATTCCACTTCAGCCATTTCATTGAGCCTGTGCACAAGTAGTTCCGGGATGGATGTGTCCTCTCCCACGATTTCGAATTCCAGTTCTGTTTTTTCTTTTTTGAGCAGATTGACTTCCATAAGAATACCTCACAACATTATTTTTCCGTAAGCTCTATAATCATTTGCAATTTCCCTTCTCTCCTTGTGGTCGTTCTTGCATACGAGGCCATTGGAGGTTTTTTCCAGGGGTTCCCTGCACTGGGAGCAGAACGCCTTGATTACCCCGAGATTCGGGTCAACCATAGTCAGCTCTGCCTTTTCGCCTTCAATCTTTACCACTTTTGCGCGGATTATGTCGCCTACACGGATCGCGTCCCTTGTGGAGGGGGTGAATCCGCTGGACATTGCACGAACAGGGATTTTTCCCTCCGGGGGGGCTGCCGGGAACTGCCCGTCCTTTTCAGGAGGGTAGATGATTATGATTGCAAAAGAGTCCATTACAATGAGCGCGGTGCCATATACGATGTCGCCGGGCTGGACAGAGGGCTTGCTTGCCTTTGCCTTGAACTTTCCTTCGGATTCATCCGCAACGCCCATAGTGGAGGCATAAATGTCATCTCCATCTAAATGGGTGGAGGCACTCTCTTCGTAAACCTCTCCGGGGCCAACATACTCTCCGGGAATAAGCACTTTGTCGCTCATAAATATCACAGAATTGTTAATGGATTTAGATTAAAAAAGTTTATAAATTGACACTTCGGAGCGCCAGGAGACTATCCTGTGCCAGTGGCCTGCTGCCAGAGGGCAGATTTATAAACATTTGTTCCCATTAATTATAACGAATGAATGCCATTGAGAATACTGATGCAGAAGCAACAGGATTGGCGAAGCTGTGGGACTGGATACGGGAGAAATGGATTGGGTTCAGGCTTGAATACGGCTCAGTCACCGCAGAGGAATTGAAAGGTTATGGGCAGCTCGGGGCAAAGGCGCTGGTCAAGAACATTATGGCGCAGGGCGGAAAGACTGCCGAGGTAGACACAATCAAGCTTGCCAAGGCGCTGAACTACGATCCCAACATCGCAATCGCCCTGGGCTTCGTTGCGCTCAATGCGGATTGGGTGAGGAAAAGAATTGCAATAAGGGTTTTCGGGGAGGGGGGAAACGACGCAGTAGCAGCAGGCCAGCTGGTTGATGTACTGCAGGGCCTCTGGAAAAAGGAGAATGCCGCTATCCTAAGGGGGGAGGCCCCAGATGAGAAGGAGCTTGCCCTGCAGCAGATGGCAATAAACTCACTAGGGATGGTGGCGGAGAGGCTCTCGTTCAGGGATTATGTGGCACTGGCTACGGCCGAGAAAAAAGAGCAGCGGATGTGGGCGCTCAGGAACCTTAACCCCTTCCGGCTTTCTGAAGAAGAGGTGGAGACGCTTAGGGGGCTGGGGAGGATTCTGAAAAAAATGCAGCATGATTCCAGGGAGGAGCTGGGGCAGTTGAGAAGGCTAATTTCCACCTGGGAAGCAGACCGGATTGTTATGGGGAAAGTGAAGGGACCCCAGAATAATGGGAAGCCCGAACCGCCCAAGAGGGCAGAAAAGGAGTGCAAGAAGGCCAGGACATGACGGAAGGGCCCGAAGGGGCGCTGAGAAAATGCCTCCAAAAGAATTTTAAATGCGAACGAAGGTGTTTATGGCATGGTCAAACCTCTTCTGATACTGTGCATAGACAGGGATAACGACCTGTACGAAAAGGCAAAGATACACGGGCCAGTTATCGGAAGAGAGGAAAATTTCAAGGCTGCGACCAAGCTTGCGCTTGCAGACCCGGAGGAGCCGGACGCGAACAGCATATTCTATGCAATCAAATTGTATGACCAGCTTTCAAAAGAGAAGAAGGATGTGGAAGTGATTACGCTTACAGGGCACAAGAAGATAGGGTACCGCTCTGACCAGGAAATAAGCAAGCAGCTCAACAGGATCCTGAATGAGATTCCTGCGGAATCCTGCATATTCGTATCGGACGGGGCATCGGATGAGGTGATGCTCCCGGTCATCCGCTCAAGAATCAAGATTGATGCGGTCAAGCTTGTGGTGATGAAACAGGCAAAGGAGCTGGAAAAAACATACTTCGTGATTCTGGAGAAGCTGAAGGACCCGCACTACTCAAGGATTATTTTCGGGATTCCTGCCATTTTGATACTTCTGTTTTCGCTCTCGGCAATAATGGGCTGGGAGATAAAGTTTGTGGGGGTGCTCATCGGCCTCTACCTGATTACCAAAGGATTCGGGATAGAAGACGCACTTCTCGGGGGAGTGAAGGATTTCCGGGTCTCGCTTGAGAAAAATACCTGGATTCCGTACATACCTGCACTGGTAATGTTCCTCCTGTCCTTCTGGATGGGGCAGGAAGCATATACCCGGGGGATTGCGCTCGGGCTGGACCAGCTAAAAAATTCCGCATATGTGTTCAAAGCAGTCATCTTCCCAATTTCCATGGGAATTGTTTTCCTTGTTGCGGGAAAGAGCGCAGAGGCATATACTGACCAGAGGAAATTCGCAATTACAGGATATGGGAGGACCCTTGTGGCTGTGCTGCTCACCGCGCTTGTGCTGAGCGTGGGCTCCCAGTGGGTGCTCAACATCGAACCCCCGTATGTAGGCTTTGGGGAATTCCTCTTCGTAATGGTTTACGTAATTGTGCTTGGATACCTTGCAACTACTGTAATAGAGATGATGCGGAAGGAAAGCATACTGGGCATGAAGCTGGATGGGAAAGAGGTTATTTCGGATACCGGGAGCTTCCTTGGGAAAATCCTTGGGGTGGATGGGAAGAAAGAGCTTATCGTGATACAGAGCTACCTTGGGAGGAAGTTCACGCTTCAGTTCAGGCACATTACATCCATTGGGGAAAATGTGCTGGTAAGGACTAGCTAGATTATTCATTACTCAGTTTTTGAACTGCTTCTTTATTGCGGTAAGGAGCTTCGTCTTTTTGGGCCCCTCTTGAAGAACATAGTTGAGTACATCCGCAATATTCTCCACAGGGTAAATCTTGATCTTGCCCTTCATGCCCTTCCTGAGGTAAACATCCTGTACATTGGACTTGGGGATCAGGACCTTCATTATGCCTGCTTCGTATGCGGCTTCCACTTTTGCGGTTACGCCCCCTACCGGGAGGACCTCGCCGCGCACGGAAAGCGAGCCTGTCATTGCATAGCTTGAATCCACTGCAATCTCTTCAAGGTCGGAGATTACTGCAACTGCAATGGAAATGGATGCGGAATCCCCCTCCACTCCCTCATAGGTTTGGAGAAACTGGATATGGATGTCCTTATTTGAGAGATTTCCACTGGTATATTTCTTGAAAATTGCAGAAACATTTTCTACTGCTTCCTTTGCAATTATACCTAGTTTTCCGGTTGCGATTATTTTGCCTCCAGACTTGGAAGCGGAAGGAGTAACTTCCGCAACAAGCGGGAGCACAAGCCCGGAGAATGCATCTCCCACAACCGCAAGGCCGTTTACCTTCCCTATTGAATACCCTGAAATTGCAAAAACCTGGTAATCCTTCTTCTTTTCTATGAGCTTGCCAATGATTTGGGATTCGATGGGCTTCGCAAGCTTCTTTGCCATTTCAACGTGCTTGCGGGTAACTACCTTGGCCTCTTCGTCCATTGCAATATCTCCTGCAGCACGAAGGAGTCCCCCTATTTCACGCAGGTTCATTGTGAATGATTTCCGTTTCCCTGAAAGGCGGCGGGCCTCTTCAATAATCTCCAGTACTGCGTCTTTTGTGAAATGGGGAATACGGCCGTCCTTCTTGATTTCCTGGGCAACAAACTGCACGAGGCTTGCCTCATTTTCAGGGTTGTCGTCCATTGAATCTTCCACATATACTTCATAACCTTCTCCGCGTATGCGGGAGCGAAGCGCAGGGTGTATATGGTTAAGGTCCGGAACATTTCCCGCTGCAACAAGAACGAAATCTGAAGGTGCAGGCTCTGTGCGCACCAGGGCCCCTGAAGAGAGGTCGCTCTGCCCGGTAATAGCGTATTTGCGCTCCTGCATTGCAGTAAGGAGCTCCTGCTGCCAGTTCATCTTAAGCGAAGCAATCTCATCTATAAAGAGAACACCGTGGTTTGCTTTGTGGATTGCGCCGGACTCCACACGAAGGTGGGCAGGTGTGCCAAGGCCTCCGGACTGAAGCGGGTCGTGTTTCACGTCCCCGAGAAGGGCGCCTGCACGGCTTCCAGTTGCATCAATGAAAGGTGCTGTTTTACGCCCTGTGTTGTCCACGATTACTTTGTAGTTCATTTGCTTCTGGGGACCCATGCGATTGGTGAGGCCCATTGCTGCATTTGAAACAAAGTAAAGTATTGCAAGGCCAAATAGCGCGGCAAAAATAAACCATTTCTGGTCATCCGGGATTTCCAAAAGGAACGTAACCGCGATTGCAACTATGCCGAAAATTGTGAGCAGGAAAATGGGTGAAATTCCTCCCTCCTTTCTGTCAGTCCTGGATTGTGCCTTGGAGAATGTAGACATCCTGCGGGCAAGGCTTGTGTTGAGGATAGTCGGAAGGTCCTTCCGCTTGTCCTTGGCGGAAAGCTCCGCAATTTTTGCCCTCTCCACCGGGCTGTAGAACTTCATATATGAGGGATTCTTGGAAAGGAATGCAAGGTCTGGAAAGGAGGATACCGATTTTATGAGAGGATTATTGTCGTTGTTGGGATTTTCATATGCGAGAACGTCTTCCAGTTCCTTGGAGGGAAGAAGCTCGGCCATTGCCTGGGCAAGCATGCTTTTTCCTGTTCCGGGAGGGCCGATAAGGAGCACGTGCCTTTTCTGTTTTGCTGCTTTCCTCACTATTTCCACTGCCCGGTCCTGACCTATCACCTGGTCTATCAGGCGAGTTGGGACAACAATCTCCTCAGTGGTTTTGAATTTCTTCATCAATTCACTTCCCGATTATTTGCACGTTTTCAAACCAGACTTCCGGAGAAACCAGGCTCCCATCAACGTGCTGGACATTGCCAAAGTGCTTTATGCTATTGAAAAGGTTAAATATGTTGCCGGTAAGCAGGATGTCTGAGACGGGGGTCTTTTTCCCATTTTCATGGAACACTGAGATATCCACATTTACTCCGAAATCCCCGGAAACAGGGTCTGCGGTATGGAGGCCGTGGAAAGAAATTACCTCCAGGTATTTTTCCTCTTTTCCTGAGAATTTTCCTGGTGCAATTACCAGGTTTGTGATTCCGGGGGAAGGAGTGGATGCGTAATCCGTGCGCTGGCAGCTCCCCCCTTCATTTACTCCTTCGAGTGCTGCAGTGTATTTATCGTAGAGGAAGTTGCGCACCACGCCTTTCTCCACGAGCGGGAGTGGGGCGGATGGGGCTCCCTCCCCATCAAATGGGCAGGAGGAATCCGCATCTGCAAGCGGGTCGCTTATCAGTGTAAAAGAGCTGTCGAACTTCTTTTGCCCTTTTTTGAGCCGCGTTATGCCCCTTCTTTTATTGTCCCCATCAAAGTTGAACATAAGGAAACTGAGGAGGGATGAGAGCATGTTCGGGGAAAACTTTACGGTGAGCTTCTGGGAGGGGATGGGCTTGGAATCCACCATTATTGCAGCTATTTTTCCTGCTTCATCCCCAAATTTCCTGAAGCTTTTTGGAAGAAACCTGGAGGAATAGAGAGAGTAGCCCATTCCCTTTCCTTTTTTTGCTTCCGCGTAGATGCTTACTGCAGTGCAATCTGATTCTGTGCTCAGGCCCTCGGAGTTTGCAATGGATTCCGTGCCTTCGGAAATGGAAACCGAAACCCTTGTGGGCACTGCGCGCTTCTTTATTGCTTCAAGTATTTCTTCTACTGCAGTGAATGCAATTTCTGAAGGGAGGCCGGCTATCTTTTTCTCGCAGCCCGGGGACCTGGGATATTTTTTGGGCTGGGGGTCGAAAGAGAAGTTTGTTTTTGGGGAGATTTTTGAAAGGTAGTCTGCGGTTTTTGCAGCTTTCTGGAAATTCCCCGGGATGTTTGTGTGGGAAAAGCCTACCCTCCCGTTTTTGATTATTCTTACCCCGTATCCTGCATCTTCAGAGAATTCCTTGGTTTTGTAAGTGTTTCCCGCGTATTCTATAGACAGGGTGGTTGCGCCCGTGAAATAGATTTCTGCATCTTTCATGCCCTGGGTACTAAGCATTCTAAGCAGTGCCTCGGGCTTGGGGAAAACTGGCATTGATTTTTTATTCTTTCTTTAGTATTTAAAAGGATATGAGACTTTTCGTTGCGGTAGAAATTCCGGACCTGGTTAAGGAGATGATGGGGGAGTTGGAGGGGGAGCTTCCGGAAGATGGATTGAAAAGGGTGGATGTGAAGAACCTGCACATTACGCTCAAGTTCCTGGGGGAAGTGGATGAAGCTAAAGTGGAAGAGGTTAAGGCTGCACTGGGCAGGGTGGAATTTGCACCCTTTAAGGTTCAGGTTAAGGGAGTTGGGGTGTTTCCCAAAGAGGATTACATAAAGGTTGTTTGGGCAGGAACCGAGAGTGCGGAGCTTAAGGAGCTTGCGGGGAAGGTGGAGGTTGCGCTTGTATCCAGGTTTGGGAAGGAGGAACGCGGATTTTCCGGGCATTTAACCCTGGCGCGGGTTAAGCGGAAGGTGGATTTGAAGGAATTTTTGGGGAAGCACAGGGAAGAGGTATTCGGGGGGTTTGCTGTGGATAAGTTCCTGCTTATGAAAAGTGTACTGCAGAAAGGTGGGCCGGAGTATTCGGTTGTTGAGGAATTTGGGGCAAAATAGGGTTTTTAAAACATTTGCCGACATAACCAAACACATGGAAAAAATAGACAAAACCGGCCTTGCAATTGTAATAATCGGAGGCAGTGCCCTGGCCATGGGGGCAATATGCGGGATTAAATCAGAAGAAAAAACATATGGGGAATACAGGTCAGAAACACTTGGGGAGCACATTCTTTCAAACCTTAGGGAGGAAAGGTTGGGGAAAGCTGAGGAGGCCGTGCAGCAGTTCGAGGGGATACGTGCTGCAGGGAATGAAAATGAAGTGAAAATACTGGAGCGCACAATCGGAAACATGAAAGAGAAATGTGGAAGCTGCAAGGGAATGACGAATCGCCTGAAAGCTGTCAGGGACAGGTGGGAGAAATCACTGCAGGGAAAACCGGTGAGTGATTTGAAGTGGATGCCAAAACCCCAGAAGCCTGTTTTGAAGAGGGTTCCGCAGAAGCTTGCAAGAAGCAGGTGCTAATTCGGTAGTTATTTAAAGTCTTTCAATAGTAATAAATCCTATCATTTTTGGTGATAATTATGGGAAAGTTTCCTGAAGCAGATGCAGAAATAGCGGCCACCTGGATATGCAGGAGATGCAAGGCCAGGAACAAGAGGGGAGTAGCAAAATGCAGGAAGTGCGGCTCCAAGTACCTCAGGCCAAAGAACAAGGAAATCAAGGCTAAGAAAGCATGACGCTTCGAAGTGCCCGCTAAGCGGCACAAACGCTTCGAAGTGGCATAGAGCTTTCTTTTTACCTATTTTTATTCTTCTTCCTCTTCGTCATCGTCCCCGCCGCCTTCCTTAAATATTATTCCGGCGAGCCCGGGGATTTTTCCCATTTTCTGTATTGTATCAAGAAGGTCGCGCAAACCCATGTTCTTAACTCTTTTCTTTACTGCGAGCAGGAACTCCAGATCGGCAATGAGCATGTCCACTACTATTGTTTCCGCAATCTTTTTCTGCGCTTTCAGGAGGGTTACGTACCTTTCCTTTGAGAGGTGAGGAAGCTCCATCACAAGGGTTTCCATGGGAATGTCAGTTACCTCCAGCTCTTCTATTACGTGCTCAAATGCCTGTATCTGGAGCTCAACCTGGTGGATTGTTTCCGCGCGCATTTCCTCAACTTCCCTGAGGGTTTCCACCGCAACTATTTCCTCAGGAATTCCGTCTTTTTCTATTTGCTGCTCCACCCTGTCGAATACTTCCGGGGCAACAATCATTCCTGCTGCGCCCCCAAAGGGTTTGGGGGACTCAATTTCTATTTTGTTGAGTGCAATTTCGAGCTTTACGGGGTCCACAACCTGGCGCGCAAGCGGAGTGGCTACATTAGTGTAGAGAGGGTATGTGGATTTCTGGCCTACGGACTGGTCCAGGGCCATCGCGGTCTGTGCTGCATTTTGGATGGGCTCCCCCACTTTCTGCTTCTGCATATAATCTGTGGTGCTAGTGCTTACGTGCTCCTTTATTACCTGAACTTCATCTGTTTCAGGATTATAGTATACCAAGCTAAAGCTGGTGGTGGAAATTCCTTCAGTTTCAGAAGCTTCTTCTGTTGAAACAGTATGCTTTTCTTCATGGTGCTCCTGCACAACCTTTTCCGCATCCCCTGCAAGTACCTGGCCCATGCGGTGCATTTCCCTTTCCTGCTGCTCAAGGGACTGGAGAAGGACTGCGGGCAGCATCATCTGCTGGGTCATCAGGGGACCCTGGATGGGAGTCATTGCTGCAAAATCAAAGAGCTGGAGCATACCCTGGGGAAGCATTGCATGTTTGGACATGCTGGAGAAATCTGCAGAAAGCAATTTAACTCTTGAGGGCTTTTCCGAAGGAGCAAATATCCGCATCGGTCTTGATTCCAATTGGGGAAAAGTGCGTTTTTACTGCGCGGAAGCCCGCATCCTGAAGGTTTTTGATGAGGGCTTCAGTTTTGGGCGGGGGCTGGATATTCAGGCGTGCACAGGTTTTGTGAATCTCATAGAACCAGGGGGGCATTCCCACTTCCCCCTTCATGAGCTCAATGGTTTTGTGAAGCTCTTTTTTGTGATTGTAATCGCGCTGGGAATTGAGCTCCTGCATTTTTTCCAGGGTTTCTGCATCATGAAGCTCCCCTAGCCAGAGTGGGCCCGCAATTGAGGCACGCTTCCCGCATCTGGGGCAGGTTTCCAGGCCCATCGGGCCGGATTGCCTGTGCCCGCAGGAAGGGCAGAACGTAATGTATCCTGTACGGCTGAAAGTTTCGAGAGCTTTTTCAGAATTGTGCTCAAGCTTAATGAAAATCTTGAAGAAATGCCTGTGGGAAAGGGAAGCAAGGGGCTTTATGCCGAAGTTGAATTCATTTGCAACCCTGGAAACATATTTGAGCAGGATGCGGATTCCGACTTCGTGGAAAAGCTCATCATGGAGGGGGAAGGAATGGTAGATGCGCTTGCACGCATGCGGGTGGGCACCGCATAAAACTGCAGTGTCCGTGGCGGTAATGGAGAGGTAGCCTCCTTTTGTGCGGCGGAATGAGCGGACTGCATGGTAGGTGTAGGGCGCGGGGGAACCGAAGGGGTCGATTTCCAGGAAATCAAATCGCTTATTCATGAGGAAGGAGTTGAATTCATCCTCGTTTGCAACTGCTTCGATGCCGTTTTCCTTTGCGTTTTTTTCTGAGAGCTTTGCTGCTTCAGGGTCCATGTCCACGAACTCAAGGGAACTTATGTTTGGGTTTTCCTTTGCGTACCTGATTCCGCGGATTCCTGTTGCGGAGAATCCATCCAAAATGGAAAGCTCGCCGGGAAGCGTACCTACGAGCAGGGAGGAGAATGAGCGGCAGAACTGCATATGCGGATTGTAGAAATTCTTTCCGGCTTCAAACTCGATTCCTTCCTCATTCATACGCTCACCATGATTTCATGAACTCGCGGAGCGCGCTTGTGGCGTAGGAGCCTGCGGAAAGCGAGAACGTGAATACGTTTTCCCTGAACTGGAAATCCTTGAAAGTGGAGAGAAGGGGGCGGTAGTGCCCTTTGGAGGAAAGTTCGGGCATCTCTTCAATCCTGAATGCATCAAGGGAAATTTCATGCCTTTCCAGGAGCGCTTTTTCCCGCTCGTTTGGATTGGAATTATAGCCGAGAAGCTTTCCGCAGAGCCAGTCCATTCCGGGCTTTTCAGGCTCCGGGAACCCATAGGAATTAGAGGAGCAATAGAATTCGCCATCTTCCTTGCGCACCATCCCGTCCTTTATTCTTTCGGAAAGGCATTCATTGAATAGATAGGATTGGAATGCGTGGACAAAGAGGAGGAGGGTGTAGCGGGGAAGCTTTCTGAATGCGCCTATGTAATCTTCCGGGTTCTCGGAAAGGTATGCGAGCATTGTACGCTCTAGCTTCAGGTGCTTGGGGAATTCTTTTAGCGCGGAGGAGAAATCGCCTGATTCGAGAAGGCGGGAACGGGCTTCCCGTGCTCCCTTGTGCTCCTCTTTCCCTGTTTCCGCAAGAAAGTGCATTGCAGCCTCCTGGAAGCGTTTCCTCAAAATCAATTCGCCTACGCGGTGTGTATTCTGCCTTGTGGAGCCAAAGCGCTGGGGGCCAAAATAGTTTGGGAATTTCCCGTCTAATTTGGAAAGGGTTGAGGAAACCTTTTCTTCTGCACCTTCGGAATCGCCGTTCCATACAATGCGGAAACGGTTTCCAAGCAGGTCACCGAGCTGAACCTTTTCCTTGGCGCCCCACGCACCATTAACCTGCAAATCCATGAGCGCAAGGGAAATGATACTTTCCTTGGGAACACCGAAAACAGAAACACGCTGGGTGGTTACTGCAACTTTATCTTTGGTGCCTGCGTAGCTAAAGCGCTTCTGCCCAACGCGCAAAGCTTTTGCGATGCGCTTAAGTGCGGAGGAAGTGCTCCAGTCCTTTTTCTGCAGGATAAACTGGGTGTATGCTTCCCCGGAATCAGGGTACTTTAAAGTTTTGTAGAGCTCGAGAACCGTGCCGTCCGGTGTAATCTCCTCAACCGTGAAATCCTCGGGGGAGCGCTTTATGTCGCCTCCGATTCCTTCAGATGTTGAGAGGTATGACCACTCAAAATTCATTTGTTTTCTCCTTTGTAGACTCCTTCGTAGGAATCTTTTGCGGATTCTAAAAGCTTTACGAAAACAAGCTGGCCTATTTTCGCATCCTTCTTGAGCTTTGCGCCATGGGGGTTGGAAACGATAAGGAGGGCTTCGCTCCTTCCCTCGTATCCTGGGTCCCATACTGCGCACTCAAGCGTAATTCCTGAGCGGAGCAGGGAAGAGCGCGGGAAGCAGAGTGCTGCCGCATCCTGCGGAATCTTTACGTACTCGTTGAAAATTACTTTGTATGAGCCCGCTGGGAGTGTGACCCAGCCATCCTCAAAAGGAAGCTCTTCCACCTCGCTTATTTTCCTTTGGGAATTATCAAAATCGATCTGCCCATGGGAGGAAAACTTGAGGATTTTACTTAGGGTTACATCCACACCCGCGGGCTGGAACTGCGAATCCCCTACATGGCCGGAAATAAAAGAAAAAAGAAGATGTTTTGGAAGGATCATTCCTTCTCATCCTCTGCATAGATGTAATCCCAGACCATGAGCTTGTAATCGAAAAGCTCTTCGGGCTTGAAGAAGCGCGCAAGCTCTTTTTCTGCGGTTTCAGCAGAATCAGAAGCGTGGATTGTGTTCCTTCCGGTGCTGTTGGAGAAATCTCCGCGCACGGTTCCCGCTTCGGCCTTCCTTGAGTTGGTTACGCCTACTATTTTGCGCACAACTTCGATTGCTTCCTGGCCCTCAACCGCGAATACTAGAATCGGGTCGGCAGTCATGAATTTTTCCAGGCCTGGATAGAATGGCTTGTCAACAAGGTGGGCATAGTGCTCCCTTGCAAGCTCGGGGCTTATCTGGATCATCTTCATCCCGATGATTTTGAGGCCCTTGCGCTCAAACCTTGCAACTATCTTGCCTACAAGCCCGCGCTGGAATGCGTCGGGCTTGACCAGCACAACTGTTTTTTCCATAGCCATTGGATCACTTCTTTTCTGGCGTAGCCTTGGATTTAGCATTCTTGGTTTCAGAGGGTTCCTTTTTCCTCTTTACCCATGCGGCTTTCTTCCCTACTCTCTTGAGGCCAAGCTGGTTGTTCCTGCACTTGCTGGAACAGAAAAAGAAAGTGGTTCCGTCCTTCTTTGAGAAAAGGTAACCTTTACCTTTTCCTACTTCTTTTTGGCAGAATGCACATCTCATTTCATTCACCTGGCCCTTATTTCTTTGGCTTCACGCTCGGCTTCGAGGAGCATCAGGATCATTCCCTTCTTTACCGGGCCCTTTACGTTCCTGAGGATAACCCTTCCTTTTTCCGGGCCTTCAAGAACCTTGCATAGCACCTGGTAAATCTCTCCATAAATGCCGGTCTTTGCCTTGATTTCAACAACTTCAGCCGGTGTTCCCTGTGAGCTCATTAGTTAGCACCTACTCCTTCTTCTCTTCAGGCTTGGGCTCCTCTTTCTTCTCCTCGGGCTTCTCTTTCTTCTTTTCTTCAGCCTTAGGTTTATCCTTCTTTTCTTCTTTAGGGGCCTCTTCCTTCTCTTCCTTCTTTTCTTCCTTGGGTGCTTCCTCTTTCTTCTCTTCCTTGGGCTTTTCTTCCTTCTTAGGCTTCTCCTTCTTCTCTTCCTTTGGAGCCTCTGCAGGCTTCTCCTCTTTAGGAGCTGCAACGGGTGCACTGGCCTTCGGGAGCCTCTTAAGGATACCCTGGAGGAGCTCTGCTGCGCCTCCTGCGTCTTCGATTGCAATTGTGGAAGTTCCTACTCCGATTCCCACTGCGTCGCCAAGGTCCTTCTTGGTCTTGACGTATGCATAGGGGACGCCCTTATCTTCACAGAGTGAAGGCATGTGGATTAGGATTTCCTCTGGCTGGACATCTTCCGCCATAACTACAAGCTTTGCAACCCTGCGCTCAACGGACTTTGTTGCCTCGTTGATCCCCTTGCGGAGCTTTCCTGTGTCTTTTGCAACGGAAAGTACCTCAAGTATGTTTGTCACTACCTCATCTGGGGTTTCATATTTTACATAACTCGCCATATATTCACCTCATATCATTGGCTTAGGAGTAAATGAATGGTAAGATTTATAAAAGATAAAGAAAGAGTGGAGGGCCCTACTCCATGTCTTTGGGCCTTCTTTTCTTCTTCCTGGATGCAATCACGTAGATTATCGCAATCAGGATGAGGATAAATAGTGCTATCCATACTCCCCGGATAATTATATCCCAGATTGTTTCACCTGAGATGGCAACGAATTCATCCTCTGCCCCTATAAATCCTTCCTTGCTGACCGTAATCCAATAATCTCCTGGTTCGGTGGGAACGAAGGTGAATTGGCCGTTCTCATCTGTGAAGCCGCCTCCTATAGGATTGTCCCCTACATATACTGTTACTTCTGCATCAGGAACCGGGTCACCATTGCTGGTTACGGTTATTGTAACTTCTTCACCGGTGCCAGTTTCATCCGGGACATCTGTTTCCATGGGCTGGTCTCCCTCCTCTCCGGGAATCTCCTGCTCGCACTCATGGATTGTGAAGTTGCAGTAGTAGTCAACCCCATAGAGGATAATGCAATCCGGGTCTGAGCAGCACTCGTAGTATACACATGCATGGTCGAACGGGTATCCGCATACGCAGTCCAGGTCAACGCATTCCTCTGTTTCAAGGTCGCAGTACTGGTCATATTCACAGGTGTCATTGCTGGTGCAACCGCCTTCCGGAGGCTCTTCCCCTCCGGTGCATTCGTAATCTATGCACTGTTCTCCGGGCGGGCAATCCTCATCTTCGATGCATTCCACATAGTCACAGATGCAGTCTATGCAAATGGGGATTGAATCAAGGTCAGGGCATGGGAATTCTTCGGTTTCCATACACTCTGAAGGGTCAGGGCAAAGGTCCTGGCTTCCACATTCATAGCCTTTCCCCAGGATACATTCGCTATTGAACATGTTGCAGACATAGCAGTCTCCGTACATATCCACACAGTCATCATTGCTGGTGCACTCAAAAGGCTCAAGCACTTCAAAGTACTGCTCATCATACTCGTATCCGGATTTCTGGCCGGATGCGCGATGAGTTCCCGTAATGGTTGGGACAAAGATTGTTTCTCCGTTTGAATCTGTCTTGCTCTCAATAAACTTCCACATTCCATCGTAGAAGCGGACGGTTACGTCCGCATTGTTCAGGGGGGCTCCATCAGTAGTCACAATAATGAGAACATCTTCTCCTAAGTATGCGGGCTCCACAACATCGATTTCAAGGGGCTTGTCAGGGCTACCTCCGTCGCCTCCTCCAATAGACTTAACATCCAAACGAGTGGAGTTGGTTGCGATTACTGGAGTTCCTGCCATGGGAGTGCCCGTAACCACCACATTATTCCAAAGATTTCCTGAACCGGTTGTAGTTACATTATATACAATTATCGTGGAGTTTCCGGGAGTAAGGTTCAATTCCACATTGGTCCAGTAGATTGTCTGGCCGCTGGAGGAAGTGTTTACAGGGTCGGATTCCAGGAACACAATTCCCGCAGGTAGAGTATCATTTACTGAGACAGTAAGGTTCATTGTCCCCGTGTTGGTGATATTCAGCGTATATGTTGCATCAAGGCCCACATAAACCCCATGAGCAATAACGTCCTTTTGCACATAGATTGCGGGAGCCTCAAGCTGCACAGATGCATTAGAGGAATTAGTGTAGTTTACCCCAAATAGGGACATTCCTGTCACATTCGCATCATTGGTGTGCAGCCCCGGAGTTGCCCCTGGATCCACAGTTGCATTTAGGAGTATTATTACTGCGGTGTTTGGCGCAAGGGTAGCGATGGTCCAGTTAACTGTCTGGCCCGCGTTAGTGTAAGGGCTTGTGTTGGTTGCATTAAAGCTGAGGTCAACTGGAAGCTCATCCCAAATTTCCACATTGGAGAAGGTAGTATTCCCCGTGTTGTTTACAACGAGCTGGAATTCCACTATTGCGCCGGGTGCATATGCTGGAACAGCGTTAAGTACCGTTTTCACAATAGTGAGGTTCTCGGTGAACTGGAGGATTCCGTAGTCGCTTGCAGGGTTCATGTTGTACAGGGAAAGCGTCCTTGCTCCAGTATCCGGAGTATCATTCATTATGCTCCATCCGGTGTCATTGTACTTCACAAGATTGAAGAAATTGGGATTGTATATCGGGAGTTCTTGTGCTGCAGTCCATTGCCATACGATTTCATCGATGGAGAGGGTTCCTGCCCAATCAGTAATATTTGCAAACCCTTCAAAGGCGATTGCCTGGCCAAAGAGCGGGGGAGTTACTGTCCAGTTTATCGTGAACACGTCCGCTGGCATATTGTCATAAAGAGATAAATTCGTATAGTTCACATGATTTCCCGCTGGGCTGTCAATTACTAGGTCGGTAAAGTAAATGTCTGCCCCTACTCCCGTCATGAAGACATCAGAAAAAGAATTGTTATGCGTATGAGTATCCGTGAAATTCACTACACCAAACATCGTTGCGAAAAGGCCAACGGCATTATCATAAAGTTCAGCCTTGGTAGAATTGATGTTGGCAACTCCACCACTGAGAAGGATTCCGTTTGAACTGTTATGTGCTGTTGTATTGTAGAGGGTTAAACTGTTAGATTCCAGATCAAACGCGTCCCCTGAGCAGTTATATGCAATGTTATTTGTTAGTGTTGAATGGTCCATTTGGTTTAATTTAAAACAATCATTCGGTGCATCATAAGCAAGGCAATTGGAAATATTGGAATATAGCGAATCGGTAAGGTAGAATGAGTTTCCAGTGTTGTTATACGACACGACATATTCAATCTTTGTGTAGTCACTCCACTCGACATATACTCCTATGGCGCTGTTGTTGTAAACATTCACCTTGAGCGCATCGCTACTTCCTGCTATCCAAGAATCGCTCGTGTTCTCGAAATAGATGCCGCGCTCTCCGTTGTGGCGGAAGTATGCCTGCCTATTGTTTGCAGGAGGGTTAAATCCTACCACAAGGACATCTGTGGAAGAAGTTACATAAATGCCATTGCGCCCGTTCAATTCAGAAACCAGGTTACTTAGCGGGTAACCCCCGATTCCCATTGGCCCGAATCCAACATCTGCAGAATCTTCCACATATATTCCATCTATAGCATTATTGCGGATTGTGGAACCTAAGAATGCTGGGTAAGTTGAGTTGGTTATGTTGATTCCGCTTTGCCCATTATCGTAGTATTGATTGTCAAAGAATATGTTTTCGTTTCCTGAAGATGCATGACTGGAATCTAGCCAGATCCCGTTCAGGCTATTGTCATACATCCTGTTTTCTACAAAGATGTTATCTGAAGAGTTGGAAACCACGATCCCGTGCCCCATATCTTCGGTTACGTTGTTGTATGCAATGCCATTTCCGGTTGATTCAAGCGCAATTGCGATTCCCGCAGTGCCCGTGTTGTTGTATACGAAGTTAGAAATAAGTGCATTGCCATCTGCATCAGCAAGCCCAATGCCTGCGATGGTGTTGTTGTATGCAAAGCTCCCGTTGAGCAGGTTGCCATCAGAGCCAAAGATAATGTATCCATAGCTGTTATTGTAGGCTTCGGTTCCGGTTATGTTAGTATCATTTGTGAGCCTTAGGCTAAGCCCAATCTGTGAGTTATTGTAGAAGCTGCTGTTCTGCACAAGGCTGTCTTCCGTGTAATAGAGGAATGCACCATACTCATAATCATGCATGCCCGGGCAGTTTTCGATTGTTATGTTGGCCAGGTGGTTTGCTGCGGTTCCGTTTACAAAAAGTGCAGTTGCTGTAGCAGTTCCATCATTTGTAACTGTGTAGCCATTGCAGTCCAGGTAAACATCATCCGAGTCTATTACCACGCAAGCCGCATTCAACCCTCCTGGGCCCGGAATCGCATTCGGTGCTCCTGCGAGGTTTGCCTGGAGCTGGTAACCTCCTGGTGAAGTAATTACGGGGCAGACTGAGATGTTCTGAAGAATTCCATAATCGCTGGCAGGGTTAAGGTTGGCAATTGTAAGTGTGTTTGCTGCAGTATCAAGGGTTGCACCTTCATCTGACCAGGCACCCGCAGTGAATTTCCAAATTTCAAAGTTTGGTTCCATGTATCCTGGGAGTTCAGAATCGAGCCAGTGCCAGACTACAGTATCTATTGAAGGGGCACCGTTAAGTAGCGAGATATCTACAAACTTATTTTCAAAGCTTATCATATCTGCTGGAAGTGATGAGGAATTTGTTGTCCAGTTAACCGAGTACTCATCCGTGGCGACAAGAGTATCCTTCAGAGAAAGGTTAGTAAAGTTTGCATAAGTTCCATAGGGGTTAAAGAAAAGGAATTGTTCTCCGCTATAGTCAAATGGGCCATCTGCATGGATAAGCAAATCGCTTGCAGTGTTGTTGTAGAACACTGTGTGGTTCAGGAACGTATCATCTGCCTCTGCGAGATATACTCCATACCCATAATTATCATATGCTGTACTGTTGATAAACGTGTTATCCTCGCTTGCAAATACATGGAAACCGTTTCCAGTATTATTGTGTGCTGTATTCTCAATCAAGGTGTTGTTGTCCGCACCAGTGCTAAAGTAATATGCGTGCCCAGTAGTCTCCCGCACAAGGTTGGTGATAAGCGTATTGTTATCTGTATCAGTAAAGTTAACGGCTGTTCCTATAGTGTTCAGGATTCTATTGTTCAAAAACCAGCTGGCAGAAATACCGGGAGCGCCGTCACTAATCACATGGATTCCTACGCTTGTGCTGCCAGAGACCAGATTGTTTGAAACAGTAACATTGTGAGGTACTCCAATGCCTCCCAGAGTAAGGTAAATTCCTTCAGGGTTGGAAACAAACTGGCCGTAATCCACTGTTGAATCCGGGCACCTGAGAAAAGCCATTCCTCCGAAAGCATTGCCGCTTGCATTTACGCGAACGAATGTATTGTTTCTGGGATACCTGTCTGAGCCCCAGCAGTAGAACCCTATCCCCCCTATGGCCACATCAACATTATTGTCTGCAACAGAATCATGTATCTGGTTGTTCCAGGAATTAAAAACCCAAATGCCGTGTCCGTTGGAGCTTGTTGTGGTATCCCAAATCTCGTTTCCATCAACGTAGATAAGCAGAATTCCCGGAGAAGTGACTTCGTTGTTTACAATTGTACAATTGTATATCACACTGTTTGAAGTGTATGCAGCTAAGGGAGACAATTCTCCCAAGAATATTCCTGGGGCAGACCCAAAACCGGGATCTGGGGTGTTTGTTCCGGTAACAGTTACGTTATGAATATCCGCATCCGTAACATTCAGAAGATAAATTCCATAGTAATTGAATCCAATGGGGGCTCCCACGGTCCCATTTGCAATTACTACATTGTCTTTGTTCACAAGCTCTATGCCGGTTGTGCCTCCGAGAGTATTTGACAGTGATGAACCATTCAGGTCAAAGACCTTGTTTGAGAAGTTGGCAGGGTCATCAATGCAAATTGCAACTCCACTCAAAACGGCCCCATCAGAGATTACTCCGTTAGAACAGAGGGTGTTGTCATTCAGGGCATTGGTACAGTCAGCACAACCAGTCCCGGCTCCACCATCGCCACAACCACACCAGCCTCCCCCAAGGTTGGAATACGCAGAAACTAATCCTGCAAATAAAATAAACATTGCTGCCAGAAGAATAAACTTGTTCCTAAACATGCCAATTACATCTAAATGAGTATATAAAAAGGTTTCGAATATGATTCAAAAGTAATGGGTGCTTTTTAAAACAGTTCTATACATAAAAAACTACATGTCTCGCGCTGTCAGAACAGAGTTATTGGAAGCGAAATCGGATTCTCCAAAAAAAGAAATGCCTGAAAAAACAAGGTGGCAGCGGTTCAAGGACAATCTTGCAAGAGGAATCGTTATACTTTCAATTACAGTTGCAACTGCTATTCCTTGTGCAGTTGCATGTTCTAGCCCCAAGGATTACAAGGCAGAGGATGCTTCAGTAACGGATACGGGAAGCGATACTGATACAGACACCGACGTGGATACAGATACGGATTCCGATACGGATACGGACACTGATACAGATACGGACACCGACACGGATTCAGACACTGATACAGATACGGACACCGACACGGATTCAGACACGGATATGGATGCGGGCGTTGATGGAGGAGATACTGATACTGAAACAATAGCAGACTCCGAGTTCAGCATTCCGGGAGCAGAAGTAAAAATTGCAAAGGAGCTCATTTACGGGGACCATATGGCAACTTGGGGGGCCATGATTACAGCTCCGGATGGATTTCGGCTCCAGTTTGGGTCGATAGAACTTACTGCGGATAATCCCGCCTGGTTAGCAGTAAGAGCCCCTGCACCAGATAATTGGCCATACACTGCACTTGCGGAGCAGGGGCAAACAGTATCCAGGAATGACGTCTGGGTGCCGGATACGGACACGGATACCTCAAATAATTATATAACCCGATGGATGCACCTCTACAAAAGCTACGTATTGACCGATGAAGGGGAAGCAGCACTTGTAGAAGAGCCTATTGTTCTTACAGAAGGAGATTACATAGACCTTGGAAATGGAGTGGCAGGAACTGTTTCGATTAAATGGAGAAATCAGGGAACAGCCGATACTGATGACCCAAAATACCTCTTCAGTGTAGAAATTGGCGGTGAGCTGGATGCGGGCGTTGATGGTGGGGTAGATGGGGGACTTGGCATGACTAATGGGACCTGGGATATGAGTGCACCCGTTACTCCTGGATTTGGAGTTCCTGTATGCACTGGAGATGAGGGGCTTGGAATAACTGCGAGCAGCTCTCCTGCCTGCGGAAGGCCAGACACTGCACCTACTGCAAGAGTCTTCATTGAGATTGGTGGAGAATTGTGGGCAATTGTTGGTGTGAACCCTCCGAGCGGATTGTATCCCTAACTAGAGATCAATTAATCCGAATCGGGGTGTCCAAAATACATTAAAACAGTTTCCCACATAAATAGCTACTATGGAACGTGCACTCAGAACAGATTTGCTTGGGCAAAAACAGGAAATTGGTCCAAAAAAAGAAATGCCTGGGAAAACAAGGTGGCATCGGTTCAAGGACAAGTTTGCAAGAGGAATCGTTATACTTTCTATTACAGTTGCAACTGCTATTCCTTGTGCGGTCGGGTGCACTCCAGATAAACACAATTTTAAGGTAGCAGATGCTTCGGTAACAGATACGGGAAGCGATACAGATACTGACGTGGATACGGATACGGATGTTGATGCAGATACTGACACCGACACGGATGTTGATACTGATACGGATACAGACACCGATACGGATAGCGATACAGACAGCGACACGGATACAGACACCGATACTGATACGGATACCGGTCCAGACCTGGGCTTCCCAATTGCTGGAGCAGAGATAACTATCGCAGAAGAAGAAGCCTTTGGAAACATTCCAATCTCAGATGCACCAATAGATTGGATTTATGATATAGATGGATACAGCTTAAAGCTCTTCACAATTCAGAACACTATGCCCTATGATCCTGGAATATTCGGAGTCCAGGATCCGACTTTAACCTATCTTTTCGGAACCGGGCCATTAAACCAGGGGACAAGCTTCTCGGATTCCCTTGGAGACCCTCTGGTTACAAAACACGTCCATCTTTATAGGACATGGGTGGTGGGTGCCAGTGCAGATGCAGCACTTACCAAAGCCCCAATCATACTTGAAGAAGGCGCGACCGTAGACTTAGGCAACGGGGTTTCAGGGACAGTAGAAATAAGCTGGAACAATGTGGCTGCAGCGGATGCAGCTGACCCTCAATACATATGCAGCATAAAAATAGGGGGAACAGCCGGAGTTTGGAATTTCAGCGGAATTACTGGCAGCGCCAGCATGACTGCAGATGGAGTTCCCGTTTGCCCGGAAAATGAAGGAAACGGATTGACCGGGGCAACATTTACACTATGCACCCAACCGGAAATACTTCCTGCAGGAAGGGTGTTCATTAAATTCGGCGGAGATCCATTTGCAATTACCAGAGTAAACCCTCCAGGTGGAGTATTCTAAAGATAAAAGAACAGAAGAGTTCCTTCATGCTTTTGGCATTCTTCCCCTGGGTTTCGGAACTTTTATGTCCTTGTACTGCTTGGAGAGCATAAGCCTGTGCGCATAGGGGCACACTTTGAGTTCTCTTAGGATTGAGTGAAGGAGGTAGGCATTTTCTAATTTGTTCCATTTTTTATCTGGAAGGGATTCAATTGCTTCTCCTATTGTAGAGTAGGATTTGCGCTTTCCATTTGTGAGCTTTTTTGCTTCCGTATCCAATGCGGGGATGTCGATTTGGGCGAAATCAAATGCCTTTTTTACCAGGGTTTCGTTTATTGCGCAAAGGGTCCCGGAAACCTCGTAATCCTGCACACCCGAGTCAATGGACATCTTCTTTATGGCCACCCAGCTCTTGTATTTTGCAAGGAGTGCGATTTTATCTTTGGGGTGGGTTTTATCCATCTTTAGTTTCCCGGAAAACATTTCTGGCCCTGCAAGCACTGGAACGGAAAATTTCTGGAAAAGCTTGTGGAAAAAGTATGCTTCTGCTGCAGGAACGAGCTTAGCTAATTCTCCTACAGATTCCTTGAATGCGGAACGGAGCACTGGGGAATTTATGGATTTGAGGGCTTCGGAAGGGGTGGATGAGGAAATCCCATCTATGAATTCATCTATTCTCATCATTGCAATCCCGGAGTAAAGGAAACCCTTTTCGTTTGCGAGCTGGGAAACCGCTGCAGCTGCGTGCGCAACATCCTGCTCGGATGCAGATTCCAGGTTGTAATGCAAGCCGTGCTTGTCTCCTTTGTAATCCATTTCAAACTTCAATTCTTCTGGCATTGAATTCCACCTCATTCCTGGACAAATTTGTACAAAATTTGTCCGCTTTGGGAATGTTGGGCTGGCCCAACAAAAGAAACCAGAGGTTTCTCAGATTTTACAAAATCCCAATCAATGAAGGAGGTAAATGATTTAATAGTTATCTTGGAAATGGAAAGCATGATCAGGATTAATGCACCCACCAGCGTGAACAGGGACAGTGAGCTGAAGGGTGTTGTTGAAATAGACGAAAAAGAGCTGAAGGGAGCACGCCTGGTTGAGGTGAAGCTCTGCAATGAGATTACTTATGGGGGGGAGAAAAAGAACTATTCCTGCTGGGAGATGGGAAAGAAGTTTTCCCCCAGGGATGCGCGAAATCTGTTTGAGCTTCCTTTTGAGTTCCATGTGGATGGGGAAGCCCCAATTACCTATAAGGGAAAACAGCTTGTGAGCAGGTGGAAGTTGGGTGTATTCATCGATGTGATTGGTGGAAAGGACGTCTGGAAAAAGATGGATGTGCTTGTGCTGAGGTGATATGGTGTTTGGATTTCTAAGCTCAAGGGTAACTGTGGGCCTGAATAAGCGAGGGGACGAGTATTTTGCAGGGGATTCTGTGGAGGGAAAAGTGAAGCTGAATACGCTTAAGGGAGTTAATGCGCGCAGCGTAAAAGTGAGGCTCTGCTGCGTGGAATGGATGAACCCGAAAAAGAACGGGGGGAAAGGCGGGGAAGGAAAGAAAACAGTGCTTTGGGAAAAAGAGAAAAAGCTTGGTGGGGCGCACAAATACCCTGCAGGGGACTGGAAATTCGAGTTCAAGCTTCCCAAGGATGCGCTGCCTACGATTACTCCGGAGCCGTACAAGAAAAATACGGATGAGGGTGCAGGATTGAAGTGGTACCTGCATGCGCACCTGGATATTCCTAATGGAATAGATATGCATTCCTACAAGCAGATATTCCTATATTAGCTACTAGATGTTCTCTAAGCGGGAAAGGTGCTCCACTTTTTCTGGAATTCCTGCGTTGCGCAGCCCTATGAACATGCGGACTTCGTGGTCCGAAACCCTTGGCTCCCCGAACCTTTGGGGCTTTCTTGCTTTTTCCATTATTTCTCTTTCGACTGAATCGAAAACAAGCAGGAAATAGTTATGCTCCCCTGACCTGAGGAGGGAATTGAGGCCTGCGATTGTGAAAATGTTTGAGAGGTGCTCCTTTGCGGATGCGGCGTGCTGCTGCTCCGGGGTTACCGCCCTCCACTTAAAATCACCACCATTTTTTGAGTGCCTTGTATATGAATGGCCGAGCCAAGCGAGGAGGGAAAGTGCTTTGCTTGCCTGCTCATATGTTGGGAGGTTGTCCATCCGTGCTTTCCCGTTTTCCTCGTATGCATTGAATATCCTGAAAAGCTCTTTGAGATAATAGGAATAGCCTACTGAATTGGCTTTCTTTATGTCATGGAGCATCTTGGCGAGCGAGCATACTGCATACCTGTGGAGCCTGCTTGTGACATCACTCCTGAGCTGCACTGCGGAGGGAGCATTTGCAGCATCCGTTCTGGGGGTTCTTTTGGAAACCAGCCTTGGCTTGGCTACATGGAAGGACATTGCAAGCTGTGCAGAATTGGTTCTCTCGGTGGATACTCCCATATATTACTATTATGTATAACATATTATTATAAAGGTTTTGGTTGCTAAAAATATACGAAAGAGGAAGCGATATGGACCGCAGGCCCCCAGAGAGCGTACGTGAAGTTGCCACCGGAATGAAACAGAGAAGGCTTAGCGACAGGAATGAGTTTAGGAAAATGATTGGGAGAAACACCCTTGCCCGCGGGCCTGGGTTTTCGCTGGGAAAAGATGTTGGGGGAAAGCCAGTAAGGCTTCCGGTAAATTATTCTTTTAAGACAAGCTTTCTTGAAAACGGGCTTGTGAGTGTGGAAATCGGAATGGACAAAAGCAGGATGGGAAAGAAAATCCTGCAATGGAGCGGGGAAAGGCATGCGCTCGTTACTGATGTTTTCAGTGCAGTACGGATTCCGGTGCATATCCAAGAGAGGCTTGTGAATGCAAGGCATGAGAGGGACCAGATACTGGATGAAATTGAGGGGCTCAATGCGTTCCTGAACAAGAAAGGGCACCTGCTTACCCCGCTTGGGTTCAATATGCGCGCAAGGCTGATGCGGGAAGTGAGGGTGGAATTGGAGGATTCAATTGTTCCATTGAAACGGGAGGCGCTGATGATGCTGGAACGCGCGGAGAAATCCCTTCTTGAAGCGGGGGTGGAGAGCACGGAATTCGGAAAGAGGAAGCAGGTTTCGATTGCATGCGTGCAGCTTACCGCATTCAGGGACAGGCTGGGCAAGCATCGTGACAAAGAAGTGGAAGAGATACTCGCATTCAACAGGAACAGGGAAGCGCTTATCCGGGGGGAGAGGGATATGCGCATTGAAAGCCAGCTCAGGAAATGGGTTGCAGTTTACTCCAATAAGAATAGGTGGGCGATAAGGGGGAAAGACCAGAAGGATTTGAATTATGCAGAAAAGATTGTGGAGATTGCCTCTTCGAATATGAGAATCGTGAAAAAGATGGAAGCGATTGCAGAATTGAGGAAGGAAATGGAGGGGAAGAAGTACAAGGTGGCTGGAAAGAGGTTCAATTTATCTTACCTGGATGGGGCAGGGGAAGCCTATGGGAGCGGAGACGAGAAATCCAAGGAAAGTGCGAGGAAACTGCTCAAAAAGGGTGCGCTTCTGCTTGTGATCGAAAAGCCGCAGTTTGTCGCAGATGCGCTTGAGAAATGCGAGCCTTACCTGAAGGGAGTTGCGGAAAAGATAAGAGAAGGTGCGGAACACATGGATAATGTTGCGGAATTCCTTGGGGATTCTAACTTAAGGAACCTTGCAGGGGATGAGCTTGATTCTGCGGTTGGATGCTTCCGTAATGCGCTCCACAAGATGGAACTGGTTAACCGCGCATAGAAAAAACTATTTTAAAGAGTGCGGGCATAAAGAAAAGAACTGTGCCTCCTTAGCTCAGTCTGGTAGAGCGCTCGCCTTGTAAGCGAGAGGCCAGGGTTTCAAATACCCTAGGGGGCTTTCTAAACGTACGCGGCGCGCGCGTTCGTAAAATGCGGAAAAAAGATTTTCAGACGTAATTCTTTGGGTATTAAAAATATTTCCCTAACTTAAAGCTGAAAACATGGAGTTAATCGTAGCAGAGAAGCCCAAGGTTGCAAACACAATTGCGAGTGCTCTGGGCGGCTCAAGCGTGAAGAGGAAGATGTATAGTAATATAGGATATTATGAGTGTGAGGTGGATGGCAGGGAAGTAGTTGTTGCCCCTGCAGTAGGCCACCTTTTCAACCTTGCAGAAAGAAAAAGAACCAAGGAATACCCTGTTTTTGATATTGAATGGAAGCCTTCGTACCTCATTTCAAAGGGGGCCGCATTTACCAAACCATATGTGAATATGCTTACTTCTCTCGGGAAGAAGGCGGACCTGTGCACCCTTGCGTGCGACTATGATTTGGAAGGTTCAGTAATTGGATATAATGTTTACAGATTCTGCTATGGGAAGAAGGAAGGAAGAAGGATGAAGTTTTCATCCCTTGTTCCCTTTGAGCTCAGGGAGGCATATGAGAATGCGTCTCCGGAAGTTGATTTCAACAATGCATCTGCAGGGGAAACCAGGCATATGCTGGATTGGTTTTATGGGATTAATTTGAGCAGGGCGCTTATGAACTCGCTCAGGAAAGCAGGGGGGTTCCGCACTATGAGCATCGGGCGTGTGCAGGGGCCTGCGCTGAATATTCTTTCCATTCGCGAAAAATCCATACAGGACTTTGTGTCCGAGGATTACTGGGAAGTGGCAATCTGGCTGAAGGGAATTGAATTCCTGCATGAGGAAGAAAGGTTCATGGTTGAGGATGCGGCAAAGAAAGCGCATTCTGCAATCAAGAAGAACGCGGAAATTGACAGTGTGGAGAAAAAGGAGCGGAAAATCTGGCCTTACCCTCCGTTTGATTTAACTTCTTTGCAGCTGGAGGCGCACCGGGCATTCGGGATTTCACCTTCGCAGACGCTTTCGATTGCACAGTCGCTTTATGAAGATTCATTGATTTCGTATCCAAGAACTTCTTCTCAGAAACTAGATCCTAAACTGGGGCTGAAGAAGATTATTGATAAGCTTTCCCAGATTCCGGAGTACAAAGAACGCGCAGAGAAGCTGAAGAAGAATGAGTGGTTCAGGCCTTTCCAGGGAAGGAAAGAGGACCCTGCGCACCCCGCAATACACCCTACTGGATTGTACAAGAAGCTGGATGGGGCGGAAAAGAAGCTTTACGACATGATTGCAAGCAGGTTCCTATCTGTGTTTGCGCCCCCTGCGGAAGCAGAGAGCACCAAGGTGATTGCAGACAGCGGGGGGGAGAAGTTCAGGGCTTCCGGGGAAGTAATCACTGCGAGAAACTGGATTGACTTTTACCCATATTATAAGAGCAGGGAAAACCTGCTGCCTCCATTTGAAAAAGGAGCAACGGAAGACGTGGAAAAGAAGAGCAAGACAAAGAAGAAAACCAAGCCCCCGAACCGGTACACCCCTGCAAGCATAATTTCTGAGCTTGATAAACATAAATTGGGCACCAAGGCTACGCGCTCCACAATTATTGATACGCTTTTCAAGAGGGACTATGTTTCCGGGAAGAGCATCACTGTAACCAAATTCGGGATGGATGTGTGGAAGGTGCTTGAGGAGTATTCCCCCAAGATAATGGATTCGGGGCTTACAAGGAAAATTGAGGACGATATGGAAAAAATCGTTGAGGGCAAGCTTACGCAGGAAGAAGTAGTAGAAGACGGGAAGAAAGTGCTTATCGAGATACTTGATGATTTCAAGAAGAATGAGGCAAGCATTGGGAAGAGCCTCCTTAAGGCAATGAGGGAAACTGAGGAGGAAGAAAATAATTTAGGGGTTTGCCCGGAGTGCAAGGGGAGGCTCAGGATAATCCGCTTAAAGGGAGGACGGCAGTTTGTGGGGTGCTCAGGCTACCCGGACTGCAGGAAAGCATACCCGCTTCCCACTGGAGCATATATTACTGTAACCAAGAAGGACTGCAAGGAGTGCGGAACCCGCATTGTGAAAGTGAGGAGGGGAAAGAGCATATTCGAGATGTGTTTGGATACCACCTGCAAAACAAAGGCGAACTGGGGCAAACCGAAGAATACCGAAAAAGAAAAGGACGAAGGCAAAAAATAATAAGGTGTTCTGCGGTTTGATGGCAAAAAGAAGGCAGAGAAGAAAGAAGAGAAGAAATAAATATTCTGGCACTCCATAATGGGTTTGTGGAGGAATTCTAATGAAATATTTTCACGAGCTCCAACTTAAAGGAAAACGAGTTGTAAAAAGAGTAGACATAAACTCCCCTGTAAATGAAGAAGGGGCAATCACCATAAACCCCAGGCTGGAAAGGCACGGGGAAAGCATAGCAATGCTCAGTGATACGGGCGCAAAGGTGATTGTGCTTGCGCATCAGGGCAGGAAAGGGAAACCTGATTTTATTAGTTTGAAGGAGCATGCGCTGCTTCTTGAGGTGATTACGAAGAAGAAGGTGGAATTCCTGGAGAGCATGGAGCCGGAAAAAGTAAAGGAAGCAATAGACAGGATGCAGGATGGAGATATCCTGCTGCTTGAGAATGTGCGGATGTGGGAGGGGGAAGAGGATGATGACAGCGAGAGCAAATTAGTCAAGGTTCTTGGCCCGCTTACGGATATGTTTGTGCTGGATGCGCTTAGCGTTTCGCACAGGGGGCAGGCATCCGTGGTTGGGCTTACCGAGCATGCGGAAAGTGTTGCCGGACCTGTTTTGAGGGATGAAATTAATGCGCTGCGGAATATTGGGGAGGGCGAGCTTACTTTAGTTCTTGGAGGGGGGAAAGCAAAAGATTCAATTGAGATTATGGAGAACTGGCTGGAGAAGGGGAAGGCGAAAAAGGTTCTTCTTGGGGGAGCGCTTTCTGTACTATTTCTGCATGCTGCGGGAAAAAATGTTGGGAGCTCAAAAACATACCTCAAAGAGGGGGGCTTGCTTGAGTTTGAGGGAAAGGCAAGGGAACTTATCTCCAAATATTCTGAGAAGATCCTGATTCCTGAGGATATGGGTGTGGAGATTGGAGGGGAACGGAAGGATATGAGTGTGGATGAGGTAACTGAGGGGAACCTTCTGGATATTGGGCCGAAAACCGCGGAAAGGTATGCAAAGGAGATACTCGAATCAACCAGGATTGTGATTAATGGGCCCATGGGAGTGTATGAGAAAAAAGGGTTTGAGATGGGGACCAGGAAGGTGCTTGAAGCGATTGCGGAAAGTGAAGCGTATTCGCTTGTGGGGGGAGGGCACACGATTACTGCGATTAAACAGCTTGGGCTCCCAGAGGAGAAATTCAGCTATATTAGCTTATCCGGGAAGGCGCTTATCCAGTATTTGAGCGGGAAGGAATTGCCTGCGATTCTTGCATTAAGGAAGAATTGGGAGAAATTCAGAAGCAGGGACCTTTAGAGAACGCTTTAAAAATTTAGGGAAGAAGCGCTTCCTATGGCAGAGAAGAAGATTTCTACAAAACATAAATTAGGAGTATTTATTTTAGCCATGTTGACGTTTTCAGTTATTGCAAGCCTTAGGGGACTGCCTTCGATGGCGGAGTACGGCTTTTCATCCACGTTTTATTACCTGCTGATTGCAATTGTGTTCTTTATTCCTGTGTCGCTTATTTCTGCGGAGCTGGCGACGGGGTGGCCAAAAAAAGGGGGAGTTTACCTATGGGTAACGGAGGCTTTTGGGCAACGGTGGGGATTCTTTGCGATATGGCTGCAATGGATACAGAATGTTGTTTGGTACCCTACTGTTCTTGCGTTTGCTGCAGGGGCGCTTGCGTTTGTGTTTAATCCTGCTCTTGCGACAAATCCGCTATTTATGGTTGGAGTAATTCTTGTTGTGTATTGGGGGGCTACCCTTGCGGCTTTCAGGGGAATGAAAGTTTCCGGGATAATTACAACCGTTGGGACTTTAGCCGGAACGATTCTTCCTGGACTCGTGATTATTCTGCTGGGGGCACTTTGGGTGTTTTCCGGGCAGCAAAGCCAGATTGAGTTTACATGGGAGAGTTTTATCCCGGATATGACGCAGCTAAGTAATGTTGTGTTTGCTGCGAGCATACTCCTGTTCTTTGCGGGGATGGAAGTTTCTGCTGTGCACGCGAGGGAAGTTAAGAACCCGCAAAGGGATTACCCAAGGGCGATTCTTGTTGCGGTTGTGCTTACGCTGTTTATCTTTATCCTGGGAACGCTTGCGATTGCAGTGGTTGTCCCCCAGGGGGAAATCAGCCTGGTTGCAGGGATTATGCAGGCATTCACGCAGTTCTTTGATGCATATTCAATTGGGTGGATGATTCCGATAATTGGAATCCTGATTGTATTCGGAGTAATAGGGCAGGTGAGTGCATGGATTGTGGGTCCGAGCAAAGGATTGCTTGCAACTGCGACTGAGGGAACCCTGCCTCCATTCTTCCAGAAAACGAATGAGAATGGAGTTGCAACGCATGTGATGATTGTGCAGGGGCTTATTGTTTCTGCGCTTGCTTTGATTTTCGTAGTGATGCCGGATGTTTCCAGTTCCTTCTGGATTCTCACCGCGCTCACTGCGCAACTCTACCTGATTATGTATGTGTTCCTGTTTGCTACCGCAATAAAGCTGAGGTATTCGCAGCCAAAGGTGGAACGCCCGTATAAGCTTCCCGGGGGGAATTTGGGGATGTGGGGCGTTGCAGGGATTGGGGCGCTTGCGTGCCTCGCTGGAATCGCGCTTGGATTTGTCCCTCCTACACAACTTGAGATAGGGAGTGGGCTTTTCTATGATGGATTCCTGGTAACAGGAATTATTGTATTGGGCGGAACGCCGCTCCTGATTTACCAGATCCGGAAGCCGGACTGGATGCCAAAAGCTGCAAAAAAACCAGTGCCAATACCAAAAAAGAAAAAGAAGAAAACGGTGAAATAGATGGTATCTTTGAAGATAGACTTGAGAAAATTGGGAATTAGCAAAGGGCATGCGAGCACTTATTCGGACAGGTTTTTTGCAGAAGAGATTCCGAAATATGTGATGCCTAATAAAGGAATGCCTGCGGATGCGGCCTATCAGCTGATTCATGATGAGCTTAACCTGGATGGAAACCCTTCGCTTAACCTGGCAAGCTTTGTGACCACCTGGATGGAGCCTGAAGCAGACAGATTGATCAAGGAAAGCGCGAACAAGAACTTCATTGACCATGATGAGTATCCGCAGACTGAGGAGATTCACCAGCGTGTTGTGAATATGCTGGGGAGATTGTTTAATGCACCTGAGCAGAAAACATTCCTGGGAACTGCTACCATTGGGTCTTCAGAAGCGATTATGCTTGGGTTGCTTGCACACAAATTCAGGTGGAGGGACAGAAGGAAGAAGCAGAAGAAGCCATACGATAAGCCGAATATCGTAATGGGTGCGGATGTTCATACTGTTTGGGACAAGTTTGCGCGCTACTTTGATGTGGAGCCTCGGATTGTGCCTTTGAAGCCTGGAAAGTATACAATTGGCCCTAAAGATGTGGAGAAGCTTATTGATGAGAATACGATTTGTGTTGGGGCCATACTTGGGACTACGTTTACGGGGCAGGCGGATGATATTGAGGGAATAAACACGCTTTTGCTCAAGATAAAAAAGCAGAAAGGATGGGACATTCCCATACATGTGGATGGCGCGAGCGGTGCATTCATTGCTCCTTTTGTGCACAAGAATCTCAAATGGGATTTCAGGCTGGAACAGGTTAAAACCATCAATGCATCCGGGCACAAATTTGGATTGGTTTATCCTGGGCTTGGATGGCTCCTGTTCCGGGACAAGGAAGATTTGCCTGATGATATTGTGTTCAAGGTGAATTACCTTGGAGGGGAAATGCCCACGTATACTCTGAACTTTTCGCGCGGGGGTTCCATGGTTATTGCTCAGTACTACAACCTGATTAGGCTGGGCAAGATTGGGTATTCACGCATCATGAACAACCTGATGGATACTTCCAAGTACCTTGCAGGGAAAGTGAAGAAGTGCGGGAGGTTCAAGATGGAGAGCGAAGCGAAACTTATGCCGCTTATTACTTTCCAGCTTAAGGGGAAGCCCGGGTTTACTGAATACGATCTTTCGGATAAGCTAAGGGAGCACGGTTGGATTGTGCCTGCTTATTCCATGCCCCCAAATGCGGAATCTGTTGTGGTTTTGCGCGTGGTGATGAAGGAGAACTTCAGCAGGGACATGGCAGATATGTTCTTCAGGGACCTGATGGAATCGTACGATAAGCTTTCTGAGAAAACAAAGAAAGTAAGGAAGCTGGAGAGGAAGAGCACGCGCGTGCAGGGAATCTGCTGATTCCCTTTTATTTTCTTCTTTCCATATTCAATTGGATGATGAACTCGAAAGATTGCTGAGGCTCTGCCTGTGATGAATATCTTGAGTTCTGACTAATAGGGGGGATTATTGCTGGGAAGAACTCGAGAGAAGTGAACGAAGTTCACTAAGATCTTGAGTTCTGACTAATAGGGGGGATGAGAAACTGGAGCACTCACTCTACTTTAAAAGCAAAATCAAACCCTTTGTATTCCCATTCCCCATAACCTGCAAGATCTATCATCTGGGTATCGTAAACCTCACCGAATTTGTTTCCTTCCGCGCGGTACCATTCAATCCCTGCGCTTGAGGGGGATTCGTAGCTTAACTTAATCCAATAGGTGTCGTTCTGGAGCTCGGTTTTGTTAAATTCTATCCACTGCCAGGAGGGTTCCTGGGTTATTCGGGTTGCATCGATTTCCCCACGCAGAATTTCTTCACCTACTCCTATGTTGCCCCAATTGTTGGGTTTTTCATGGAGGGAAACGATTAGCTTGGAAGATGGGGGGGAAGGAACGCGGGCCTGCACATAAACCCCAATCCTGCTTATGTTAAGGGGCTTTTCAAGGGCGAAGGCCTGGGCCTGCCAGACCTGCATCCCCACCGCATCATAGAACCAGGTTACTTTCCAATTGTATAAATCATAATAGCCAAGTGCATAAGCGTTGATGTCTTTGCGCATCACATTGTTTCCTAAATTTTCTTCGGGCTCAGGGTGCTCGGAATCAAGGCTCTGGAGTTCTACGCGCATGTTGTGCGGCTCAGTGGAATCCGCATAGTATTCAAATTCAAAATGCTGTAGGAGTTCCGGGTCCGTGATGTTTTCGTGCATTAGAGTTTTGTTTCCATCCAGAACCCAGATTGTGTATCCTGAGGGCTGGTAGCGCCCATACATCTGGATTATTGCGCGCACTTTATACTCTTCGGTGAGGCGCGGGTAATCTGGGGCAGAATCAATGTCTTTTACGAATAAATCATAGGAATAATCTGGAGGCTCTTCTTCCTCAGCTGGCTCGATGCCCAGGATGGGGTCGGTTATTGCTGTGCATCCTGCAAGCAGCAATAGCACTAGCAATGGGAACAATCGCCTCATGGAAGGTACTTTCCCTGGAAAAGTTAAAGAACCGTTATTCTTCATGGAGGTGGATTTCCTTGCTTAGGGAATAGTTGAGCACGGTACGGATAACCACGATGAGCGCAATGAGGATTATTTCGTCCATTGTAGGCATTGCAACCAGCTTGAGCAGGTCTGCTGCAACGAAGAAGTCCAAAGCGAGGATTAGCTTCTGCACATAAGTTCTTTTTACATTCTCATAGGGGTGGAACTTCTTCTTGGACTTGAACTCTATCTTGAGGATTTTTGTAAATGCCTGGAGGCTCCCATAGATAACTATGAGTGCGCCCATGATGTTCAGGATAAATGTAATGTAATCTACTGCAAGCTCAAGCATAAAGGAAAATAGAAAAGGGAATTAAAAAAGGTATGGGAAGGGGCTCAGATCTTGAGGCTTGCCTCAAGAGAAGAAACCGAAGGTTTCTCAGAGGTTGATTCTGGAAAGAATCAACCGAATTCGACGCAGTCGAATCAGAGGTTAATCTTAAGCCCGAGTTCCTTCTTGAGTTCCCTGTAGCGGTTCCGGATTGTGACTTCGGTTACACCTGCAACATCAGCCACTTCCTTCTGGGTCCTGCGCTCCCCGACCATTGCGGATGCAATGTAGAGGGCTGCTGCAGCAACACCAGTTGGGCCCCTTCCTGAAATCAGCCCCTTCTTTACTGCCTTCTTAATCAGGAGGACTGATTTCTTCTGGACCTCTCCGCTCAGCCTGAGTGCAGTAGCGAACTTCTGCACATAATAGGAGGGGTCGGTGAGGGGAACATCGAGCTTGAGCTCCGCCTTGAGGAACCTGTATGAACGGCCGATTTCCTTCTTCTCTATTCCGGAAGCCTTGGAAATCTCGTCCAGGGTTCTTGGGATCCCATGTATCCTGCAGATTGCATATATTACTGCTGATACAATGGATTCGATTATCCTTCCGCGGATGAGCTCTTCCTTTACTGCGCGCCTATAGAGAAGGGCTGCAGCCTCCTTGATGTCGTCCGGGAGACCAAGGTAGGAAGCAACACGGTCGAGTTCCGCAAGTGCGATTGCAAGGTTCCTCTCCATAGAGGTTGCAATGGAAACCCTCTTGTGCCATTTCCTCATCCTGTAGAATTGTGCCTGTTTTTTAGTGGAGATCTTCACTCCGCGGATATCCCTGTTGTACTGGTCGATTTCGGTAACGAGGCCCTTGTTGGGGCGCATGTACTTGATCGGGGCTCCACCACGGGCCCTCTTTTCCTTCTGCTCAGCATCGAATGCCCTCCACTCGGGGCCTGCATCCTGGATATTCTCTGCTACAATGAGTCCGCATGAGCCGCAAATTAGCTCTCCCTTTTCGTAATCCCTAATTAGTTTAACGCCCCCACACTCAGGGCACTTTTTCTTCGACATATTTCTCCCACCAAATAGAAAAAAGCTTTTTAAGCTTTCTATGTTGTTCTTATATTTACTAGAGGAAAGGCTTAAGAATGTTGCGGTGAGCCTTTACGACGATAGCAGTTCTTTCAGCCTAGGAATTCCAACAATTATTGCGAATTTTCCGAACCTTGGGCCCATGGTTTTCCCTATCAGGACTTTGTAGAGATCCTGGAAAAGCTCCTTCGAGGGGATATCGCTTGAAGTAGCTGTTTCGAATACGAGAGTATGGACTTCCTGGTCAGTCATTCCTTCCTTGAGGGAATCTGCGAATTTCTTTATTGCTTCGGGATGGGAGGGCGCTTCGCCCTTGCCGAGCTCGAATACGTATTTATCCGGGATCCAGCCCTTGTGGAGCCACTGGTCCACGTATACGGAGAGGTATTTCACGCCTTCCGGGTCTTCCAGGAGCTCGCCTACGGTATCCCAATCCTTGTGGATTGCGTAATTTACCAGCATATCAACGAGGGGGGCTTTCCAGTCCTTCTTTTCGGTAAGGGAATATGAGATGGATTTCTTGCGGTCTGCGCGCGCAAGCTCCGCATTTGGGTCAAGGGAAGCTGCATGCTCAAAGTCCGAAATGAGCGGGAGCAGGGTTTTCTCGTCGAGAACCAGTTCCTTGTCTTCCTGGATATCCGGGCGCAGGAGCGCGTACTCGAATACAGGAATTGGAAGAAGCTGCATAAGCTCGTGCACTGAGTGCCCGATTCCCTTGGATTTGGAGTATTTTTTTCCCTTGTATTTGAGGAAGCCGAATTTGTAGTATATTGGGGGCTCATGCTTGAAGAATTTCCTGTGGACTGCTGCAACCGTGGAAAGGGTGCCTCCCCTTGTGTGGTGGTCAACGCTTCCCCCTTCTATACTCACGTGCATCATGTCCTGGCGGGCAGGCCAGTCAATGCGGAACAGGAGCTTGTACTTATGGTCAGTGATTTTTGCTTTTCCTTTGTAGCCACAGCCAACTGCGCCATATCTTGTTTTCTTGTCGCAAATGTACTCATATTCTCCATTGGAGTATGAGAGGACGCGGGTAGTTTCTACTTTGCCGCACTGCTCGCAGATGGGCATTATGGGGTGCCAATCGTCCGGCATTGTTTCCCTTAGGGAGCTTTCCTGCACGATTTTCTTTATTTCGTCCTTCCTTTCTGCATATTCGAGCGCGTATTTATCGTATTTGCCTTCTGAATAAGTTTTGTCTGCACGCATTATTTCCGGGTGCACATCAAATGTTCCCATTGCATCTATAGCCTCGGAGAGAAAATGGTCTGCAAAGGAATCATGGCAACCCATCGGGTCGGGGGTGTGCGCAAGGGGCTTCCCCAAATGGGGCGTGAGCTCCTTCTCGTATTGTTTAAAGGGCGCAGGAACATTGTCGAATGCATCCAGGATGTCCGCAACAAATACGAATTTTGCCTCCCCTGAGTGCTTCCTAAGAGATTTATAGATTGCATCTGCAAACATGAATTCGCATAGGGTGCCGGGATGGAGCGGGCCACTGGTGGTTATGCCGCTCATCACTACATAGGGGGCCTCTTTGTTATCGATTACATCCTTTGCGATAATCTCGCTCCAGTGCATGTTCTTTTTATCAGAAGAATCGTCCATCGTGAATACACCTTAAAGTTGATGGATTATGCTGACGAATAATAATAAATGTATGGGAAAATTAAAAGAAAAATAAGAAAAGGAAAAAAGAAGCTATGCTTCTTCGTACTCTGTTTCTTCTCCGCCTTCCCCATCAGGTGAGGAGCGCCCTGTGTGCCATCCTGCAACTCCTCCAAGAACGAGGAGCAGAAGGCCTCCGAGAAGCAAGACGAGAATATCTATTCCTTCAGGTTCTTCTTCCTGCTGAGGTACAAGCTCTACTTGTGTGTTTTGCTTTACTGCATCCACAAGGGGGCCGCAAACCTCATCCAGGTTCAATGAAGGCGCCTGGTCGCAGAGCTCAACTTCTTCCTCTTTCTCCACACAGGAGTGTGAGTCGCAGAGTTCATCTTCTCCACAGTCAGAATCGGCTTCGCACTGGCCTTCGTTCAGGGTACATTCCATGCCTTCACAGTGCTGCCAGTATTCGCAGTCGCTGTCCCGGTCACAGTATCCTGGTGCGTATTGGCAGGTCCAGGAAAGATCTTCGCAAATCTCGTAGGATTCACAGTCTGAATCTGAAGCACAGCGGTCCGGGCCAAGCACACACTGGTGCCCTGAGCACATTTCCCAGGGGTTGCAGTCCCTTGCATCTTCGCAGTACCATGCATACATTGTGCATGTATGGCTTGAGCAGTATTCTCCAGAATCGCAGTCATCATCATCTGTACATGCATCTGATGCGAGTTCGCATTCTCCTCCGTTGCACTCTTCCCAGCTTGAGCAGTCGGAATCGGAGTCACATTCATCATCGTCATCATCTCCGCCTCCTCCGCCACCAGAGCTTGGGGTCTTGCAGTGGTGATTGCTGCAGTATTGGCTGCTTGGGCAATCAGAGTTGCTGTAGCATGCGCCCGGATCGAGTTCACAGTCGCCTGCATCACAGTATTCATAGGATTCACAGTCTGAATCATCTGTACATGAGCCACCTGCGGGAACACAATGGGTTCCAAGGACATAATCATCACAGATTTCCCCAGGGTCACAGTCGCTGTCAGATATGCACTCGTAATCAGGCTCGTAGCACTGGTGAGTACTTTCATCACATTCTTCGCTAGGATCACAGTCTGAGTCCCCATCGCACATTCCGGATTCAGGCTCACATTCGTAAGCGTTGCACTCTTCCCATGATTCACAGTCGGAATCATAGAGGCAGTCAAACTCAAAGCACTGGTGTGTGCCTGTGTCACAAAGCTCGTCGGAGTCGCAGTCGTCATCATCGTTGCACATTCCGCTCTCCGGGGTGCATTCATAATCATCGCACTCTTCCCAGGACTCACAGTCCGAATCTGAAATGCATTCGGGCTCAAAGCACTGGTGGGTGCTGTCATCACAAACATCACCGGAGCCACAGTCGGAGTCCCCGTTGCACATGCCGGATTCCGGCTCACACACACCCACAATGCATTCTTCCCATGATTCGCAATCTGAATCATAGACACATGCATTAACTGTGGTAACTACCATTAGGAAACCCAGGATAACTAAGCTCATCCTAAGGAATATGTTATTATTCATGTAATAAATTGTGATAAGAAACAGTTATAAATGTATCTATATTCAGAAAAACGAACACTGAAGAAAACTTATTGCATAAAATAAGAAAAAGGAAAAAAATAAGGTTCATACACAGTCCGGAACGGATACTGTGAATGAATTGAGCCTATATACTCCCGCAATGTCAAGCTCCCAGTTCAGGGAAACCTTTCCACCATCGGAAGTAAGCTGGCCATCCGTGAGCCTCTCAACCTCAGTGTATACTGAGATTTCTGCTGAAATTGAAAGCCCGGAAGTGCTTTGGTGCACCTGCAGGTAGCGGGCTACCCCACTTATAATAATCTCAACAATGTTTCCAGGTACAAGGATCAAATCGGAGAAAAGCACCGCATCAGCAGGATCCACAATGTCGCAGGTTACGTTTCCGCTACTTGAAACATTGGTCAGCCTGACTGCAAACCCACCCAGGAAATCAAGCTGTTCCAAGGGTCCGGCGTCCGCGCTTGACCCATATTCATTGATTATTCCGGAAACCTCTTCCTTTCCGAGCTTCACTTTGAGTGAGGTACCTCCGAGCTTTGCAACAACCCATTCTCCGCCATCGTATTCCACGATTACGCGGTGCCTGTCGCTCCTTTCAGTGGCTGCAGCTCCGTCTGTATACTCCGGAAGCCCCGGAAGGAACGCGTAGCTCGCTGTGTAAGGGTCTGAATCAGGGTGCCCCCCTGCATTATAATCTGCTGCAGTTAGAGCTAAGTTGGTGTAAACCTCTTCGGTGTAGGTATCTGCTGTTTTTGTATCATTGATTGTAGTCGTGAGAACATTTGTGACTGCATCAAGAGTGATATCTGTGCATCCTCCATCTACGGATGCATCGGGCCCTGCATCCAGGTCCGTATCTGTATCAGTATCTGTGTCAGTGTCGGTATCTGTGTCCGTATCCGTGTCAGTGTCGGTATCTGTGTCCGTATCTGTGTCTGTGTCCGTATCGGTATCCGTATCAGTATCGGTATCCGTATCTGTGTCAGAATCAGTATCTACATCTGTATCAGTATCTGTGGAAGCGTCCAGGCCCGCATCAGGGAATGGGACGACATCTGTTTGGTCTATTGCTCCGCATGCGGAGATTCCTGTGCCTACTGCTGTTGCGAGAAATGCTACTGCTGTTGCCTGGCCTGCTTTCTTTGCAACCATTCCGATTACGTGAATGGCCCTTCCGAATCTTCCTTGTGGAGCTTCTTCAGAAACATCTGCACCCATCTTCTTGGGCTGCATCACCTTTGGGGCTACAACAACATTCCTTGCTTCCATTCCAACAGTTTTATTTTCCGCCATTCCATATCACCGTGATAATAGTAGTAGTATTATGGGGATGGAAATATTTATAAAGATGTGTGTAATTGAGGAAAATTAAGAAAAAGATAAAAAAAGGAAATCAGAGTGCTCAGGTGCACTCATCATTGTAGACTTCCTGCTCTTCAAGATCGCTATCTCCATCGAAGACTGAGCTTGCATCGGTTGACTGCACGCTCTTGCACACTGTTGCATCAACAGTGTCAGTTCCGTTGGTCCAGAAAATCTTCATGTGTGCTTCGCCATCCACAATAGGCACTGAAGAGATGCCAGGAGTCACAAAGAACTCTTCTGACTCGATTCCATCAACAACAAGCCTGAAGATGCCCTTGCCAAGCTCGACGCCATAAAAGCGGAGAGTGTAGTCTATACCATTGTATGTGAAGTCCTGGTCCACTGAAACATCCGGGTCAGTTGAGGCATTGGTCAGGTTGCCCCCCCACATCTCTTCCCCGAGCTTCACCTTTCCGCCAGAGGTATCATTGAGCTTAAGGACCACCCAATCCATATCCCCTGCGGGGATGACCACGTGGTTTGCATCTGTTCTGCTCAGGTCACTTGCAAACTCAGGCATTCCTCCTCCGGTAACTACGAACTTCAGTGTGTAGAACTCTCCGGTAAGCGGCCAGCTTGATTCAGTGTCTGCATCTGCCCAGACCTCAACGTTGTAAGTGTCTCCACTCAGTGGGTCAGTAACTGTCACGGTGTCTGCAAGTGTGTCTGCATCCAGGTGGAGGTACGCACAGGTGTCTGTTCCTGTGTCGGTTGCAGTATCTGTGTCGCCTGCGTCCACTTCCCCTGCGTCCATGCCTGCATCAGGCCAGAACCAAGTATCGGTGTCTGTGTCAGTATCAGTTACAGTGTCCGTATCGGTGTCTGTGTCAGTATCGGTGTCTGTGTCTGTATCGGTGTCTGTGTCAGTGTCCGTATCAGTGTCCGTGTCAGTACTAGTGTCTGTGTCAGTACCGGTGTCTGTTGCTGTGTCTGTGTCAGTACCGGTGTCAGTACCAGTATCTGTATCAGTGTCTGTATCGGGTCCACTGTCTACTGATGCATCTAGACCTGCATCAGGATCTGTGTCGGTGTCCGTATCTGTGTCAGTATCCGTATCGGTGTCTGTGTCCGTATCGGGTCCACTGTCTACTGATGCATCTAGACCTGCATCAGGATCTGTGTCAGTGTCTGTATCGGTATCAGTGTCAGTGTCCGTATCGGTATCGGTGTCTGTATCAGTGTCAGTATCCGTATCGGTGTCGGTATCAGTGTCTGTATCGGAATCGGTGTCTGTGTCTACATCTGTATCTCCACCCTGTACACAATCACAATCGTAAGTAGTGACTAGGTTTCCTGCCAGGTCATAAATATATTCTGTACAAGCTTCGAGGCCTGGAATCAGTTCACCACTGGTATCCTCATTATAATAGCAGCAGGCACAGTTTTCCATTGTGGAAGCATCAGGGCTTGCATCAAGCCCAAGTACCGGGCTCTTGTTGCCACATCCGCTTGCTCCAGCAGCAAGTGCAGTTACTAATGCGATTTTCCCGACTACTCCGATTGTTTTTCCGAAGCGGACAGAAACAGGCTCAAGCTGGGGCTGCATAAATTTCTCCCTGGCCTTTGCCGCCTTTTCAAGCGCAATCGTTGCCACCCTGCGGAGCACATTTTTGCCCGCTTTCCCTTCGACCATAATCTTATTTTTTTGTTCAGACATCATCTCACCATGAGTAAAAGTAGACTATTATATGTGGGGCAAAGCTTATAAAGTTGTGTTATTGTTGTAGGGATGGCGTGGACACACTAAATCCCTAATAAACCATGGCTTTTTGGAACAGAGTGTAAGAATATTAATGAAGAAAAAAGAAGAAAAATTAGATGGTGAGCTCTGTGGAGAACTCATCATCGTTTAGCTCTATATCCAGGTCAGAAACAGAGAGGTCTTCTTCAATAATTCCCATCTCTGCGGCTGCAGCAGGCATTTCCGTTGTCCCTCCGGAAGATACGGTTGTTTCTGTATATCCGGATGTGGAGGAGATTTCCTCATTCACGGAAGTGCACCCTACAATGGAAAACGCAAGGATTGCGAACCCAAGAAGGGCGAGCTCTTTCCTCATCCGCTCATCTCCTGGAGAAGGCCGCGCATCTCCTGTGCGGCAGTGTTGAGCATCTGCTTTGCCTCTGCGGCTTCGCTTGTTCCATAGCTCTTGCCATCTCCGAGCTGGAGGGCGGTTGTGAGCTGGTTGCGAATCCTTTCAGTTTGGGAAGAGTACTCCCCATCCGTTTTCTCATCCATGCGATCGAGCAGGAGGTTGAACCTTTCTGCATGGAATTCTGCCCATAGGTAGAATTCTTGTTTCCATGCGTTCTTGCGCATCTCGTTCATTTGTTCGTAGTTTCCTGCGGAATCCACATCTGCTTCAAGGTCTTCAGAAACTCCATCTGCTTCTGCAAGGATTGCTTCGAGCCCGGAAGTATCGTAGCCGCGCTCCTTCATCTGGGTTGCAACATTCTGTCCTTTTCCATGCCATTCATTGAAGGATTCCTGCTCTGCGTGAACGCGGGAGCGGGTCGCGGTGCCCATGCATCCTGCATATTCATCCTGTGCTTCCTGGTGCTGCTCAAGCATCTGGTTCCTCATCTGGGAGGCATCCTCAGAGCCATTGCCTGCACCTGGGCCGCCTGGGCCCGTGCCTTCCTGCGCCTTATTCAACGCATTTTTATGGGCATTGCGTGCGCCCTGCATCGCATTTGTGTATGCATTGCGGGTTTGTTCCATTTCCTGGTTGAAGGAAGCGTACTCCCCTTCATTTGCATACTGCTGCATAAGCTGCATCTGGGTCTGGAGCTGGGTTTTTTCCTGCTCTAGGTTCCCATCCGGGTCAAACTCCCCTGCATTTTCCATTACCTGGTACATGAAGCTGGCCCTGCATTCCATCTGGGAATACCTTGCCTGAAGCATGTTTTCCTTGGTATCTTCTGATAAGCCGTTGCCCACTGCCATAACGAGGCTCATGAGCGCAAGGCCCCAAATCATCCATTTCATCCATATCACCTGAGTTGGTCTCGATTGGGTTATTTAAATAGAAACTTTCAGGAAAGCTTTATGAAAGTTTTCACCGAAGTGGGTTCATGAGGCTCTTATTTGCAGCAGTGCTGCTGTTTTCGTTGCTTAATGCTACTTTTGTGGAGGGGGAGGTGTACAGCATAGACAGCCTTTTTCCGATTGAGGGCGTTGTTTTGAAGGCTTCGGGGCCAACTTCAGTGCAGATGGTTCTTGAGGAAGGAAGCTACTCTGTGGAATTGCCTCCGGGAGAATATGAAGTAAGTGCATACTATTATGTGAACGGGAGCCTCAAGTATTATTTCAAGGAAGAGGTTGTTGTAGGCGGGGAAAGAATGCAGTATGATTTGGTTTTGTTTCCCCCGGATGAGTTTGAGGAAGTTGTGCCCTTTGTGAGCTATGTGATTGAGGATGTCCCTGGAGAAGCTGCGGATGACGCTGTTGCGCAGGTGCTTGCAGGGGTAATTATCCTCCTGTTTTTCCTGGTTGGGTTTGTGCTGTACTATTTTGTGTTCAACAAGCAGACGGATGCGGAAGTTTCCGGGATGTCTGGGGTAAAGCCGGGCGCAGGGTTCAGGAAAGAGATGGACTCTGAAGAGAAAAGAGTTCTTGAAATCCTTAAGAAAAGTGAGGGAATGGGCACGCAGAAGGAATTGAGGGGGATAATGAAATGCACGGACACTAAGATGAGCCTGCTTGTTTCCTCGCTTGAGGCGCGCGGGCTTGTAAAAAGGATAAAAAGGGGAAGGGAGAAAATTGTGAAGCTGACACTTGATAGCGGACCCACACACCCGCTACAAAGTGGCAAAGGGGCAAAATAATGATTACATATGAGGAAATCGAATTGAGGGGGCCGGAGCTCCAGGATGTAGAAACACTGCACAAGAACATAAGCGAGGCGGAAACAAACCCGCTTCTGATGAATGCATATTATCCGCTTTCCACTGTGGGGGTTGTGGAATTCCTTAAAGTGAAGGTGCATGCTGCACGGGAGAGAAAAGGATATTTATTTTCGATTTATGTGGAGGGTGAAGGGCCGCTTGGGTTGCTTGAACTCGGAGATATTGACTGGAAATCCAGGCATGCGGATTTGAGCATCTGGATAAGCAAGGGATTCCGGGGGCGCGGGTATGAGAAAAAAGCTGCGATTGCTGCATTGCATTTTGCATTCAAGGAGCTTGGGATGCACAAGGTGAGTGCGCACTGCGCAATGAATGATGAAATGCTCTGCCCGCTTTATGAGAAAGAGCTTGTTTTTGCGAAAGAGGGAACGTTGCGCGAGCATTATTTCCATGAGGGGAGGCACATAGGGGTTCTTCTTTACGGGATACTTGAGAAGGAATACCTGAATCTGTTTGGGGGGAAGGACGTGGAGATAAGTGCCCAGAAGAGCTCCGGGGCTGGGCAAAGGATTGAATTCCAAGAGGGGGCGAAAGAGCCTGTTTATCAGCAGTAGGTGCAAGATATGGACGTTGAACTGAAGAAAGTGGGGAATGCAATCTTTGAGATGGAGAAAACCGGGGAAATGAAGGCATCTGCACTCGTATTTGGAATTCCTAAATTAGTGGAAGATATGAAGAGGGACAGGACTTTTTGGCAGCTTCGTAATGTTGCTAGCCTTAATGGAATTCTGAAGCATGCAATGGTTATGCCAGATGGGCACGAGGGGTATGGTTTCCCAATTGGGGGTGTTGCTGCATTTGATGGGGAGAGCGGGATTGTTTCCCCTGGGGGGGTTGGGTATGACATTAATTGCGGGGTTAGGTTGCTCACAACTCCGCTTACCATTGAAGAGGTTAAGCCTAAGATTCGTGAGATTTGCGATTCCATGTTTGCGAATGTTCCTTCCGGGGTTGGGAGCAAGAGCCAGAAGCTCAGGGTTACGGTTGAGGAGCTCGGCGAGGTTTCCACCCGGGGGGTTGAATGGGCAGTAGAAAAGGGATACGGAAGGAAGCAGGATTTGGAGCGTACTGAGGAGTATGGAAAAATTGATGGGGCGGATTATGCTGCAGTTTCGGACCTTGCGCGGAAGCGTGGCACAAAGCAGATTGGAACTCTTGGAGCTGGAAATCATTTTCTTGAAGTGCAGGTTGTTGAGAAAGTATTTTTGCCTGAAGTTGCGGAGAAGTTTGGATTAAAGGAGGGGATGGTTTGCGTAATGATCCATACGGGTTCGCGCGGGTTTGGGCACCAGATTTGCTCGGATCACCTGAAAAGCGTGATGCGGAAAGCGAACGAGCTGAAGCTTCCTCTTCCTGACCCGCAGCTTGTTTATGTTCCTTTGGAAACAAAAGAGGCGCAGGAGTACCTTGGTGCGATGCGCTGTGCTGTTAATTATGCGTTTACTAACCGCCAGGTGATTATGCACTGGGTGCGCGAGAGCTTTGATTCTGTTTTTGGTGCGGGCACTTCGGAGAAAATGAACCTGGTTTATGATGTGGCGCACAATATTGCGAAGTTTGAGAAGCACAAAATTGATGGGGAAATGCGCAATGTAATTGTGCACAGGAAAGGAGCGACACGTGCATTCCCTGCGGGAAGGGAAGAGCTTCCCCCTATTTACAGGGATGTGGGGCAGCCTGTGATTATCCCCGGGAGCATGGGAACTGCATCATATGTGCTTGTGGGCCGGGAGAAAGGATTGGATTTGTGTTTTGGGAGCACGTGCCACGGAAGCGGGAGAACGATGAGCAGGCATGAAGCCGTGCGCAGGCACATGGGGAAGGATGTGGCGAAGGGGCTCTGGGATTCAAAAGGGATTTATGTGAGGGCTATGGATATGCGCGTAGTTGCGGAAGAGGCTCCGGATGCATACAAGGATGTGGATGATGTTGTGCAGAGCGTAGCTGAAGCTGGAATTTCGGATATTGTTGCTAAATTGAGGCCCCTGGGTGTTGTGAAGGGCTAGATTCCAGAACTGGAGAAGAAGTCCTTTCCGCTTAATTTTATTTGCTGTGCTTCATAGTGTGCAGTGCCAATTGCCTTGCTGAGCTCAGCGTAGGTTTCTGCCCCTGCAATTGCCGACGTGGTTGTGAGCAGATGGGAAATCGGCATTCCTCTGTATGCCCCGAAGAATTTAGTTACCTCTATCGCTTTTCCAAGAGAGGAAACCTTTGCGGCTGCTTCAAAAAGGAAAATGATTGCCTGGGGCATAGCATCCCCCTCTTCCTGGTGCGCAATTGCGATTGCGCGGTTCATTGACCATTCGAAAATCTTTACTCCGTGTTCATGCTTGAGCATTTCAGCTGAGATGGAAGCTATCCACACATTCAATCCAGAGATTGAGTTGAATTTCTTTTCCTCAATGTTTGCGAAACAAAGGGGGAAGTTGGATTTTATGAACTCCTCCATTGAAGTTGAGAGTGAAGAGGTGTGTTTCCGTATTCTTACCCCCCTAAAAAGAATGGAAACCGAATCCCTTATCGCTCCATTCATTTGCTCCTGGAGCTTATTCACGAATGCTGCCCTTTCTGGACCATTAGAATGAGGAGTATCTCTGGGGGTATTGGGGATTCTTCTTTGCTTCATAAAAACACTTCAAAAGAGAAAATTCCCGAGAAACCGGAGGAGAAATTTGTCCCCTCCGCATCGTGAGCTATCTGCTCACGAGAAGAAAGCAAAGCTTTCTCAGATTCTCAGATCAGTATGAAAAAGAAAGTTAGACGTACCTGAAGGACGCCTCATCGTTGATGTCAGTCTCTCCGCCGCTTGCGGGTGCCTCACCATCGGAGGTGTTCGCACGCTCGGGATGTGCCGCATCGTCTGAGTCTCCGCCCATCTTGCCTGCAAAGAAGCCAATTGCGGCTACCACTACAAGGCCGAACAGGAGAATCGGGATTTCAAGCTCTCCATCGAACGGGCCACATGCGGGGCAGTCAAGCTTCGGGCAGGTTGTTTTTGTACACGGCTGGCAGTTGATTTTGCAGTCGCACACAGGGCAGGAATCCTTTGCTGCGAGGCTTGTAACCTCAGGCTCGGGTTCCGGCTCAGGCTCCTCTTCAAGGGCCATCGGGGTAGGTGCAAGTACACACTCGTAGTTTACACATACCCTGCCAGGAGAACAGAAAGAATCTCCAACACATTCCTTGGGCTGACATCTTCCTTCTGAGGTGCAGGTGAAGTCAGTTGGGCATTCTGCGCTTACAATGCAGATCGGGTCAATGCAGATGCCCCTGTAACATACTTCCCTGTCCCCGCATTCTTTGTCTGCGCGGCACTCAAGAGGAGTATAGCAGTCGCCGAGGATACAAACATCCCCTGCATCACAATCTCTATCAACTACACAACGGCTGAAGCCTGTAGAGGCGCTTCCATAATTGCCGTCATCAGCAGAAAGAACTGCATCATCATAACCAGTTCCTGCAGAAGTAGGTTCGTCCACAAAGTTTGTGGTCTCTCCAACAGAAACAATAGTTGACGCTGCAACAACGATGCTTGATAGCATCACCAGTGCCAGGATTGAAAACATGAAATTCTTCATGTGGATATATGTGTGCAGTAATGTATTTAAATCCAACTGTTTACAACGGTACGAAAATTGAGAAAAGTGAACTCCCTTCCCATCCACCTCGAAACGCTTCTTTAGCACTTCAAGGCGTCCCCACGGAGGGTCCGATGGTGAAGATAAGGGGAATGGAAGGGAAGGGAGGTCAATGTTATATGCTATATGAATAACTCTAAACGAGTTAAAAGTTAAAACATGCTTCAAGATTCGCCAGAAAAGATAGTACAATCATCGATTCCCAAACTCCTTAGTTTTTGGTTCCAAATCATCATATCGTGATATAATATTTGGAGGTGATCTATCCGCAGGTTCCCCTACGGATACCTTGTTACGACTTAGCCCCCCTCACGCAACATAGGTTCGAATCCGGCAGAAACCGGAGCCTCACCTACACCACATTTGGGTGACTTGACGGGCGGTGTGTGCAAGGAGCGGGGACGTATTCACCGCGCGATGATGACACGCGATTACTAGGGATTCCAGCTTCATGAGGGTGAGTTTCAACCCTCAATCCGAACTAAGACTGGATTTAGGGGATTAGCGTCTCCTTTCGGAGTAGCAACCCATTGTTCCAGCCATTGTATGCCGCGTGTAGCCCAAGGGATTCGGGCCATACTGACCTACCGTCGCCCACTCCTTCCTCCCACTTAACGCGGGCAGTCCCATTAAGGTGCCTCTTACTAAAGGTAAAAGTAGCAATTAATGGTATGGGTCTCGCTCGTTGCAGGACTTAACCTGACAACTCACGCCACGAGCTGACGATGGCCATGCAACACCTCTCGGCTTGTTAGGTAAGATCTTTAGTCTGACCTTCATTCTGCCGTCGCCCTTGGTGAAGTTCACGGCGTTGTATCCAATTAAACCGTAGCATCCACCCCTTGTGGTGCTCCCCCGCCAATTCCTTTAAGTTTCAACCTTGCGGCCGTACTCCCCAGGCGGCAGACTTAACACCTACGCTACAGCACTGCTGCAGATTAACTCTGAAGCAACACCACAGTCTGCATCATTTACGGCTGGGACTACCGGGGTATCTAATCCCGTTCGCTCCCCCAGCTTTCGTTCCTCACCGTCGGACACGTTTTGGTCAGGCGCCTTCGCCACTGGTAGTCCACCCAGGCTCAAAGGATTTTACCCCTACCCCGGGTGTACTCCTGACCTCCCCCGTTCCCAAGCCTAGCAGTATCTCCTGCGCGCAGTGTAGTTAAGCTACACTATTTCACAGAAGACTTACTTGGCCGGCTACGAACGCTCTAGGCCCAGTATTCGTGGGTACCACTTGAGGCGCTGGTGTTACCGCGGCGGCTGCCACCAGTCTTGCCCACACCCTTATTCTCCAAGCTATTTACACTTGGCAAAAGACGCCAGCTTAGCCGACGCCACTCGGAGTTCCCCTATCACTGTTTCCAGCATTGTAGAGGTTTCGCGCCTGCTGCACCCCGTAGGGCTAGGACCCTTGTCTCAGTGTCCTTCTGGGGGCCACCACTCTCATGGCCCCTAGAGATTATCGGCTTGGTA
>JAQBFN010000002.1:0-6532 GCA_032123335.1 Microcaldota archaeon
TTTCAGCTTTCGATATAGCTTCAAACAAGGTGGGCAAAACCCTTAACGAAGCCACATACGCGTATCCTAATATGGTGAACTGGATTAAGCTCCCCAAGAGCGGCGTAATCGTCCAGGAATCCCCTGTTCTCGATGGAGTAGGCAAATACGTAGAGGATGTAATCAAACCCATCACAAACAAACCCATAGATCAATTAAAAGAAGAAATCAAGAATCACCTAAAGGAAACCGGTACAGAAGTAATCGTAAGCTACCTCCCAGTAGGAAGCCAAAAAGCCGCGGAATTCTGGGCAGAGATGTGCCTCGAAACCGGAACCGCTTTCGTAAACTGCATGCCCGTATTCATCGCTTCAGACCCTGAATGGGAAAAGCGCTTCCGCGAAAAGAAAGTCCCGGTAATCGGAGATGACATAAAGGGCCAAATCGGAGCCACAATAGTGCACAGGGTTCTCGCAAAGCTCACCCAGGATAGGGGCGCAGAACTCGACAAAACCTACCAGCTCAACGTCGGAGGAAACACCGATTTCCAGAACATGCTCGAGCGCTCCAGATTGGAATCCAAGAAAATCTCAAAGACCGAATCCGTCCAGTCCCAACTAAAGAAAAGAATGGATGAAGATATGATCCACATCGGCCCCAGCGACCACATCCCGTTCCTGAAGAACACAAAAATCTGTTTTATTTACATGGAAGGCCGCCAATGGGCAGACGTCCCCTACAAAATCGACCTCAAGCTCGATGTAGATGACAAAGCCAATTCCGCAGGAATAGTAGTGGATGCAGTGCGCGCAGCCAAAATCGCATTGGACCGGGGCCACGGAGGCGCAATTGAATCCGCTTCCGCCTACCTAATGAAGCATCCACCTGTCCAGATGAGCGATCCTGAAGCCAAATCAGCATTAGAATATTTCATAATGGGCAAGGAGCAGAAAACAGGCCAGTAATCAAAAATCAGTAATCTTCGGCTGGAGAATCCTCTCCATCGTGCTCCACCTGGTTCTAATCTCCCCCTTCAATTTCATCCGTATCTCCGGATTCTTAAGCGCATTTATCGTTCGCTCATCCGCAGGGTACCCGCTCCCAATAACCCCAACTTTCTCCGCAAGCTCAGAAATCATCCTGTCCCGCGTAACCTTCGCAAGAATAGATGCTGCCCCCACAATAGGATACTTCAAATCAGCCTTGTGCTCAGCAACAACATCCCTCCCAAACAGCCCAGCCTTCATAAGAAACCCACTCGCATTCCTTTCAGGGAGATCTATGTACACCCTCCCGCTCATGGAAAGCGCAAGCACCCCCATAGCCTTTGCTTCAATCACATTCAGTGATTCATGCCCCATCCTTTCGTTCAGCTCAGAAGCGGAAATAACCCTAGTCTGGTGCTTGCAAATCTTCTTTATCTCAGGAAACAGCTCCTCTCTTTTAGCAGGAGTTAATTTTTTGGAATCAGTTACCCCCATCTCTGTTAATTCAGCTTCCCCACCATTCTCCACACTCGCTATGGAAATAACAAGGGGTCCGAGAACAGGCCCTCTGCCCGCTTCATCCAGACCAGAAATTAGCATGAAGATTACTCGTGCTTAAGACTGCGTTTCTCAATAATTACGAAATCCCCAACTGCGAGTACTGCGTCATAGGGGCAGTTGCAAAGCCCGTCATCTCCCCTCATTTCTTCTGCTGCGGGGTTGTCCGGGTTGGGTTCCACTATGAGTTCTTCAATCTTTCCGGTAATCTCGTTTATGTTTACATCTACGAGCCTTCCGAACTCTTCACCGTCGTTAGTGATCACTTTCTTCCCTGACAATTGCCTTGCGAGTGTGTACTTTCCCATAGGAACACCGAGAGTTTATTACTTAAAAAGTTTATAAACCCTACTCTTTTAATTCAGTAGAGGTGCCCAAATGGTTGAAAAACTCTTCAGAAACGAGCCTTACTCAGGCTCCTGTAAAGCCACGGTAACATCCTCAAAAGATGGCGAAATCACCCTGGATACTACAGTTTTCTTTGCTTTTGCTGGTGGCCAACAGTCCGATTCCGGCAGCATTGAAGGCTTCAAAGTCCTGGAAGCCCGCGCAGACGGCCCGGAAATCGTCTACAAGCTAGAAGAAGGCGCCAATCTGAACGAAGGCGATACTGTAGAAGTAAAAATCGACATGAAAAAACGCAAGAAAATAATGCGCCTCCACTCCGCAGCCCACCTGGTTTATGGAGTCTTCGCAAAGCGCACAGGAATCACGAAGCTCATCGGCTCCAACGTCACAGAAGATAAATCCCGAATTGATTTTGAATACGAAACTTCCCTCTCAGAACTGCTTCCTCCAATAGAAGAAGAATCCAACAAGCTTATCGAGCAAAATGCAGAAATCAAAACCTACCCGGATGAAAACAAGCCCGACAGATGGTGGTGGGAGTGCATGGATATGAAATACCCCTGCGGGGGCACCCATGTAAAATCCCTAGGTGAAATTGGAAAAATCAAGCTCAAAAGAAAGAACATCGGTGCGGGAAAAGAAAGAATTGAGATTACTCTTGCCTAAGGCTGCATCCATTCTATCTCATAATATTCGTACTTGCTCCCAGGCAATTCAATCCTCTTAATCAAATAATAAGTTACAGAGCTCTCCCTGTCCGCAATCGCAACAAGCAAATCCAGTTCCCTCTCCGCACACGTTTTCAAGGAAGAAGCAAGTTCCTCCCCGCCCAGATACTCATCCTCAGTTAATGAAAGCATCAGGAACGAAGGCTTCCCATCTTTAGGATTCTCAACCCCCTGCCCCTTCCTGTGATAAAGCGCAAAGTCCACCTCCCCCTTCCGCACCTTCCCCCTCCCTGGAATTGCAAGTATAAATGTTTTCTTAACCGAATGCGCAACCCTAATCGCACGCGCCCACTCAGAAATAATCAACGAGCTTTTCCTAGGAAACACATGCAGCACATGCTTTGAGTGCGTCCATTCCTTTCCCCCCCCCGGCTTTGCACCTGGAAAGTAAATCCTGAAATGCGTCCCGAACTTGAACCCGGTTTTCACTACGTACCCGGCTTCCCTCCACTCAGAATACACATTGTAAATATCCTCAAAATAATCAATCCTTTTTTTCGCTTCAGAAAACACATCCTTTCGTTCCGCGTTCTCCAATTCCAGCTTTCCGGAATCCAGGAGCAAAAGTGTCTCGAATACATCCAGCTTCGAAACCGTGCCCCGGTGCGCAGCCTTGTACGTCCCCATCTGCCCCACCCAGTATTCATTGTACAAAAGCCCCCCAATTTCCGCATCATCCACAATGGAAAGCAAATCATCCCTGAAGAAAACTCCCCCAAAAAGAGGAACATCCAGCACAAGCTTTCCACGAGTATATTCCCCGGAAACACTCTTTCCATACCTTCCCTTTTCCTCACCTTCAGGGCGAATAAAGAGCCCCCTGTCCCTCCAGTCTTTATAAGTCAAATATCTTGCAAGCAGCCTCTTCTTTTTGAATTTGGATGCAAGCCCATTAAACGAAAGTTTCTCTCCCTTGGAATCAACACAAGTAGCCCCCCTCACATCCACCAAGTAAAGGGCCTCCTCAGGCTCAAGACAAATAATGCCTTTCTTATTCTCCCCATAGCACCCCCTAACCAGTGCCGTAATGCTTTGTGCATCATCTGTTTTCACTCCCTTCCCATCCCACAGAAGCTCCATACGAACCCCTTTTCCCTGCAACAGTTTAAATTATTCCCGCCCAAATAGACTCAATGAAATCCGAGCGGGCCTTTGATGTCCAATTGATGCTTGATGAACTTCTCGAGCGCCTCCAGATGAGCCACGTAATAGGCCCAAGGATAATCTGTATGCGCAGCACGGGCGCCCAGGTAAATGCATACGCAAGAATCTGGTCCCTCCCGGAAATCTGGAGAAACGCCCTGGAAATCAACCCCTTCTACGTAATCGAAGTAGTAAGCCAACATTACGACAAGCTCGCAGAAGAAAAAAAGAAAAAGATCCTAATCCATGAGCTCCTCCACATCCCCAAGAAATTCACCGGAGGTTTGGTCCCGCACAAAAACCGCGGAAGAAAAATAGACGACAAACTAGTAGAAGAAATTTACCAAAAATACTTATCTACTCAAAACCCGCCCGGTACGCTTTAACAAAAGTAATCCCGTCTTCCCCCACAAACGCATAAGTAAGCTCTTTTCTCATTTTTCCCGCAACCGCAACATCCGCAAGCAAATCCGGCTTCTCCCCCTCCTTCAAAACCCGAATAATCCCTTCAGTCCTGTCTTCCCCAATCCTAATCCCCTTCCTATAAACCCGAATAAACTCAGAATTCCCCTCTCCAAACCGCACAATCCTCCCAGAGTCCCGCAACTGCTTCAAAACCGTGAATAAATCCTCTTTTCCCGCAATTAATTCCTCCACTCTCTTCCCAGTATCAATAGCCCCTTTTTCCTGAAAATAAGCAGCTTCAATAAGTGGAAGCTTCCACTTCCCATCCTCTTCAACTCCCGCCCCAAGAAGCTCCAGCTTCTCCACTAATCCAGCGTCATCCACAATGAAGAATTCCCCCTCAAGCCCCATTCAAATTCCCCCGCTTTTCCCTACGTGTCCATGCACACTCTTTGCTATCCTGTCCAGGTACTGCGAAGGGATATCATGCATATTTATCTCAACCCGGTTGGTTCCTGCAGTGTCTATCTGCAGAGTCCCGAGCAGAAACAGCCTCTCAACAAAGCTCCTGTGAATCTGCACATTCGTAACCCTCTCATAGGGTACATAAGTAGTTTTTTTGTTGAACAGCCCAGCATGCATCGTAATCCCCTCATCATCGATATCTATGTACTGGACCTTCGCCCGTACAAATGCAGCAACTATAGAAATGACTGCCAAAACAACAACAATGCTGTAAATAAGTCCAAGTGGAAGTGCATAGGTCATATTAACCCAAGTAAAGATAGCTGCTATGATAGCTGCCCCGAATAATGCACGCACATAATCCATTCTTCCGGAGCGCCTCACCACAAATTCAGTTTCGACCATTGTGGAAAAGATTATAAAGAAACTAATAAAAAGTAGTTACCGGTGTCACAAAATGATTGTTTATACTGATGGAGCATGCTCAGGTAACCCCGGCCCCATGGGAATCGGCGTTGTTGTATACAAGGGAGGGAAAATCCTCAAGGAAGTAAGCGAAGCCGAAGGCGACGGCACAAATAATACTGCAGAATACCTCGCAGTAAAGCGCGGCCTGGAAGAAGCAATCCAGTTGGGTGCAGACGCAATAGAGGTACGCACAGACAGCCTCCTGATCGTACAGCAGCTAAGCGGAAAGTTCCGCGTCAAAACCCCCCATCTAAGGGAAATAAAAGCCGAGATAGACCACCTTGCAGAAGGCCTCGCAGTAACATATGTTTGGGTGGAAAGGGAAAAAAACAAGCTCGCGGACAAGCTTGCAAAGGATTCAGTAGGGTGAAAATTCTTGAAGGAATCCCTCGCAGCCTATTTCACATTTGAAGCTTCCAAGAACCTCCCAATCCACCGCTGGCTTTACTACAAGGAAGCATATTCCCCCCAAATCGTCCAGCACTTCATCTCCTATTTCGATGCAAAGGAATCCGTATTCGACCCGTTTGCAGGAATCGGCACAACCCCCCTCGTTTCCAAATCCCTAAACCTCCAGTCCACAGGAATCGACATCTCCCCGCTCGCAGTATTCACCTCCCGCACAAAATGCGAAGACTATTCCCCCCAGGATATAGAAGATGCAAAGAAGGAACTCAAATCCCTCTTCAAGGAAAGAAAAGAACCTCAATTCAAATGGGACTTCGAACTCTTCTCCCCAAGAAGATTCTTTTCCAAGCGCGCCTACAACGACATCTGCTTCATCCGCGAAAGAATAGAACAAATGGAAAACGAAAAAGTTGGCTCCCTTTTCCTCCTCGCACTCCTTTCTTCTCTCCCCCAAACCGGCTTCTTCATCAAAGACGGGGGAGTATTACGATTGGAAAAATCCAAGCGCGCAATGCCCGTAAAGGACGCATTCAAAAAGAAAATAAAGCAAATCATCTCAGACCTGGAAACCAGCCCAATCCAAGGCCCAACCCCTGAAATCCACCTGGCAGATGCCCGCACATTCGCAGAAGGAAATTACGAAATATTCATTACCTCCCCCCCATACCTCAACAACATAGACTATTCCAAAGTTTACGGTTTGGAACTCTCCCTCCTTTCCATGGAAAAGAACGCCTCCCTGCAAATGCGAAAGGAAGCCCTCCGCTCCTTCATCACAAAAGATGCAAGGGAAACCGAAGTCCCGGAAGAGGCAGGGGAAATCGCCAAACAAATTCCAATCGCAGGCGAATATTTCGCAGACATGGAAAAAGTCCTGGAAAATCTCTACAAGCTCACAGAAAAAGGCGGCGCACTAATCGTAGGAAACGCAGCCCTCCAGGGCGAGCACATCCAAGTAGACGAAATCCTGGGAAAAATCGGGGAAAGATTAGGATTTGAATACGAAATCCCCCTATGGATGGAAAGAACCGCAGATGTAAAGCC
>JAQBFN010000003.1:0-17234 GCA_032123335.1 Microcaldota archaeon
CCGGTTTCGAGGCACATCTCTGCCCAGAATTCCGCGGCTTTTTGGCTTCCTACGGGGAGATAGCTTACGATTATTTCGGTGCCGGTTTCCTTTATGTGATTCTTGATTTCTTCTTTCAATTGGTCCAGGGGTTTGTTTGTAACGGGTTTGATTACACCCTCTACGTATTTGCCTACTCCATCGAGAACAGGGGATTCCTGGACGATTACGCCGCTCTTGGGAACCTTTATCCAGTTCACCATATTAGGATACGCGTATGTGGCTTCGTTAAGGGGTTTTCCCACCTTGTTTGAAGCTACATCGAAAGCTGAAACGAATTCAATATCCTGGGTCCTGTATCCGGCCATATCCTGATGCATAAGGCCGATTACTTCCTTTTCGGGGTGCTCTTTGTAATAATGGAGGCCCTGGTAGAGGCCTGCGAAGCAATTCCCTACTCCGACGACACCGCATTTGATTTTGCCCATGGGGACACCTTCATTGACTAATGGCTGTTTATATAGTGCGAAAATTAATAAAAGAAAGGGGTTGGTGAAAAAGGAAGAAATCAGGAGACCAGGGCCTTGAGCAAGCCCATGAGCTGGGGCCTTCCTACAACCACTTTTGCAACAGAGCCTGCAAAGTTCCCTTCCATTACCTGGTTCAGGTCCTTATCGGTTATGCTCTTGAAAATGTGGTTGAAATCATCGTCGGAAGCGGCTTCCATTACCTTGCGGAGAAGGAGGCGCTTTGCAACCTTCTTCCCTGGGCCGGCACGCCATTCCTTCTCGTATTCCTTCAGGAAGGCTTCCGAGTAGTCCTTGGCTTTGTGCGCCTTGAGGATTGTGTTGGCGGCCATTACACCTGCTTCCATTGCGAGGGCGATTCCTCCACCATGGATTGGGTCAACCTGGCGGGCGCCGGTTCCTACAACGAGGAAATTATCTTTAACAAAAGAATCGATGGGGGCGCCTACGGAAATGATGCCACCGAAATCCTGGAGCTTGGAAGCGTTTTTGAGCTGGGGATGGTTCTCGATGAAGTTATCAAGGAAGTCCTTGGGGGTGGCGCCTTTCAAACCGCCGTCTTTCATGCCGGTTTCGAGGTGGGCACCGATGCCTACACCCACATTGGCTTTCTTGTCGGCCTTGGGGAAAATCCATACATAGCCGCGGGGCGCTACTTTAGTTCCAAAGTAGAGCTCAATGAGGTTCTCGTGGTCGTATTCCTGCATTTCGTATTGGTAGCAGGTATCCACATCGTAAAGAGTAGAGAGGGCGCGGAAACCGGCTTTGCGGGCGATCTGGGATTCCATTCCTTCTGCGGAAATTATGAGAGGTGCAGTTACTTCGTAGGGGTCGCGGTCTCCGTGGGAAACCTTTACTCCCTGGATTTTTCCATCGTGCTTTACGAGGTCGGAAACGCGGGTGTAACACTGGACACGGGCGCCTTTGTGCACGGCCTGCTCCATGAGCCACTTGTCGAACATTTTTCTTTCAAGAACCCAGCCAGTAGTCTCTTTATCCTTCCATACAATGGAGGAGCCGTCCGGGGAAATAACCTTTGCACCGTGGATATCAGTGGAGATGCACTGCCTGGGGATGTCGATGCCCTGGGCAACTACTTCGCGGGCACCGAGGCCTTCTCCGCAGCGGACGGGTTCACCCAGTTCCTTGCGCTTGTCAAAGACCATTACATCGAGGCCCTGCTGGGCGAGGATGCGGGAAACTGTAGCTCCGGAAGGGCCTGCGCCGATTATGATTACATCGTGATCGTATTCCATGAAAATCATTCCTCCTTTTTCACATCCTGAAGCTCGTTTGTGGAGGTAGAACTTCGAGATGTGTTCTCCTCTCCTGCCTTGGGGATAAATTTGATTGCGTTTGCAGGGCAGGCCTTTACGCAGGCTCCGCAGGAAATGCACTTCTCAGGGTGGAAAACCATCCTGAGGCCATCCAGTTCAATTGCCCCGGTGGGGCATACTGATGCGCATCCGATGCACTGGATGCATCTGGAGTGATTTATTTCGATAGGCATGAAAGAAAATTGTTAAGTGAAGGTTAAAAAGTTAGCGATGGGAGGGATTTGACATGAAAGAATTGAAAGTTAGGTGCGGGGGGTTTGCAGAGGTTGAGCAGAGATTAAGGAAGATGGAAGCGCAGAAAGTTGGAGAAGGGAAAGAAAGGGCTGCTTATTTTGATACGGAAGGGCGAGGGGGACTGAAGATTGTGCAGGAGGAAGATGGGGCGAGGATGGGGTTGGCTGCATATAACAAGGAGAATGGGTGCTTTGATATTGTTTCAAGTGATGTGAGGGATGTGGATGGGGCGAGGAGGATTTTCAATAAATTGTTCAGCAGCGTTGGGCAGGTGGTGCTGGAGAAGAAAGTGTATAAACTGGGGAATGTGGAGGTGTGGCTGGCGCACATAGACCAGCTTGGGAATTTTGTATTGATTATGGGGGAGAGTGAAGAAACGCTGCATGAACTGGCTGGGAATTTAGGTTTTGAGCCGGATAAGATAGTGAAGGAGAATTTTGCAGAAATGCTGTTTAAGGCTGGGAAGAAAATCTAGATTCCCAATCCTGGAGGGAGGTTCATTCCTCCTCCGCCCTTGAGCATTTTTTCCATTTTCTTGCGGAAGCCGCGGTCCTTGCGGAAGCGGGTGAACATCTTTTCCATTTTGGAGAATTGGGAAATGAAGCCGCGCACATCTTCAAGAGAGGCTCCGGAGCCTTTTGCAATGCGCTCCATGCGGGCGCGGGACTTGCGAATTAATGAGGCGTCTTTTCTTTCTCCTGCAGTCATGGAAGAGATTATGGATTCGTATTGTTTGAGCTTACCCTCTCCCTGGTTCACCATTTCCTGGGGAAGGTCGCTCATTCCCATCATGGAAAAAATGCCTCCCAGAGGGCCCATGTTTTTTGCGGCCTTAAGTTGCTGGTAGAAAGTTTCTATTGTGAATTCCTGCATATCCTCTGGGGAGATTTGGGCTGCTTCGGAAGCGAGCTTTACTTTTTCCATGAGGCCTTCTATGTCCGGGATTCCAAGGAGGCGGCCGACGTATTTGGAGGGATCATAGATCTGGAAGTCCTCCATTTTTTCCCCCATTCCTATAAACGAAATTTTGGAGCCGGTTGCGGAAACTGCGGAAAGGGCGCCTCCTCCTTTTCCTGAGCCGTCCATCTTGGTTACGATTACTCCGGTTACTGGGATGAGGGAGTTGAATTCCTCTGCCTGCTTTCCTGCAATCTGGCCTATATCTGCACTCATTACCAGATAGGATTCCTCGGGCTTGAGGGTTTTCCCTATTGCGGAGAGTTCATCTGCAAGGCGCCCATCAAAGGCGCTGCGGCCTGCGGAATCAATTATCAATATGTCGTCTTCGGAGCGGGAAAGGGCGTCTTCAACTACTTTGTAAGCGTCGGGTTCTCCTTTTACTGTGTAGAAGTTGACGCCGATTTGCTCGGAGAGCTGCTGGAGCTGCTCCTGGGCTGCGGGGCGCTCCACATCGGCTCCTACAACGCCGACCTTGAAGCCGCGCTTCTTGTAGAAGTAAGCGAGCTTGCCTGCGGTGGAGGTTTTCCCTGCGCCGAAAAGGCCCATAAGGAGGATTTTGTGCTTGTCCATTTTGGGCTCGTAGCTTTCGCCCATAAAGGAGATGAGTTCATCGTGAACGATTTTGAGGAGGTGCTCGCGGAGGGTGAGGCCCTCGATTTGTTCGGAATCCAGGGCGCGCTTCTCGATGCGTTTGGTGAGGTCGAAAACGAGCTTTACGCTAACATCGGAGGCAATTAGCACACGCTGAAGGTCGCGCACGAAGGACTTTACGGCCTTCTCATCAACGACCGGCGCATTGGTTATTTTTGCGACTAATTGCCTTAGGCTCTTTCCCAGATCCATTGGAAACCTCTTGTATGTTTTACATATATATAAATTTCGGGGGAGGGTCAGGAGGACCCTCAAACTGGGGAGGGGTCTCCCCTCCGCGGTTCGGTATGGTAGTTTTAGAGAAAAGGTGTTTTAAAAACGTTTCTGAATTAAGAAATAGAGCAGTTGGTGGAAATATGAAGCAGATGGCACTGCGGAATGAGAAGGGAAAGGCGATTAGGAGAACGCTTGCTGCAGCTGTTTTTGCAACTGCGTTTACAATTGGGGGTTGTGGGCAGTTCCCTCAGTGCCAGGTTTATTTTAAGGGAGAGGTTACGAAACAGTGCACCGGGTTTTTGGACAACATAACGAAGGCTAAAGACGAATTGAAGGCAGTACAGGTGCACAAGGAGTATGTGCGGGAAAAACTGAGGGGAAAGGTAATGGGGGGAGATGCAAACCCTGAGGGGCTGGATACGTTCAATGAAGTTAGTGTGGAATTGAAAGAGGTTTCTAAAGAAATTGAAAGGTTCAAGCATCTTGAGACCCGGGTGAAAAGGGGGGAAGCAAACGAGACGGAATTGTTGGGTGCAAATGAAAGGGTTCTGGATATTGTTGAGCAGCTTAATGAGATGGGAAGGAAGCTTGTTTCGATTTAGTTTAATTGCTTTTTCTTCTATTTATGGGCATGAGGCCTGTTGCTGCGGATGCGCTTATTGTAAAGGAAGGGAAGATTGTATTGATTAGGAGGGGGAATGAGCCTTTTGAAGGGAAATGGGCACTTCCTGGTGGTTTTGTGGATGCGGGAGAAAGTGTGGAGGAAGCTTGCGTGCGGGAGGCTAAGGAGGAGACCGGGCTGGATGTGCAGGTGAAGGAATTGGTGGGAGTGTTTTCCAAGCCTGAGAGGGACCCAAGGGGGACTGTGGGGGTTGCATTCTTGTGTGAAGTTATGGGTGGGAAAATGAAGGGGGGAGATGACGCTAGAGAAGCGGCGTGGTTTCTGTTGGATGGGCTTCCGGATCTTGCTTTTGACCATAAGGAAATAATCAACATGATTGAACGCTAAAATACAGGTTTATAAAAATTCCTGTGTCTGTAAAAATATGTAAAATAGAAAAAGGAGGTTGCCTACTCCTTCTTTTCTTTAATCCTTGTGTCCTCAATTATGACAATGTCTTCCATGGAAACCATGTCATCGGGCTTTTCACCGAAGATGATTCCATGTTTCTTGCCGGACTGGAGAGTTTTGCGCCTTGCATAGAGGTCCTTGAGCTCTGAGCGCATTCCCTTGAGGTCTTCCTCGATTTCGGTGATGCGGGTTTCGCAGTCTACGATGTCCTGCTGGACGAGCTTCTTTTTGCGCCTTGCCTTTTCGACTGCGCGGAGGTCCTTGAGTTCGTCTTCAACCTTCTTGACCTCCTTGACAAGCTGGCGCTCAATCTGGGGGGTATACGCCTGAGTTGCGATCTTGAATTCGAGCCTGCGCAGCTGTTTGCGCACGGGGCCAACCATGACGTTTGCGGTTTCCTTGAGAAAGGGTGCGAGGGCTTTCTCCTCGTATTTCTTGTAGCGGATTCGGCCATAATTCTTCTTGATTTCGCCGATGAGCTTGGACTTGCTGTCCTCAATCTCGTTTATCCGCGCTTCAACTTCCTCAATAGTCATAGCAATCACAAATATATTTAGTTTTTTAGAAACAAACTATGTAGAGGAGATTTATAGGAGTAATGCTTTTAAAGGATGTGGAAATGTGAAAGAGGTACTTGTGCTGGTGGGCCCGGAGTATGAAGTCAACCTTGGGATGGTAGCGAGGGTGATGAAGAACTTCGGGATTAGGGAATTGCGAATAGTGGAGCCGTATTGCGGGGTGGGGGAGGATGCAATTATGTATTCGAAGCATGCGAGGGAGATTCTGGAGGGGGCTAAATTCTACGGGAGCCTGCGGGAGGCGATTAATGACTGTGATGCTGCAGTCGGGTTTACGGGGATATTGAATAGGCACAGGGGCAGCATAAGGGCTGCCCTGCCCCTGCGGAAGTTCCTGGAGAAAGCAGATGAGTATGGGAAATTAGGGCTTGTTTTTGGAAGGGAAGGAATTGGGCTGAACGTGGAGGAGATAGGGGAGTGCGATTACCTTGTGCACGTGGAAACGGATAGTGAATACCCGGTGCTGAACCTGTCACATGCGGTTGCGGTTGTGCTGTACGCGCTGGGCACCCGGAAGGTGAAAAGAACGAGGGAAAAACGGCTTCAGGGCAGGGAAAAAGAAGTGCTTATAGATATGTTTAAAAGTTTGGTAGGGAGATATAATTTCCGCAATCCGAAAAGGTGCGAGGTGGCCTTCAGAAGAATAATCGGCCGTGCCAATCCGACTGAAAAAGAGGGGAGGTCCATATTGAATGTGCTGCGGGTTGCGCTAGAGGAACTGGAAGGTAGAGAACATGAAGAAGATGGGGCTCCATGAGCTTATTTCACTTACTTTTGATTCTGACCCACACGTCAGGAAGCAGGCTGCTGTAGAGCTTGCCAAATATGATGCGGCGGGAGCAATGTTCGCGCTGGTTGAGCTTAGTTATGATAAGGATAAGGGGGTGCGGGAAACCGTAAGCAAGCTGCTGGAGGAATTAAAGGCGAATAACAGTGAGCCGGAGCTCATGAGTTTTGCAGAAGTATTCTCCAAGGGGAAGAATGGGGAGAAGAAAAAAGAGCATGAGATTACTGAAGAGGGGGAAGGGAGAGGGGAGAGCACGAAGGAAAAAATGCTTAGGCCAATAGAAATGCTATTCGAGAAAAAGCTGGGCAAGGAAAAGGCAGAGGAGGTAAAAAAGAGGATGATGCCCACAATCGAAAAAATGTACCTAAGGGCAATGAAACAGGGGGGAGAACGAGAAAGCGGGGAGAACACAAAAGCGGTGCAGGAAATGCTCAGCGGTTACCTGGATGTGGTTGCGGGGAGCGAGGAGCTGAAAGAAGAAGAGGAAGAAAAGGAAGTGGGGCAGCAGTCGCTTGCGGATGAGCTTGGGCTGGTTTCAACAAAAGAAGTAAAGCCTGAAGCGATTTTCAAGGAAGTGGAAATGGGGGCGCTGGAAGATGAGGCATTTGCAATAGAGGAGCCGAGCGCTGAAGAGATGTGGATGCTTGAAAAGCCTGAGGAAGAAGGCGCCGCAGGGCAGACAGTGTTCAAGCTTGCATTTGACACAATGATGGCTTCAAAGGGAGACGAAAAAGTAATGAAGAGGGCCATGAAGAAGATGCTGAAGAATACGGAAGACCAGATAAAGATGGCGTTTGATGTGGCGAAGAAAAGGTATACGGAAGTCAATATTACGAATATTACGGAATTGAAAAGCGGAATGAAGAACATAAGTACCGGGACTCTTTATGTGAAGAATATGGAGCACAGGGATTACCAGAGAACTAAAACAAAAAAGGATACGTTTACGCGCATTGTGGTGGCAGACCAGGAGGGGAATGAAGGGGTTGTTTACCTGTTTGAGCAGAGAGGGGAGCCCATAAGGCCGGGAATGAGGCTGAAGGTTGAGAAAGGGTTTGCAAAAACATATGACTGGTCTGGGGAAACTGCAATGACTGTGAGCAAGAAGGGAAGGATTTACATCATTCTTTGAACAGCCTGAGAAGGGCGAGCTTTTCAAAAAAGAAGGATTGCTCTTCTACTATTTCTGCAGAGAAACCGAGAACGCTTGCGCGCTCTACTGTTTTTGGGATATCTGTTAGTGAGCTCTGGATAAGGAATGCGCTTCCCCCTGGAAGGAGGTAATCATCCAGGTGGTGAAGGAATATATCGGTTTGCTTGCGGCCGTTTTTTCCTCCGTAAAGTGCGAGGTCGAGCATGTTTCCTTTTTGCGTGCCATTTTCTTCTTCGGGGAGATATGGGGGATTGAAAAGGATTGAATCAAAGCGTATGTTGGAGACTTTGGAGAAGAGATCGGAGTGCTGGAAATAGGCATTCTTGATGAGGTTGTGGCGCGCATTGTATGCAGCGTTCTGGACTGCGGAATGGTTGAGGTCTACTCCAAGAACGTAATTGGATGGGTTGCGGGATGCGTTCAGGATGGCGGAAAGGCCGCATCCGGTTCCCAGCTCGAGTATGTTGCCTTCTAGTGAGTGGGTGTGCTTTGCTAGGAGGAAAGAGTCCTCCTGGGGAGTGTAAACGTCCTTGAACACATCCAGGCGAAGGCCCATGAAATTCAAGTAGGGAAAATCTGAACCGCCCATTAGTAAAATATTAGTTTTGGGTTTTTTAAGCCTTCTCTATTTTTTGGGATTGTTTACCTCATTCTTTTCCAGGACAGGGAATATGACCTCCTGGTAGAAGCAGTAAAGGCGCTTTTCAAGGAGGGTGTACCTGGCTTCGGCTTCAGCAATGAGGTTGGCAGCCTGGGGGCCAAAGCGCACTTCCCTCTGTGCAAGCGAGGCAACGGAGGCGCTTGCGATTACATTTCCATTTCCATCCATAAGGTCGAAAAAGCGGGGGGATTCTTCCGAGGGCTGGATAAATTTAGAGCGCTCGTCATTGTCTGTGAATCCGAGAACCTTTACGATGCTCTCGTGGACTGGGGAGGTTATGGGCACATCGCTCTTTTCCGGGCTGACATGAAAGCCGTAGTCTCTCAGATAATCAGTGAGGAGAGGGGCATAATTCAACCCTATTCTGGGGGGAAACCCCACTTCAACATAGTTCATTGAAAATGCAACAAGGGGGTTGCTTCCGTAGATTGTGATGTAAGCATATTGGGGGTTGGGGTGCTTAAGCAGTGCAGCAACATCAAAACGGTCCCTCAGCTTGAATGGGACAACTGTTTTGGTGGGGGTAATCGGAGTTATGCTCCTTTCTATGCTTATGCCCATATTTTTGAACAGTGCAGTGATGTATTCTACGTCTTTCTGCACAAGGAAAATTGCTGCGTGCCTCATTGTGTTGCGTGCCATGGTGCGGAGGTTCTTCATCGCTTTGGCTTTGTAGAGGCCCAGCATGGTTTCCGCATTGTGCACGTTGTCCAGGAGCTTGAGCACGATTGCATCTATGTCTCCGGAATTGAGGAGATATGAATAGTAGGCTTCGCTCCTGTCATCGTAAAGGGAAAGCTCAGCGTTCTCACCCGGGAGCACTGAAGTTTTTCTGTAATAGTCATCATCACGATTGAAGTAAGAATCTTCCTTGGCAAAAACCCAGCGCTTCTCGCTTTCAAGCAGCTTGGGTTTTGTAAGCAGAACAACTAATTCTGCGGTTCTTTGGCCGCATTTCAATCCGGGGGGGGATGTTCCAAAAAGCCTGACGATTTGGTCGGGAAGAACGCTCCCACCATCTGATTTGTAGCGGTTTGTGTCCTCAATGGCATCGTGAAGCAGGGCTGCACAGATTGCAGATATGTCCATGCCCATCCTTGCTGCACGGGTTGCAACTGCAAGCGGATGCACTATCGCGACATCGCCGTCATCCCTTCTCTTTCCTCCGCATACCTTGTCTTCTATAAAATGGTATGCGATTGTTACAAAATTGATTTCATGTGCAGGATAATGCTTTGCCTCCATAACTTTTTTGAGCTTTGAAATGGAAATGGTTTCATCTTTTCTGATGAGTTTTTCGGTTGATAGGTCTTCTTCGCAGAGGACTGGCTCAGGCATTGGTTTTTTCAGGATTTTGACAAGCCCCGGAAGGGAAAACTGGAAGCGCTTGCTGGGATCCAGGATTGAGGGGTGGGCGGGCATCCTATTTTCTGCAATGGGAGTGCGAAGCTTAGGGGTGCCACTGTAGGTGGGCGTTCTTACAGGAAAAGGTTGGGGGAGATTCAGCTTGAGCTGTTTCCCGCCATTCTGGCTGTTCATATTACTATAATTATAATTGGCGGAAGGTTTAAATATGGTGCTGAAAATCTATTTTTGGACAGAAATGACCACAAATGGAACAGGAGGTACACCGAATAGGAATTTTGGAAGGCGGAACATTTTTAAACACTTTGATGCACAATAGAGATATACACTGGTTTTCTGAATGTGTTTGAGGAGAGCATTACCCTTTATAAAGATTTAGAAAACAGTTACATACGCTACTATTTTTGGTGAGCCTATGGAAGAAATGAAGGCAGACCAGGTAAAAAAGACAGGGACTACAACCATCGGGCTTGTATGCAAGGATTGCGTCATCATGGCTAGTGATAAACGGGCCACCATGGGGTTCTATATTGCAAGCAAGGATGTGCTCAAGATTGCATCAATCAACGATACTATTGCAATGACTATTGCAGGGGGAGTTGGGGACGCACAGTCACTCATCCGATGGATGAAGGCTGAGATTAAGCTCTATGAGCTCAAGAACGGAAGGAAGATGAGTGTGGAGGCGGCGGCAACGCTCCTTGCGAACATACTTTCACAATATAAGTATTATCCATTCTTTGTGCAGATACTTGTGGGAGGAATGGACGAGAAAGGAAGGGTGTTCAGCGTGGACATGCTGGGCGGAGTTACTGAAGAAACTTACACTGCAACAGGAAGCGGTTCCCCGATTGCGATGGGGCTTATAGAAGAGCTTTACAAGCCGGACCTTGAAATGAACGATGGGATAAGGGTTGCTGTAAAGGCAGTCAATACCGCAATGAAAAGGGATGCTGCGAGCGGAGAAGGAGTTTCCGTGATGGTGATTACAAAGAAAGGATCTGAGCTTCTTACGGCAAAGGAGATCAAGAAGCACTGCTGAGTTTCTTTTTTTATTTGTTCATTTTTTCATTTTCATACTGACGTGCTAAACAAAAGGTGACACAATTGCACTACAAAGAGATAGATAAAATAGTAGAAGAGATAATGCCTAGCGAATGCAAGGTTACAAAGGTAGAGCCTGAAGGGCTCAATGTAGTTATTTATGTAAAGAACATAAAGGCGTTCTATACAAATGACCAGCTCATCAAACAGCTTGCGGGAAGCCTCAGGAAAAAGGTGAGCGTGAGGGTGGACCCGTCCATGCTCATGGACACTGATGATGCAAAGAAGAAGATAACGGAGATTATTTCCGAAGATGCAAGCATTTCAAACATTATGTTCTCCCCTGAGTTTTCAGAGGTGCACATAGAGGCATTGAAGCCGGGGCTAGTGATTGGGAAGAGAGGCTCGATACTGAAGGAGATCATGCTGAATACAGGATGGTCCCCGGTTGTGCTGAGGACTCCAACCATACCTTCTTCAACGCTTACGGGCATGAGAAAAGCTGCAGTTGCGAATGGGGAGGAAAGAAAGAAATTCCTGGTGGGTGTTGGAAAGAAAATCTGCCAGAACACGCCCCAGAGTGATTGGGTTAGGGCAGTACTGCTTGGGGCTGCCAGGGAAGTGGGAAGGTCGTGTACACTTATACAGACACCGAACAGCAGGGTTCTGATTGATGTGGGGATAAACCCGGTTACTGGTGAGCCTACGAAAGCATATCCATATTTGAACATGCTGGGGTTCCCGCTTGAGGATCTGGATGCGGTGATAGTTACGCACGGGCATATGGATCACATGGGTTTCATTCCGTACCTTTATGCATATGGGTATACTGGGCCGGTATACTGCACACCCCCCACCAGGGATTTGATGGGGCTGCTGCAGAGAGATTACCTAAACCTTGCAAAGAAAGCGCTGGGGATTGATCCTCCGTATACAAAAAAGGATATACAGACTGAACTGAAGAGTATTATCCCAGTGGAGTATGGGGAAGTAGTGGACATAACCCCGGAAATAAAAATGACGCTTTACAATGCGGGGCACATAATCGGAAGCGCGATGGTGCACCTGCACATAGGTGAAGGGCTGCACAACTTTGTGCATACTGGTGACATGAAATTTGGGTATACTAAGTTGTTTGAGCCTGCGAATACGAATTTCCCAAGAGTGGAAACACTGTTTATGGAAAGCACCTATGGTGGAAGGAATGATGTTACTCCAAACAGGAGGCAGATGGAAGAAAAGCTTGTGCAGATCATAAAGGAAACTGCAGCAAAAGGGGGAAAGGTCCTGATTCCGGTGTTCGCGGTTGGAAGGAGCCAGGAGGTTATGCTGGTTTTGGAGGATTATTATAGGCGGGAAAATAGTGGGTTTGATTTGCCCGTGTACATGGATGGAATGGTGCTTGAGGCATCTGCAATCCATACCGCATACCCCGAATATCTGAGAGAGAATGTGGAAAGGAGGATACTTTCAAACAACAGCCCGTTCGAGTCCCCGATGCTTAAGGTTGCGAAGGGAACGGACAAGAATGATATTTTGGATGGGGAACCCTGCGTAATTTTGGCGCCTTCGGGAATGCTTGCAGGAGGGCCTTCATTGGAATACCTTAACCTGATGGCTGAGGATGAAAGGAACACCATGATATTTGTTGGTTACCAGAGCCCGCTTTCCCTTGGGCATAAAATCCAGAAAGGGATGCAGGAGATACCTGTGACCGGGGAAGACGGAAGGACCAAAATCATGAAGATTAATATGCGGGTGGAAACTGTGGAGGGGTTCTCCGGGCATAGTGACAGGTATCAATTGATGGCGTTCCTAAAGAATTTGAGGCCCACACCGGAAAGGATTTTCACTGTGCATGGTGACTGGGGAAAAACAGATGACCTTGCAAGAAGCGTGGGCTCCATGCTGAAGAGGGAGGCAAGGGCGCCAATGAACCTGGAAGCAATCCGGTTCAAATAGGATTAGTTTTTCTTTTCTTTTTTCTCTTTATTTTCCTCTTTCTGTTCTTTGGGTTTTTCAGAATCTTCTTTGATTAGGAGGGCATTGAGCATTGGGATAAAATAAAAGCTGAATGCAAACCCTGCGATTATGCCTGTGAGGGCTCGGAGCTCGTTTGTGCTTTCCCTTAACCCTATGAATTGGGTTCCGCCATCAAGAGCTATTGGGAGTATGGCGAGTATGAAGTAGATTGGGTTGGGGGGCTTTTTGGAATCCCTCCATTTTGTGAAATAGACTGCTATTCCTCCTAGGAATGCAGCTAAGTAGAGGGGGAGGTCTCGGGCGCAGACAGGGAATTTGTAGGCTGTGCCCTGCTCGGTTTCAATGGTTGATTCGTCGGAATAAATGTGGGGGCAGTCTGCAATGGAGCCATCTGGATAGAGGCAGTAGGAGCGCGCAAGTATCTGGTGGCAGGTGAGCGCGTATGCGGAATGGAGGAGTTCCCCTGTGGAAGCGTCTGAGGCCATTATGTAGGGAGTTGCGAGTATCGTGATGTTGAGGAGTGCGAGTGCAAGCATGTAGAGATAAAAGGGTTTCATAGCTCTTCAACTCTTTTTCCGGTATCGCGGGTGAATTCTGCCCTTTCCCAGGGGTAGACTACCCAGGCTTCGGTTGTGAAGATAAAGAAATCGGGTTTGAACATTGAGCCCGGCTTGTAGTGGATTGTTGCTGTTTTTATCTCAGCGGGATTGAGGGGTATTATGTATTGCTCTGCGAGCTCCAGGCTTCTTCCGCTGTCGGAGACATCATCTACGATGAGGATTTTCTTTCCTGTGATGTCTACTGAAAGGGGCTGGGTTACTTCGGGCTTTTCCATGCGTACCCCTACGCTGGAGTAGAGGGAAATGCGGATTGTGTATAGTACCGGAACGTTTAGGGAATCTGAGAGTAGGCGGGCGGGAACGAGGCCTCCGCGGCTTATTGCAATTATGATGTCCGGGGTGAATCCGGAAGAATTGATTTTTTCTGTGAGGGAAGCTGCTGTGTTTTCAACATTTTCCCAGGAAAATGGCAGGTATTCCATGGAACCACTTTATTCATGAAGATTTTAATTACTGCATCAGGGAACGGATTTTGGATGCGATTTCCTCTCCTATGCGAAGCTGGGCTTCTTCTGTTGCTGCACCGAGGTGGGGGGTGAAGAAAACATTATCAAGTTCGAGGAGCTTGCCTTTGTAGGGCTCTTCGCGGTAGACATCCAGGGCGGCTGCGCGAACCTTGCCGGATTTGCATGCATCATAGAGTGCATCCTCATCAATTATCTGGCCACGGGCGGTGTTTATGAGTATTACCCCTTCCTTCATTTTGGAGAGGTTTTCCGCGTTTATGAGCTTGTCTGTATTGGGGTTGAGGGGGACGTGGAGGGAAATGATGTCTGCGTTTTTGAGGAGTTCATCAAGTTCTACGTATTCAATGAATGTGGAGACCTGGCGCGGGGGAGGGTTGTAGCCGAGCACCTTCATGCCAAGCTTGTGGGCTTTTTCACCTGTGAGGGAACCGATGCGGCCGCATCCAATTAGGCCGAGCGTTTTTCCGTGGATTTCTGTTCCTGAAAGGGATTTCTTTTCCCATTTTCCTTCCTTCATGGTGAGGTAGCCACGCTGGACGTTGCGGACTGTGGAAAGCATTAGGGCAAGGGTGAGCTCTGCAACTGCGTTGGTGGACGCTCCGGGGGTGTTTACAACTTCGATTCCGCGTTCCTTGCAGGCTTCCTGGTCTATGTTGTCCAGGCCTACGCCTCCGCGAACAACTGCTTTTAGCTTGGGGGCTTTAGAGATAAGGTCTGCGGTGACCTTGGTAGCGCTGCGGACTACGAGCATTTTTGCATCTGCGAGTGCGAATTCTAGAGATTCGGGCTTGTAGATTACTTCTGCGCCGGTTTCCTTGATTATTTCAAGGGCGCCTGGGTTCATGTTGTCGGAAATTACTACTTTCATGGGAATACCTCATTTCAGGAACTCTTCAAGAGTGTCTATGCAGATGTCCAGGTTCTCTTTCTGGAAGTGGCCCATGTGGGCGATGCGGAGGCCCTTGCCTTTGAGCTCGCCTTTGCAGCCAACTATCGTGATTTCGCGTTCTTCGAGCATTCTTTTCTTTATGGAGTCTGCATTGTCGCAGTAGAATGCGGTGAGTGCGGGAGATTCGTAGCCTGGTTCGGGGATAAGCTTGAAGCCCAGGGGGGTGATGCGGGAGCGTACGTGCTCGGAAATGGATTTGTGCTTTTCGACCCACCCGGGCATTCCTCCTTCCTGGTCGATTATGTCGAAGGATTTGCGCATGGAGCGGAAAAGGGAAATTGCGGGGGTGTTGGGAGTTTGCTGGTTCTTTAGGTAGCGCTTGCGGTGCTTGCGCAAATCGCAGTAAATGGAAGGAATCCTGTCGCGGGATTCGATGCGTTCTATTGCGTCCTTGCTGAGGCCGATGATGCCCATTCCGGGTGGGCAGCCGAGAGCCTTTTGGCTTGCGGAGCCAAAAAAGTCAACCTTGAATTCGGACTGGTTGAAAGGGAGGGCGGGCCATGCGGAAACAGAATCCATTATTGTGAGCATTCCTTTTGATTTTGCGTATTGGAAAATTTCCCTGGAGTGGTTTGCGACTCCATAGCCGGTTTCGTTGTAGACCATTCCGAATACCTGTGCATCGGAGTTGTCGATGAGTTCCTTGGAGCGGTCAAGATTCCACCCCTGGCCTGCGGGGAGGGAGTGTTTTTCCACATTTGTGTAAATGGAGCCGATCTCTGCGAGGCGGTCACCGAATTCCCCATTGGAAAGAACGAGCATCTTTTCATTTGGGATGCAGCAGTTGAGCACGTTGGTTTCGTTTGCAAGGGTGCCTGAACCGGTGATTAGGTATGCTTCTTCGGAATTGAGGTAGCCCTTGAGGCGGGTGCAGATGTTTCCATAGAGCTCCGTGAAAGCGGGGCTGCGGTGAGTTATCATTGGTTGGGCCTGCGCGAGCAGGATTTCCTCTGGAACGAAAACGGGTCCGGGGCTTAGCAGTATTGGCATAGAGATACCTCAATAGATTACTATTACGGGTTCTGAATAGCGGCGTACATTGCCGGCATACACACGGTGGCTGAGCATTTCCTCAAGGAGGGAGTAAGAAGCATCCTTGTCCTCAAGGAGCCACCCAAGGCGCATGTTCAGGCGGATTATGCGGTCCGGGATTGTGTGCCTGGTGGATTTGGGGGGGAAAGGGCGGCCTGCAAGGGCTTCCTTAACTACTTCATCCTTTGTGTAGGAGCGCCTATAGAGAACTGTGCGGTTTTTGTTTAGCTGGATATCCATGCGGTCATCTGCATAATATTCAATGGGGACATGGTTCAGGGAGGAAACAATGGACTTTTGCTTCTCGGTCATGGAAGTAACGTCATAGGAATCGGAAGAAATCAGGGTGCACTCCTTTTTTCCATCCACGGGCTTTACCATCATGAAGATGGCCTGGAGTGAGTCAACTGCCTTTTTTCCTGTTTCAAAATCCACGGGCTCTGATTTTTCACCAATCTTTTCGAAATCGGCTGGGGAGAGGTGATTTTCGGAAACGGGGAGCCAGGTTCCAATGCCGATTTCATCATCAGAATAATCTACTGACTGGATTACTGTGTGGGGGATTTCAATGGTTCTTAGCACTGCGAGGCGGTGGTTTCCATCAAGAACCACTCCGGTTTTTTTGTCTGTGATGAGGGGGTCTACGAGCTGGCCAAGGTTGAACATTGATTCCTGGAGCCTCTTGAGGTTCCTGGAAATTGTTTGCTCGTGTGGATAAAGAGAGCTTACCTCCACTATTTCTAACTTAGACATTATGTCATTTAATAGCATAGAAATAACCGATTTGATTTGTTATAGAGACTTTAAATGGGTTTGGTGGCGGGCATAAAAAGGTATTTAAAAACGCGTATGGGATAAATAGAAACCCTGACAATATGGGCCCGTAGCGCAGCCTGGATAGCGCGACTGCCTCCTAAGTAGTAGGTCGAGGGTTCAAATCCCTCCGGGCCCGTTTTCATTTGGGAAAACGGGGCGTATTTGCCCTTTGGCAAATCTGAGGCCCGTTTTCATTTGGGAAAACGCAGTAAAAAAGCAAATTGTTGATGTTATGGTGATGGTGGAGATAGCTAAGGAGATAGAAAATGCTGTGCATGAATGCCTTGAGGACAGGGTGGGGATTGCATTTTCAGGCGGGCTGGACAGCACCACCATTGCAAAAGTAGCAAAAGAATATTCTGATGTTGTGCTCCTGTGTGTGGGGGTTGATGGGAGCGAGGACCTGGTTTATGCGGAAGAAGTGGCGAAGGAGCTGGGGCTTCCATTGCAAAAGAGGGTGCTTTCCAGAGAGGAAGTTGTGGAGTATTATAATAAGGCGATGAAACTGTTGAATTCTGATTTTCTTAAAGTGGAGATAATGGCTCCGGTATATACTGTTTGCGAGATGGCAAAGGAAGCAAAAGTGGATGTTGTGCTATTCGGGTCTGGGGCGGAAGAGCTGTTTGTGGGGTATGAGAGATATTATACCTATTGGAATGAGGGGAAGGATCTGGACGGGATACTTAAGGATGAATTTGAGACGCTGAAGAACCGGGATATCGGGATGATAAAGAAAGTTGCAAGGAAAGTGGGGGTGGAGGCGAGATTTCCGTTCTATAGCAAGAGGATTGCGAAGGAGGTGT
>JAQBFN010000004.1:0-9314 GCA_032123335.1 Microcaldota archaeon
AGGTCCTTGAGCTTTATGTTGTAAAGGACTGCAAATGCATTGTAGAGCACTGCAATCAGGAATACGATTTCGTTTATGAGGTATCCCGCAAGTATTGAGATTGCGAATGAGAATATGGAAAGGAGGAGGGCGCTTCCAGGCTGGATTGTTCCCTTTACCAATGGGCGGTCTATCATCCCGTTTATGCGGTCTGCTTCCCTGTCCATGTAATCATTGAGCGCAAATGAGCCTACTTCGCTGAAGATTGGGACAAGGATGGCGAGGAAGAAAAGCTGGTCTATTTGAGGGATTTCTCCCAAAGTGATCACTATTGCGATAAGTACTGCAACTGCGAGCATAATTGCATGCTCGAACCTCACCAGTTTCCAATATTCCCTTAGATGCACAAGGGTGTCCATCGGAGTAATCTCACGAGGTGGAAGCATGGATTGCTAACTCAGGAAAGCAATTTAAAGTGTGCGCAGGCAAGAAAAAGACATGGAACTTCACTTTCTTGAGAGAAACGCTTCTTTTGAAGAGGCAACGGTGTGCGTGCTTCCGGTTCCGTACGAAGGGACAGTATGCTTCAGGGGAGGGGCCGGCAAGGGCCCAATGGCGATACTAAATGCAAGCGTGGAAGTAGAGGAATATGATATTGATTTGGGGTTTGAAACAATCGGGGAGGGATTTCCTGGCGGGTTCCATGTGATGGCGCCGGCAGGTAAAGGTGAAGAGGATCCCGGGAAGGTTGTTGAAGAGGTATATGAAAGCATTTCCAGGGTTGTGGGGGCAGGAAAATTCCCCATATCCCTCGGAGGGGAGCACAGCATTTCCTCAGGGGCGGTAAAAGCGGTTGCAAAAAAAATCCCGGATGTTTCTGTGCTGCAGATTGATGCGCACGCGGATTTGAGGGATGAATTTGAAGGAAGCAAACACTCACATGCATGCGCAATGCGCAGAATGATGGAGCACTCAGGAAAAGGGGCGCAGGTTGGAGTAAGGAGCATGAGCGCGGAGTGCGCGGATTACTTAAGCAAGAATTCGAATTTGAAGAGCTGGGGGAGTAAATTTGAGAATTCCGAGGTGCTGGATGCGCTTGGGGAAAACGTATACATCTCCATTGATTTGGATGGATTCAACCCTTCAGAAATGCCAGGGGTTGGGACTCCTTGCCCGGGAGGGCTTTCCTGGGAGCAGGGGATAAGCCTGCTGAAGGAAGTTGCAAAAAAGAAAAAGATTGTGGGTTTTGATATTGTGGAGCTTGCGCCCATTGAAGGGGAAGTGGTGAGTGAGCTATTTGCTGCTAATCTGCTCTATAAGCTGGCAGGATATTCAATATTTCCAAAAGAGCTAAAGTAAGGGTTAAAAAAACATATCTGCCCATATTTAACAATGAAATCCATTAACGTTCAAACAAAGCCCCCTAAAAAGGAAAGTGAAAGGTTAAAAGAACTGAGAACAGTTCAAACTCTGATTCGGCGCTACGAGAGAGTTTTGGAAAAAGGCAGTGGCGAAAATTTAGAATCATTGAAGGGATTCCTCTTACAACAGGAAGACCGGTTGAAAAGGCTCTTGCTCTTATCTAAAACCACTCAAAACACAATTTATTCTAAAGAAAGAAGGGAAAGATTGGACCCTAAGCAAAGGTTACGGATTGTAGGAGAAAATATTGCATTCGAAGAAGACCTCCCCACCTTTGAGGAAAATGAAGGCAGAATTTTGGCAGAGCGAAAGGAGATTGAAAATTTAAAACAGAAATGCAACGCCTCTCCTGAAAAAACTACTGGTGCGTTGCGGAGGGCCGTAAACGAATTAGAAGGGCTAAAGAGATACCTCCTGCGGGGAGGAGATACCGTACGGGATATTATCGGGCATACTGTTTCGGCTATCGTGAGCATAACCCTGGCGACCCTAACAATCCTCAATCCTTCCATCTTGAAATACCCTGAACTAGTAGAAAATTCCCCCATATCCACTTTTGTTTTTTCAGGGGCAGTTTGTTACTTGGTATCATTTAATCTGCTCATACTGGGAAGCCTTCCATACCTAGGGGGCGTATACCTGGCAAGAAAAAAGATCTCCAGAAAAGATGTGCATTCGTATGAGAAACAGATTTCAGCGCCTTCCGAGAAACATGAAGAAATTGAAGAATTTATAAAAAGAATAGGATTAGAGCGGGAAACCTGGGATAACCTTGAAACCTATTTGGAAGAACTACTCAAAAAAGCACAAGATCAACCTCCTAAACCAATAGGGTAAGTAGCTAGATTGAGGATTTTTCTTCTGGCGGCTTAAGTTTGAGATGCTCCCTGAAATAGTCCAGGGAATGCTCCTGGAACTGCCTGAAGGATTCGTACCCAAATTGTTTGCACAATCTAAGCATGAAGGGATGCGGGGAAAAATGGGATACGGAAATTACATATCCTTCCAAATCCGAAGAAGCGAAAAGGGTTCGCACATTCCCGCGTGCCCCAAGGATTTTCTTTACATATGAGGATTGCATTGCCTGCTCCTTGGAAATGATTCTTCCTTCCAGGTTCTGGTGGAAAAAGTTGAAGTGGATTTTCTTCTTTTCCACTTTTCCGGTGATTAGGTTTTTGAGGGGCTTCTCTATGCTTGCAGAAATCTTCATGTCCTTCCCATCGAATGCAACGTCATATTCACCCTTCTCAAAATGAGTGAAGAGAAAACTGGAGAGGAAAGGCCTCCCTACTTCCTGCCCGATTGTTTTGGAAAGCAAAACCAATTTGTCCCCGGAAAAGAATACGGAGCGGGTGGCCCCATGCGCAAAGTGGTTGCCCATCCGTTCCCCATCCAGCAGAATGGGCTGGAAATACTTGTTGGGGATTGCGAATGCTGCCCTAGCTTCAAATAGGGGGGTGGAGAATTTAGTTGGCCATTTCAATGAAGTATAAAGGTTCCTGGAAAGGGAGGGGTATTGGTCCAGGAACTCATTTGTGGTTTTGAGCCTCTCCTGGTCCTCTTCCACCATCTTTTCAAGGAGCGAAAGGTATTCGGAATTTGTGGATGCAATTTCGCAGATTTTGCACATCTACTCTTCCTTCAAATCAACCTTTTTAATTCCTGTGATTTTGGATTTGGCTGTAACCAGGAGCATTGCCTTGTGGAGTTCGTATTCCTGCCCTTCCTTTTTCTTGAGGGTTATGTTGAGCTCACCTTCCTTGGAAAGCTTGAAATCCCCTTCGAGCTCAAGGTAAGCAATAAGTTCCTTTACCTTGTCCTCAGGAGTTGAGTACACCTTGAGCAGGCTCAGATGGTAATCCACTTCCTGGCCCGCAATGGGGTGGTTAAAGTCCACCATCACCCTGCCTCCGGTTACGCTCTTTACTGTGCCGTAGAGGCGGCCGGTATCCGTATCCACATGGATTACGAGGCCGGGTTCGGGATTTACCTGGTGCTTTGCAAATTCAGTTGAGGACATTATCTTTACAAGGTCTTTTTTCCTGTCCCCAAATGCCTGCTGGGAAGTGAGGTGGATATCCTTTTCCTCGCTTTCCTTCATTCCATAGAGCGCATCGTAAATTCCAGGGATAAGCCTGTCCATTCCAAAGACTACCAGGAGGGGACCCTCCTTTCCGTGGAGCTTTTTTGCAACTTCTCCTTTTGTGGAGTCAAAGACCCTTCCACCCTGGTCTTTCCCTTCTAAGTCTAAGAGTATAAAATCTCCTTTTTCAACCATGTTTAACACCAAATAATCAAGAGGATTGAGCATATATTATGGCGGTGCTCTTTAAAAGTGTTTTTACTTAACTCTAATCCGGTGCTTTTGATGGATAAAAGCTTGATAGTTAAAGTATTAGTTGTATTTTTAGCGCTTCTTTTCCTTATGGAGCCCTTTTCGATGAGCATTAGGAACTGGTCCGGCGGGGGTGTAGAAGAAGGCGGGATGTATACGGGCACGGCAAACGTGAACGTGAGCATTTACTCCTATGGGGCATTCCTGTACATACAGGCACCTTCTGAAGTCCAGATAAGCCAGATTTCCGGGAACCCGGAAGTGCTGAGCCTGGAGGAAACGGAAGAGGGAAGCGGATTTTACCGGGCTACGCTCAGGGATTCTGCAAAAACCATGGAAGTATATAATGGGTTCAAGAACCTGGGCATACCGAGCTTTGCAGCGGCCCAGATAGGGCTTCCTGATGAATACACTATTGTTCTTGCAAACGGAAGCGAAATGCAGATACAGGGGGGATACCAGCAGATGCTTATGGAGCCTTTGCTGGAAACAGGAAGAAAAGTAAGCTATATGCTTTCGATTGAAACGGATGGGATAATTACTTACCGCATCCTTGATGCAAAAAGCTACTATTCTGATGTTGAGCTTTCAGGGGAGGGAACGATAGTTGGCGCAAACACCACTGCATACTCATTCATGATTCCATGGGAAAACAGGACTTTACTCCTGGAGGAGATAATTGAAGAACATGGGGAAGAAAACGTGGTTTATGAAAGGAAGGATTATGTTGTGTTTGAGCCTCCGCTTTCTTCAACAGAAACAATGTTCATGAAAACCGAATACGTAACCTATATTTCTGAGGGGAGCGCAAGCGTGCTCCAGAACTTTACAAACAAGACCCTTGCGGACCAGGATTTCGGAGGGAGGGCAACCTTCCCGAATTCCACCCTGAGGATTATTGCTGAGGAAGCCCCTGACATGGAGTTTGAATACGAGCAGGTGAAAACTTATAATGTGGAGTTCCCAAAAATCTTTGATGGATATGCACTGGAAGCGGGGGAAATAGAAGTTGCATCCGGGCTTGATTTTGACGAGGGGGAAACTGCACTGGTTAGCTTCAATGCAACAGTTACCGGGGACATGGTTCTCGGAGCAAGGGAAATATACCTTAATAAGATAGATTAGGCTGCGGAAGCTTCTTCTTCCGCTTCCCTTTCTAATTTTACACCCACTATTTTTGAGACTCCGTCCACCCTGCTTACACCTAATACTGCGCTGGCCATCCCCATCATTATATCATTGTGGCTTACAACCAGGAACTGGGACTGGGGCGCAAGCTCGGTTAGGAGCTTCGCAAGGTTCTTTGTGTTCACCTTATCCAGGGGTGCGTCCACCTCATCCAATACGTAGAAAGGAGATGGCTTGTAGAACTGGAGCGCAAATACGAACATGAGCGCAACAAGGCTCTTTTCCCCTCCGGAAAGGGACTCCAGGGAGTGGTCCCGGTCGTTCCTCCTTACTTTTATGTAGAGGCCGGATTCGAACGGGGTGGATGGCTTATCCAGGTAAAGGTGGCCCTCCCCGATATTGATGAGCGTAAAGAGTTTCTGGAACTGCGTGTCCACTTCGTGGAAAGTCTCGAAGAATGCTTCTTTCTTCTTTTCATCAATTCCTGAAATCATGTCGATTACTGCTTCCTTTTCTACGCGCAGCGTCTCTAGCTTTTCCTGCATCTCGTTTACTTCCTTTGATTTTTCCTCGTACATTTCCGGGGCTGCAAGGTTTACTGCTCCCAATTCGGAAAGTGTGGATTCTGCAGAGCGCATCATCTGGGTGAGCTGCTCCTTCCCTCCCTCCAGGGGCTCAACTTCATTGAATTCTTCAAATTCCGCCTGAAGGTCTGCGAGGCGCGTATCCACGTTTTCCATTTCAACTTCTGAAACTGTGAGGATTTTTTCGTGCTTGGAAAACTCGATCTGGAATTCTCCCCTTCTCTCCCCGAGCTCCTGGAGCCTTTGCTCAAATGCGTTCATCTGGTCCATGAGCTTTCTGATTGCAGCATTGGATGCCCCAAGCCTTTCGTCTACCCTGGAAAGGTCATCCTCTTTCCTTTTGATTTGGGAAGATAGATTAGTTATCCTGGAATCCAGATCTTCCTTTTCCTTTGCGGTGCGGGCCATCCGGGATGCACGGTCCTTCAGGCCATCGGTCCTTACCTCGAATTCCCTCTTTTTTGAATCCGCCTGGGCACGCAAAGAGGAGTAAAGCTTTGTTTTGTCCTCCCTCTCCTTTTCCATTGATTCCAGGCGGGAAGATTCATTTTCTATTGCTTTCTGCAGGTTTTCTTCCGCGGAAAGGATTGAGGAGTCCATCTCCCCGATTTTCTTTTCATAGGAAGCTAATTTGGAGGTGGAAAGCTCAATGGATTTTTCCAGCTTGCGCATCTCGTCCCGTATTTCCCCTACGCGCCTTTCCTTCCTTTTTCGTTCTTCGAGCTTTTCCTGGACTGATTCAAATTCCACTTCCTTCTTCTTGAGTGAGATTTCGGTTTCCGCCTTTTCCCTGCGGAAAGAGGACATCTCGTCCCTTATTGCGGAAAGGTCATCAATTATTCCGCTTTTGCGGGATTTTACGCCTTCGAGCTCCGCTTCCATCTTGGAAAGCTGGGCTGCGGAAGCAACCCCTCCTCTTGTTTTTCCTCCGGTGATTATGCCGGATTTCTCAAAGAGGTCCCCATCGGTTGTAACCATGCGCTCCTTAGTGATTCCATGCCTTTTCGCTTCAGTTGCATCCTTTACAAGGAGTGTATTCCCGAATGCGAAGTTGATTGCGTTTGAATATTTTGAATTGAATTTAACGAAGTCCACAAGCGGGCCCATTCCCCCTTTTGCAGTTATCTGCGGAGAATTCACTTCCTTGAGCGGGATGAATGTTGCCCTTCCCCTCCCTGATTTCTTCAGGTGGGAAATTATTTTTACTGCAACATCCGCAGAATCCACCACTACGTAGAGGAGGCGGCCCCCTCCTGCCGCATCAATTGCTTTTGAGTATTCGGGCTTGAATTCAATAAGCTCCGCAACCGTTCCGTGGATTCCATTCACCTGGCCGCTTTCCCTCAATTCGGAAACGAACTGGAGTGCAGGGTTGCGCACATGCGCGGAAGTCTGGGCGCGAAGGGTTGCAACCTTTTCCCTCAGGTTTAGGAGTTCCCGGTCCAGGCCTGCATTCTCTGCATTCAGTTCCTTTTCCCTGGAGAAAAGGCGGTCCTGTGCCTCTATTGCGCCCTTCAGTTTCCTGCGGAGCTCCGCAATATCCGCTTCCATGTTTTCCCCTGCGGAAACTTCCGGGCCCCCCTCATCTTCAAGAGTTCTTTTCTTCTCTGAAATAAGTGACTGTGAGTTTTCTATTTCCCCTTTAAGGATAATTGCCTGCTCGCGGATGCGGACGCGCTCATCCTCCAGGCCCTCCATGGATTTTCTGAATGCGGAAACCTCTGCGCTTTCCCTGTGCTCCAGCCTAAGGCTCTCGAGCGGGACCATCTGCTTCCTTAGCTCTTTTTCCTCTTCGGAAAGGGTGTGGAGCATTTTCTTTTCGGAGTCTATTTCCGTTTCAAGGGATTCAAGCGAAGCGATTAACTTCTGGAGCGCTTCTTCGGATTCCTGGAGGGATTCCTTCTTTGAAATGATTTCTGCTTTTGTTTTTTCCAGCTCCCGGAAAAGCTTTTCCCTTTCCTCTTTTGCACCTATTTCCGCGGAGATCTTCACCTTTTTCTCCTCTTCCTTCTTCACCTCCGCTTCGATTTTCTCCATTTCCTTCCTTACGGATTCAACGCCTTTGCGCGCATCCTCAAGCGAATCAAGTAGTTTCTTTTTCTTCTTCCCCGCATTCGTGAGCTCAAGCTGGATAAGTGAGGCTTTTGCGCGCTTTACTGTTTCAGAGGCGGATGCGTAGTTTAGGGCGCGTCCCCTTTCAGATTCCAGCTCCTTCAGGAATGCTTTGCGCTCCCCGAGCACGAGGTTTGCATCCCTCATCCTTCCATCTACAATTTCGAGTTCCCTTAGCGCTTCTTTCTTTTTTGCCTCAAAATCGGCAATCCCTGCAACAGCATCAATTATCCCCCTTCTTTCCCTCCCGCTTATCTCTACAACACGCTGGACCTCGCCCTGGGCAATGATGTTTCTTCCGCTTGCATCCAGGTTGTATTTCTTGAGTAGTTCCAATATTGAAGTGCGCGTGGTTGTTTTCCCATTGAGCATATAGCGCACTTTTCCATCTTCCTTTATTGCGCGCCTTAATTCGTATTTCTTTTCATCCTGGAAATTCAGGATCACTTCCGCGAATTTGGAATTATGGCAGATAAGGTCTTTTACCTTCCTTGCACGAAGGGATTTGAGGGATTTCTCCCCGAGTGCGAAACGCACTGCATCAAGCACATTGGTCTTTCCGCTTCCGTTAGGGCCGGCAAGGCAGATGAAATCATGCGGCAGCTCTATCTCTGCCTTTTTGAATGACTTAAAACCCCTGAGCTTTATGCTGGAAATGTGCATGGCGCCTTACCTTGTAACGTCAGTATCTTCTTCGTTTTAGTTTAAAAAGCCTTCGGAGGCTTGCTCCCGGAAAAGGGGTTTTAAAAGGTAATGTGTGGGTGTGCACTTAACAAAAAATTTTGTAGCTATGGTTAAAAACAGAGAGATACGAAAGTGATAATTGGTACTGCTTAGTTTGGGGAAGGTAAAAATACGCGACCAGAAAATAATGGAATTTCAAAAGGCATGAGATTTCAAAAGGTCTCGGGAAGGATGTGATGAAATGACTAAGTTCTTTATAGCAGGATGCTTTGCGGACAATATAGTGATGGATAGGGACAACAATACGATCGAGAAGAAAGAGGGCGGACCGGCTCATTTCATCAAGAACGTATTTGATGAACTTGGGGAAGATTATGAGCTTGCAAAGAGCAAGAGGGGAATAATCGAGATACACATAGAAAATGGGAAGGAAAAGGGGAGGTTCCCGCTTGCATGCAAGATAACCCATGCACCGATTACTTCCAACGTGGTTCTTGCATATGCTGTTTCCAATGAGGTTTGCATAGATAAACTAAAGGGGGATTTCAGTGAGATTTATGTGGATTCACGTGGATTTGTAAGGGACCCTGAAAATTTCGGGGGAAAGAAAAACTGGTGCGTAAAAAACGTTGAAAAAATCAAAATCCTGAAAACCACTCCTTTGGAGATGCAGTATGTCCCTGAGAACCTGCTTTCCCACATAAGAAAGAGCGGGGTCCTTGTGGTGTTCAATGGAGGGGGGAAAATCAGCGTAACCGAAGGCGGGAACGAGCACGAGTACCTGCTTGAGGACCCTTCCGCATGCGCCTCGATAGGGACAAGGGAGACCTTCTTTGCAGCATTCTCTTCTGAATATTCTAAATCCAGGGATCCCAAGAAAGCAATGGACTTTGCAGTGGGCCATTGCAAAAAGTTCCTGGAAAAGAATAAGGAAAATAAGCAGGAGGAAGAAAAACCTCCTGAATAATCTTTTAGCCTTTAAGCATTCAGCCTTCCGATTACTTCTGCGGCGTTGTCTGCAAGCGCTTCCTCGAATGCTGCCCTCACTGCCACAAATTCGGGATTTGTAA
>JAQBFN010000005.1:0-6466 GCA_032123335.1 Microcaldota archaeon
CCATCTTAATTTGGAACCATTCTCCTTGCTCGCAACGGAGTCTTGTGGAACAATTGGCTCCTGGAAGCGAGAATTCAGAGTACAGCTTCTCCACATTTTCATTGAATTTCTGCATACTTGCTAACGCTTTTTGGTCCGATGCCATAGTTATCTACCTTCTAAAGTTCAACCGCATCTCTCTTAGGTTTTATAGATAATTTAAACCTTCCTTCACCCTTCCTTAACTATCAGGTGCCTGTTGAACTCCCCTAAATATACGCCATACTCATTTTCTTCGCAAAACCGCCTTTAAATAGATGTGTCATGGGCGTTATTGATTCTATAATTTACGCCCCGGGGAGGACTCGAACCTCCGGCATCCTGCTTAACAGGCAGGCGCTCTACCAAGCTGAGCTACCGAGGCAAAAAGGGCGTAGCAAATTTTACATGGAAACTCTATTTAAACTTAACCTTCAGGGCAGTTGGTCCACCCGCAGTGCGCGCACTCAAAGCACCCTTCCCGGTGCGTTAGCACAGCCCCACACTGCGGACAGAGCTTTTCATCATCCATAATCCTATTCCTTCTTGAAGAGCGCGAACTTATTCGCAACGCTCTTCAGCACGTCCAGCATGTCACTTGCCCTTCCAAGAACAGTATCCTCATCATCATCGTCCCCGTCCCCTCCATACCTCTGGTAAATCTCATAGAGCAGTTCCTGTACCCCCGCTTTCGTATATCCTTTATCATGCCAATCTGCAATAAACTTCTTGGTTTTGGCTTTCCCCATGAAATTCTTGAATGAACCTGATGATATTGCTTTCTTCGGCTCCTCTTCCTTAGTCCCGTCTGCTTTGTAAGTAGGCATGGTCTAACCTCTGATTCAAATATATAAAAACTTATCTCTTGTACCCAATCTTCCTGAGGAACTCGCTCCTTTCCTTTTTATCCTCATCAATTTCTATTCCCAATGGCTTCATCCCATCCAGAACCCCCATTATTCCCCTCTGCTCTCCCTCCTTCGCAATTACCACCTTCAAAGGATTTGCAGTAGCCGTATACAAGGTAGTAACCTCGCTCACTTGCTGGATCCTGTTCACCACATTAACCGGAAACCCCTCCCGCATAAAGATAATGAATGAGTGCCCTGCCCCAATCTTGAGTGCTTCCTTTTCCGCATGCTTCATAAGCTCCGGGTCATTCCCATCGCTTCTCACCAATCTCTTCATGGAAGCTTCGCAAAATGCAATCCCAAACTTTATGGCCATCCCGCTTTCCACGATAGTCTCGTACAGGTCCTCCACTGTTTTAATGAAGTGGCTCTGCCCCAGTATCACATTTGTTCCTTCAGGAATCTCCACATCAACCAATTCAAATTCAACCATAATTTTCACCTAAATTCCAAGCTTCCTCAAAATCTTCCTGGTTTTCACATTCTTTGGGTCAATCCTGCTCTTCAAGCGCACCACCTTAACCCCCTTGGGCTTAAGGAACGCCTTCTGGTCATATCCGTACACAATTAAATCCGGCCCCACGCGCTCAAACGTTTCCTCCATTTTATCTCCCCCAAGAATAGCTAAATCCACCGGCTTCAGTGCCTGCACAAGCACCCTCCTGTGCTCCTGCCAGTGCAAAGGCTTCCTCTTTTTCTTCGTTATGTGCTTGTCCTGCGCCACAACCACCACAAGCACGTCCGCCTTCTCTTTCGCCTCAGTAAGCGTGTGTATGTGCCCGATGTGCACAACATCAAATACTCCCCCAGTCATAGCAACAACAAATTTCTTCCTGTGCATCTCCCGCAGGTAATACCTGCCCCCCTTCTTCTCCAATAGGTACCTTTCCAGGTTGCGCAGCTTATGGTATTCACTCGGTGCAATCCCGCCTTCCTCCACTTCTTTCAGGTAGAGCTGGATTGCCACCTCCTTCACTCCCATGTTTTCAACTCACAATCAAATGTTTTAAACCTTCTTTTCGTATTCCCTCCATGAACACCAAATCAATCCTGTTTGCGCTTTTCCTTTTTTCAGCGGTTTTCTCATTTACAATAGACAGCTATTACAGCGATGCAACTGTCCAGCCCAATGGAGACCTCCGCATCCACGAAACCCTTACCTTCACTTTAGATGAAATATTCAATGAGGGCTACCGCTCCATCCGCCCCGCAGACTACGGCTCCCTCAGCAACCTGGTTGTGCACTCCGTAACCATAAACGGCCAGCCCGTAAACTACTACACCCAGGAATACGATGGAAATGCAGAAATCGTATGGACAGAAACCTTCATCGGCACAAACAGGGTTGAGCTGGATTACACCCTCAAAAACCGCGTAGAGCTCTGGGATGATTACGCAAAAGTGTGCTTTGAACACTACGGCGCAAACTGGGCCGTTCCCGCAAATGCTTTCCGCTCCACCATGACGTTGCCCGAAGCCTCCCGCGATAAAACCATGCATTTTGAAGTTTATTCCACAAAGAAAGGGGAAGCCCACATAGACGACCTCTCCATAGTTATCGAAATGAATGCTGTTCCCTCTGGCAACTACATTGGAGGATGCTACCTTTTCGCAAAAGATTCCGTAACCACCTCCAACACAGTAGAAGGATCCGCTTTTGCAATCCTCAAAGAAGAGCGCGAAATCTACGGCTCCGAATCAATAGTGAGCCCGGAGGACAATTTCCCCTGCGCACCATGCTTCTGCCCCGGTTTCCTCATCCTCCTTGCGGTTGCCGGCTTCCTGTACACAAGGCTCCCCCGCTTCCAGAAGCTCCCCGAGAGCATAATGCCCCCGTCCAAAGATGACCCTGCAGTGGTTTCCGCAATACTCCGCAACTTTTACACCGATAAGGAGATTCTCGCATCCACACTCATCGAGCTCATAAACAAGGGAGTAATCGACATAATGGAGCTCGAAAAAGAAGGCTACACAGGGCAGGAAATAAAGCGCGAGCGCACAATCCTTTTCCTGAAAACCTCCTCCAAGAAGCTCAAGCCGCACGAGCAGACCCTCATAGACATGATTTTTGATGAGGGCAAAAATAAGGAGGTGGACCTGGATGCGCTTGCAGAAGAGTTCAAGAAAATAAAGGGCAAGTCCGATGCCAGCAAAACAATTATCCCCAAGAAAATGGATGAGTTCATCAAGCAGGTCAAGGAGGGGATAAAGAAGGAAGGCCTCGAGGACTACTCGAACAAGGCAAAGAACAAGAGGGAGGTTTTCTTAAGCGTGTTCCTCTTCTTCGGATTCATAGCCGGCTGCTTCCTCTTTGCGATGATGTTCGATGGCATTGATTTCGTATCATATCTCATTGAGAAGCAGGACTACCTTTACGCCGCAGCAATAGCCCTCAGCGTCATGGGAAGCATCCCTGCGGTTGCAGCAGCAGTTTATTTCTACATGCAGCCTGAAATCCCCAAAGGGAAGGAGGCGCAGTTTGCCCAGTGGGACGCATTCTCACGTGCAGTAAAATCCAGCTCACTCAAGGAAGAGCCGCCCTCCTCCGTACTAATCTGGGGAGAAATTCTCGTGTATGCAAACGCCCTGGGCCTTGCAGACAAGGTGAAGAAGCACCTCTCCGAGCTTGATGATTTGCTTGCGAAGAAAGTGGAAAAGATGGATGGAATCCGCACCTCCTCCTACCTGTTCTACTCTTCCGCATGGGGAGTGAGGAACCTCTCAAAATACGGGAACAGGAGCGGTCCGCGTTCAAGCGGCGGCTTCTCCGGTGGTTCATCCGGAGGCTGGTCTTCCGGAGGAGGCGGCTTCTCAGGTGGAAGCTCAGGAGGCGGAGGCTTCAGGTGAAGCACCTTTAGTCCATCCCCATTTCGCAAATCTTTAAATATCCGGTTGAGCATATAGTTACTGTGGGTGGAAGAATGAAACAACGTCAAAACGGTTCTTCACAAATTTCCGGAAAAGAAAAACCAACTAAAAGGCCAATAAGCGACATACTGGAAGGAGGGAGGCTTTTGCGCGAAGCGCGAAGGGACGCAGGTTGGCTTACTTATTTCAGGCTTATTACAGCAGACAAAATGACCGAAGAAAAATATAACAACATCCGGTGGGAGAAACAGCTTGGGGTCTTTTACATGGAGGGAGTGGACCCAAAAACCATTCTCGGATTTACGCAACGATGGATTGCAAATGGCGAATCCTTCAAGGCAAAGCTCACGCTTTGCCGCATTCAGACTGAAAAAATTGCACATGTGCTCAGGCACTGCCTGGAGTCCTCAAAGGATTTCAGCGCAACGTCTGATATGATAAAAGAGCTTTTCACAGAGAACAAAATATCCCGGAGCGTCATCTTTCATGATTCAGTTGCGGCTACAGAGCTCGCATCCTCCGCCCCCCTATCCGTGCTCCTGGAAGCGCAGGGAATGGTGCTTCCATATAGGGCCAGCATAACATCTCTTCCAAAAGTTGCAGTGGAGACAGCCCAGCCGCTTGCGTTGTTTGCACTGGAGAGGGAAATAAAGAAGAGGATAACTGAGGAAAGCCCCGAAGGGCTCGCAGAAGCCCTCAACAAAAACTTAACTCCCGAAATACTTGAATGGGCGTCTGAGCGATTTAGCCCAGCCCTTCTATCCAAGCTTATTTCAAGTGTAACCAAAGCAGACCGGCTTTTTGCATTGCTCAGCGGCAGGGCAGACATTGAGACGGCCAAAGATGGGCATGTTACCTCATACAAAACAACGCTTAAGGACGATGAAACAAGCTCCCTGGTGCTCAGCAGGATAGCGGAAGTTGCACGGGAGAACAAGGATCAATTTTTATCAGATGTTTTGCGGGCCAGGGAGAAACGCGGTCGCCACTGGAGTGGCCGCTCACAACTTAAATCTGAAGCAGTAACCATGGTTGTTCTGGCAGAAGCAGTAAACAGGCTCGGGCATGAGGGGTGTCGGGAATCCCCCGCCCTGCTCGAAGCAGTTGCAAAAAAATACCGCCAGCTAAACATGCATGGATTCGAACAATGGGAGGCAATACAAGATATACGGTCTTTAGGCGCAGTTATTTCAAACCTTGATTCCCTCCCCGGGTATCTTGGCTATGAAAACCTGGCTTGGCTGCTGTACAATTCTGAATCCAGCCAGGTAAGGGAACAGGTAATCTCCCAAATTGCGTATTTCTTCGCATACCATGTTTCTTCTTCCTCTGTTGAAAGGCTCGGTTTCAATTTTGAGGGGCCCAGTGCCAAACTGAAGAAAGGAATTTCCATGAAAGAAGTGATAGATGATTTTGAATCCGAAAAGCTTGAAGGGAGGATAAAGCGCGAAGAGATAGAAGAAGCAATACGGCGCTCACCCGTTGTTGACACCCTTGCCACATACTGCGGAATTGCAGACCATGCTGCATCCGTAAGGATTCTTTCGCACAGGTTTACGCACAAAGTAGAGAATGAAGGATACTATGGTATGGGTAAATATTACATGGAAACGTGGCATCCTTCTTCTACAGAGTACCATTATGAAACAACTTACCTTATGGAGCATATAAGCAAGAGCGGCGAGCGTGCAGATGCAGAGCGCATGATTAAAGAACTTGGTGAGCTTGCGCTGCCAGGCCTGCTCAAAGCGGCTGAATCAGACAGCCCTTCCCTGACCAGGGATTACACAACCCCTTACAGTGAATATGCTACAGTATATGAAAATTACAAGCGCAGAGGAAGTTCATTCCAGCTTACCCTCTCCTATGATTTAGCAAAGCGCAGGGGAATATGCATAAGGCTGCTTGAGGAACTCAAGCCCCATGTTTCCCCTGAGGACAGAAAGAAAATAGCAAAATCAGTGGAGAAGGCCAGGCTCAAGGAAGTTGATTTTGACCTGGAGCCGGTGAGCGGGCAATTTGAGCACACCCACACCTATGCCACAGGCCAGGAAATCCACCTGTCTGCAGATTAACCTATGGGTATGCCCTTGTAATAGTTCTTGGGAACGGAATAGTATCCCTGATGTGGTGCAATCCCAAAGTCCACTTTACGAACCTCTCAATTCCCATCCCGAATCCAGAGTGAGGCACGCTCCCATACTTCCTCAGGTCCACATACCAAGCCATCTGCTTGGGCCCAAGCCCAAACGCCTTCATTTTCTTCTCTAATTCAGGAAGCTCCCAGATACGCTCAGAACCCCCAATCATTTCCCCGTGCCCCTCGGGCGCAAGCATATCCGCTGCAAGCACAGTTCCCGGTTTATCCGGATCATCCCGCATATAAAACGATTTAATTTTTGAAGGGAAATTATGAATGAATAAAGGCTTCTCCAGTTCCTTTGTAAGCAACGCCTCATCCTGCGTCCCGAAATCATCCCCCTGCTCCATTTTTCCCCCAAGCTCATTTACTTTATCTATCGCATCCTCATAATCCATCCTGAGGAAAGGAACCTTTACCTTTTGCAGAACCTTAGGGTCGCGCTCAAGCTCCTCCAGCAAATCCACATGCTCCTTTGCAAACTTCTGGACTGCATATTCAACCATGTCTTCCTGCAGCTTCATGTTCT
>JAQBFN010000006.1:0-2597 GCA_032123335.1 Microcaldota archaeon
GCCCAGAGTGGCCGCGCGGTGCGAAGGCAAAGCGTGGATGGGCTCAGCGCGGCGCGGTACTGCTGGGGCAATGGCATGGGAGCCGGTAAGGCCGATAGATGTTGCGAATGTTCCAGGGGAAGACAGGAACCCGGATGTTTCCCCATTGATGAAGGAAGACCAGGAATGGGACTTCTACATAGATTGGTGCGGTGATGGAGTAATCCAGTCCCCGAACATCTGGGGCAACTTCGAGCAATGTGAAGTAGGAATTCCCTGCCCGAACCCGGCAGACTTCTGCAACAATTTCTGCCTTTGCATACCCAGTTATGGGAACAATACGTGGTGCGGAGATGGAGTAATCCAAAGACCCAACTCAGCAGGCGTCATGGAGGAGTGTGAGGTTGGAGTGGCATGTGCAAACCCCAATGACAAGTGCAACCTGAACACATGCAAGTGTGAGCCCCAGGACCAGCCACCTCCGGAAGAGCCTCCAGAAGATGGCCTTCCACCGGAAGATGGTGAAGACGATGGAGAGCCTGAAGATGAGCCAACTGAAGCAGTATGTGGAGACGGATTAATTGAAGGAAACGAAGCATGTGATATTGGAGGCGGCTTGATAAATGGGATACAATATCCCGCTGCGCCAGAAACTTGCCCAATGGGCCAGCACTGCAGGGATTGCCAGTGTGTCAAGGGGATATTCACTCCAAGGTGTGGAGATGGATATATTTCAGGGCAGGAACAGGGAGCAAACGAGGAATGTGACACAGCTGGAGGGACGCTTCCGGACACATGTATTCCACCAGAAGTATGCAACGCAGTATGCAGATGCGAAGAGCCTCAAATTGATGACAACCTGCACCTTGGTTGTGTTGAAGGAATGTGCATGGTTCTTGAAGGGGAAGGCTACAACGAGTGCTCATATGATTCCGATTGTAAGCATTATGAGTGCCAGGACGAGACATGCGTGTTGGTCTATTCTCCAGGACAGGATGAGTGCTATGATAATGAGGACTGCGAGATTACCCACACAGAATGCATAGATGAAGAGTGTGTGGATGTTCCAGGGTTTGGAGACAGCGAGTGTATCTATGATGCAGATTGCATTGAAGAGGAATGGCACACTGAGTGTGTTGAAGAGCAGTGTGTGGACGTAGAAGGCCCGGGAGAATGGGAATGCCTTTATGACGAGGATTGCGTGGAAGATACATATTGTGGAGACGGCATTGTGCAGCCAGAATATGAGGAGTGCGAATATGATCAGGACTGCTATGGGGAAGCAGTGTGCAGCAATTGCCATTGTATAGATCCACCGGATCTTGACTGCGGATACATCTGCGGGCAGACTGCCGGTGCCGAGCTGTTTGGGGAACACATATCCAGTTCACAGTGCGCCGCTTTGGTTGATTATGAGTCGTTGATCTGTACCACAACATGCGTGTATTCCAAGTTTTACATCCGCTCTAATGTTGCGGGCTACGATAGTTGCTGTTGTGGAACGGTGAAATACTTTGATTGCACAAACGAATGCCAAACCTGCCCTGGAAAGGAGATCTGCGATGCGAATACACCAGATTGGTATGTGCCACCCAACTAATTTTTTCTTTTTTATTTTTTTAATTAATCCGGAATCGCAGTAGTGCCGCGATTCCACCAAACCCTTTCAGCTTGTGCCCCGCTTCGCTCTCTGCTGAAAAGAAAACCAGCTCTGCTTTCAGTTTTTCCGCCGTTTCAGCAACTTCCTCAACACGCTCATCCTTGCGCAGGCTCTCATCCAAAACAAGCAATTTCTCTATTGCCCGCGCATCTATGGCAACCTTAATTTCCTCTATCCCGTATGCAGCCAGCCCATCTTCCTTGTGCAGGTGCGTAATGAATTCCTCAATAAGCGTTTCCTCCTGCTCCAACTGGGCTTCCCCAACCACTTTTGCAACAACCCCCCTCTTAAGCAGTTCATTTACTCCATTCCTTTCGGAAGTTGAGCAGGATTCAAATGAAACCCTCTCCATCAAATCAGGGTATTTTTCCTTTATGAACTTCTTCAGGCCGTCTTTTGCAAATCCAGGGCCCGCAACAATGAACTTCTCAGGATGTTTAGAAATATAAGATGCAATTTCCCCGTAATACTGCCGTACTTTTTCCTCATAATTCCCTTCGCGCTTGCTCCCTGAGCAGGAAAGGGAAGGCCCATAGGAAATTCCATATCCGCGAAGTATTGCGGTAGTTGCATCATTCTCATCCATCACAACTATGCGAACAAGAGGCCGCTTGGACTGCTCCACCGCTTTCTCAATCCGGTTCACTTCGTAATTTTTCCAGTTCTTTACAACCTTGAGCTTGCTCCCCGGTTCCAAATCAAAGGTATGGTACCTTCCAATCTGCACAAAATCTTCCGGAGATCCAGAAACAATCTTTCCATTTACCCTCAAGCGGTTCGCGAATTCCGCAAACTCAACTGATTCCATTTCAAGGAGAATGCGCACGGGCTTTTTTTCCTCACTATCCCCAAACTTAACACTGCGCATGGTCCGGGATTCGACCTTGTCACCTTTGCGCAGCACCCTTTCAAGATGCCACAAATCCTCCAGGGTTTCCAGGTGAAGCTTCATCTCACC
>JAQBFN010000007.1:0-46175 GCA_032123335.1 Microcaldota archaeon
TATGAGAAGAAGCATGCCAAATTTACCAGAAAAGTGAGCATCCTGAATATTGGAAAAGTTACTGTTGCAGCAGCCGTTGTTCTCGGAGCGGGATACTTGCTTTCCCAGTGCTCCAGCTGCGTTTTTGGAAGCAGTGAGAATGAAGCCGGCAGGTCTTCAGTACAAAAGAAAAAAAGAACTCCAGTATCGCCCGCAGAAATCGAACTTTACAAAAACCCGCTATTCCGCGCAAAGGGCGAAGACAAGACCCCGAAGTTTATTGCCATTGCCAGCCACATGACCAAAATGGGGCTCGACGATGAAGAGCAGGTAAAGGTTGCAAAAATCCTGAACAAGCTCCCTGGCCAGTTTGTGCGGGGCATGGACCTGAGGGAGTCAATTGAGCTTGCAATAATACTGAGAAAACTTTCACCAGGAGTTTCTATCCAGAAACTTGCAGATACGGTCGTTTCAATACAGCAGTATATTGATTCTTCCAAAACAAAAGATTTTACCTGGACTCTTGTGAAGTCAGACAAGGCCAAGAAAGGGGACGTAACCTACTGGATTGAGAACCCCCCCTACAAAAAGATCATGACTGAAGAGTGGTACACCAGGCCCTTTCCCGAATTCATCAATGCAGGGTTTTCTGAAAATGACAAGCTCCTCCAGGGCATTTCCGCAACTATCAGGAAGATAGGGATTAAGCAAGGCAGGGAAATTGTTCCTCTCTCGGCATCAGAGCAAAACAATCTTGCGGAGGAACTCGCAGAGGTATACTCCAAAGGCAAAAAGAACCCAAAAATCCCTGAAACCTACCTTGAGGATCTCGAGTTTATCATGGGAATGAGGTCCAAAGGATTTGGAGTGCCTGAAGCAACCAGTATACTTTCTCAGTTCAAGTTTGTTTATGACCCGAAGCACTCGGATGCTGCACTAGACCTTGTTCTCAAAAGGCTCAAGCCAGGTATGAGTGAAAATGAAACTCGCCTTGCAGTAGAAGCGCCTGCATTCGAGAAGAGGGGCTGGGCTTCAAGGGCATGGAACACTTCCCCAGACAAAAGGCTCCTTGACCTGTTAACCTCAGCAAGAGACGCAGGCAAATTCAGTTCACAACTCAGGGTGCTTCCCCAGAAGGAATATGAGGATTCAATTGAAACCCTGGAGAGCTTTGCAAAGCTCTGGCAGGGAGAGGTGCGCACCCTGGACGCAAAGAAGATTTCTGAGGTAGTGCCCCCGGTAATCTACCTGGCAAGGTCCAAAGCGCTTGGGCACCTCAGTCCGGATGCCAAGTCCCAATTGCTGTTCCAGCTGGTTTCCAAGGTGGAAGCACCAACCCGCAAATCCGACCCAAGGGCGGCAGCACTCAGCCATCTGGAAGATACCTTCCGGGGGAAGGAACCAAAAGTTGCAGAAGCCCTTGCTGAACTGGATGCATACCTTGAGCCAGAAAAGGCAGCAGAATAAGATGCTGGGGCAAAATAGGACCCCAACCTTACCTTTTTTATAGTCTTTTTCCAATCATAGGTCTGTGAAGATATACAATTCTCTTTCCAGGAAGGCAGACGAGTTCGAGCCCATAGAAGAAGGCAAAGTCTACCTGTATGTGTGCGGCCTTACTCCCTATGACCACGCCCACCTCGGGCACGCGCGAACCTACATCTCCATGGACACAATAAAGCGCTACTTCCTCCACAAGAAACTCGAAGTCCTCCACATCCAGAACATCACGGACATAGAGGACAAGATTTTCAACCGCTCAAAGGAAACCGGAAAATCCCCACTGGAGCTCTCGGAAAAGTTCCAGAGCGAGGCAATGGAGGAATTTGACCGCCTCAACATCCTGCGCGCAGACCACTACCCAAAAGTAAGCGAGCACATCCCGGAAATAGTCGAAATGATAAAGAAGCTTATTGAAAACGGCCATGCTTACGAAACCGAAACAGGAGTATATTATTCAGTTTCCTCTTTCCCGGAATACGGAAAGCTCTCCGGCCAGAGGCTGGATGAAATCGCGCATGGTTGCAGGTTGAAAGTGGACGAAACCAAAAAAGACCCAGCGGATTTCGCGCTCTGGAAAAAGGGCCCGGACGTATTAACTTTCGACAGCCCCTGGGGTGAAGGAAGGCCAGGCTGGCACATTGAATGCTCTGCAATGGGCATGAAGTACACAAACGGAAGAACCCTGGATATACACGGAGGCGGAAGGGACCTTATGTTCCCCCACCACGAAAACGAAATAGCCCAGGCAGAAGGCGCGCTAAACCACGATTTCGTAAAATGCTGGATGCACACAGGCTTCCTCACAGTAAACGGGGAAAAGATGTCCAAGTCCCTAGGAAATTTCATCACCCTCAAGGACATTCTGGAAAAATACCCGCCTTATGCATTAAGATTATTTTTCCTGCACAGCCACTACAGGAGCCCTGTAAACTACAGCGAAGAAAACATCTCTTCCGCACAAACAACCGCAGAAAGGATGTTCAACTTTATTGAGCACGCGGATGAACTCTCTACATCCGGAGGCACAGAAAACGGAGAGCTCCGCAGGAAGCTCCAGGAAGAAGTGGATGGATTCTACAAGGCAATGGACAATGATTTCGACACTCCCAATGCACTTTCACACATGTTCGGCATAATGACAGAGTGCTTCTCGGAAATGCACAAAGAGCAGCCAGACTACCCTGCAATTGCAGAAGCAAAAGAGGATTTCAAGAAGATGATGTGGATACTGGGCCTGGAAAAAGAAAAGAAGAAAATTGGCCCAGAAAAAGAAATAGAAATAGATGCCCTTGTCCAGGACAGGGAAAATGCCAGAAAGGAAAAGAATTTCAAGCTGGCGGATGAGATAAGGGATAAGCTCTTTGAGATGGGAGTGATATTAGAAGATACTGATAAAGGACCCAGATGGAAACTGAAATGAGGTGTAAAAATGCGTTGGATACTTGCGATATTTCTCATAGGGCTGCTCCTTGTTGCGGGCTGCCCCCAGGAAGAAGTGGTTGAGGTTGAGCCTGAACCAGAGCCGGAGCCCGAGCCTGTGCCGGAGCCTGAACCAGAGCCGGAACCCGAAATAATAACGATTGGGTACATAGGCCCGCTCTCAGGGGATAATTCTCTTGAAGGGACCGAAGCCCTTAACGCAATCAAGCTCGCAGCTTCAGAGCTTTCAACCCAGGATTTTGTTTATGAAATAGCGGAGCAGGATGGACAATGCACTGAAGAAGGAGCCGCATCCGCTCTCCAGTCCTTAGTAGATTTCCGTGGAGTAAGCATAATTATTGGAGGCGTATGCACAGAAGAAGTAGATGGGATGGCACCGCTTCTTGAGCAGAATAATGTGGTACTCGTTTCCCTTGCAACCGGAAACGCAGACAATGCGTATGCAATGAACTTCGCAGGCTCCCCTGAACTTATTGGTGAAGAGCTTGCCCAGTTCTGTGTAAGGAACAAGTGGATGCGCACAATGACCATTACGGATGATACCCCCGCAGCAAACGGAAAGGTTGCTTTATTCGATTCAGCTGCAAAGAAGCTGAAGCTTTCAACACAGCCCTCGCAGAAATACGGCAACAACTTCGGGTCCACGGTATCCGTGATTAAGGGGTACCAGCCCCAGGTCGTGCTGGTATTCGCATCCGATGGGGCAACTGCAGCGGGAATAGTGAACCAGCTCAAGGAAGGAGGAATAAATGCAGAAATAATCGGGGATGAAAACCTTGTTTCCTCCGCTGCAATTTCCGCAATGGGTGCAAACGGGGAAGGAGTGCACGCAATTCTCCCTGAATTCGATGCAACCGACCCTGCAGCATCCTACTTCATGAACAGCTATGTTTCCAGGTACGGAAGCCCTTCAAACCAGGTGCTGGTTGCGGATGCAAGGAATGCAATGTACCTGCTTTCACAGGCAGAGCAGTTCTATTACCACAGGGCAACTGCGCAGGATGTCCAGCAGTACTGGACGAACCTGGAAAGCTGGGCAGGAATGGGCGCTACACTTACCTTTGAGAATGGAGACAGGGTTGCTTCCTTCAGGATGGTGAAAGTGAGCGGCGGGACTACACAACAGGTCTCGTAACCCTTTTTATTCCTTTTTCTTCATTTTATCCTTCACCATTTTACCTTACTATAAGGTATATTGGGCCTGTAGCTCAGCTTGGCTAGAGCACCGGACTCTTAATCCGGGTGTCGGGGGTTCGAATCCCCTCAGGCCCGCTTTTCGCAGAAAACGGGGCGAATTCGCCGATCTTGAACTTCGTAGAAGTTCGAGAGAAGAAATCGAAGATTTCTCAGAAGGCGAATCAGAGGCCCGTTCCATTATTCTTTTAAACTTTCTTTGAGTGCCCACCCCGGGTGGGTTAGAAATGCCTAAGGATCCTCAGCAATTGAAAATAGTCGCCAGAGTCAATCCTCCAGAGGCAAATAAGGAAATTGGCAAATCCTCGATACTGGTTGAGCCCAGGATGCGCACTGCCGGCTCCAGCACAATGAAAATGTACGGAATTGAGAGTGAAAGCCAGGGAATAACCCGGAAAAATGGCCGCACGTTCATAGAACTCGAAGCAATGTTCTACAATAAAGGAAAACTGGTCGAGTTCAGCCAGAGGGTTGACATCACAGAGCAGCTTGGGCTGGTCGATGGCATAAAGCCAGAAGACATAGAGCTTGTTTTCACGCTTGTTGATTCTGAAGGAAGATTCCTTTACATCTCCCAACAATATGACAGGAATGTGGATAAGTATGCAAAGGAGAACCCGGAGAGCGGGATATTCTACAGGAAGGACCTGATTGGAAATCTCTTCCATGAACGAATAGAGGGAACCGAGAAGGAAACCGCGATAAATGAATTCACCCAGCTGCTCGAGAAGGAGAATGTGATTTTCCACCAGCCCAACTTCACCCCCGCAGATGCGATGAAGCTGCAGTGCAAAAGCGACATAATTAATATCCCAAGGCTCTCCAGCACAATCAGTGACGGGAGTGAAAAGTATGTTTTTAGATTGCACATAAACCTTTCCGCGATAAGCTGGATGGCATGGAAACAAGCAGAACTGATGAACCCCCATATGCTTCCGCACGAGAAGCCTATCCAGTTTATGGACCAGCTAATCAAGCAAATCATCCTTACCGCAAAATTCAGGGTTTCCACCCCCAAGCAGATGTTCCTCCAGAATGACCTGGGGCAGATAGTCCTCTTTGGGGTTGTAGGAACGATTGCCGGTTCCGGAGAGCAAAGTGAACAAAATCCAGATTCGTCTGGGCAACATCAGCTTTCCCCCGCCCAGGCGCATGAGCCTCCCACTGAGTACAAGGGTGATGATATGCCTCCGGGAAGCACCCTTCCTGAAAGCAAGCCTCCAAAAACCAATCTCCATCACAAGAATGCACATTCAAAAGATTTCCTTCCAAGGGATGCCCCCTTCAAGCAGAAAGCATCCAAAAGAACCAAAAAAGAAGCAACTTCAGTTGCCATCCCCCTTCCCAAATTGAAAAAGCCGCTGCATCTGCTTAATGCCCCCGAAGGCATTATTCTGCAGGAATGCAGGGGGGTTGAGGCCTCCTTTCCCACAAGGAACAAATCAAACACCCCAACCAAAGAAGCCCTTGCTTTGAAGGAGGGCAGCTCCAGTGCAAAAGAGCAGGTGCTCCAGGAAACCCAAATACTGCTGGAGAACAAGATGAATCTCTCCACCCCCTCCGCAAAAGCAGCATCCACTTCAGAAAAAACGGCTGAAGACAACCCCCTGAAAGAATTTATAAATGAGAATATACATATTATTCAGCAGGATGGTAGGAGAGAAAATGCAAGAGATGAGCCTCACGATTGTTCCTGTAGCGCACCTTTCCAGGAAGAGCGCAGAACTTGTGAGGAAGACGATAGAGCAGGAGAACCCCCAGCTTATAGGCCTGGAGCTGTGCAGGGAGAGGCTGGAGGGCCTGGTGAGAGGGGGCACCAGGACCATGGATCTCAACACAGTTTTGCGTCACCCCACATCCGCACTAATGTTCGTTGCGCAGCAGCTGCTGGGGAAGTGGTGGCATGTAAAGCCAGGAGCAGAAATGCTGGAGGCGCTAAGGACCGCAAGAGAAATGGAAAAGCCGGTCGCGCTGCTGGACAGGCCGATAGGGGTAACCGCAAGGGAGATAGAAAAGATTCCATTAAGGGAAAAATTCGGGATGGTGTTCTCGGGTGGCTTCAAGCCCTTCAAGGAAAAGATGACTCTGAAAAAGCTGATGCAGCCTGAGAACCTCAACATTCTCCTCTCCAAGCTTGAAAAAGATTTTCCTGTTTCTTACAGTGTTTTCGTGGATTCCAGGAACAAATACATGTTCATGAAGCTCCTTTCCCACAAGCCAGAAAGCGCAGTGGTGGTCGTAGGCGCTGCCCACGTTCCCGGACTGCAGAAACTCGCGGAAGAATCCGAACAAAAAATAAATGTGAAAGTTGCAAGGTGAGCAAATGGACATTGTTCTAAGGACAAAACCGGCAAACGTTTTCCTTTTCCTAAAGGGAAGGGATTCCGCCTACCTTTCTGAAATAGCAAAGGAAACCGGCACAACCTATGTGTACATAACACATTTTGTTTCAAGGCTCATGGAAAAAGGCCTTGTTTTAGTTGAACCCAAAGGAAAAAAGAAAATGGTCAGGCTCACTGAAAAAGGAAGGGAGATTGCATCCCACCTGGAAGAAATAAGGAGGAACTCAGAATGATTGAAGTATTCAAAGGTGCATCAGCTCACCCAATACGGGGGGAAAGCGGAACAGTTGCAACAGGATACACAATCGGAAGCTTTGCAGTGGATGCCCCAGAAGGCGTAAATTACCCCGGTTCCCCATTAATCCTGCTAACTCATGCACATTGCGACCACATCTGCGGATTATCCCTACACAACCATCCCTATGCATGCTCAGAATTCACCGCAAAAGCAATCACGGAAGTAACTGAAGGCGCAACCCTCTGCACACATTTAGGGTTCCAGCCCCCAAGAAGGCCTCCGCAGCAAATCCTGAAGGATGGCCAGGTTCTCCAGGGAGATGAATTCACAATAGAAGTACTCGCAACCCCAGGGCATTGCGAAGGCGCACTCTGCTTCTACGTTCCGGAGCTCAAAGCATTATTCTCAGGGGATACGGTATTCGGAGGAGGTGCCCTCCCTTCAGTGAGCCTTCCCACCAGTAACCCACAGGCCCTAATCAACTCATATGAAAAGCTCTCTTCCTATGAAATAGAAAAAATTTATCCAGGCCACGGAACCCCGTTCCCTGCAAAGGGCTACATCCGCGACCTGCTCCCAACTCTGAACGAATTCATATAATCCTGAGCTTCACGGTTTTGCCCGCCTGCTCAAGCACTTTATTGTAGTTGAGGTAATGTGCATATGCAGTAATCTTTATCGGGATTTCCCCGGGCTTTGTCATGCTGCCCCCATGTATGTTTATGGAGAAAGTTTTTTCCGCACCTGCATTCATCTCGCCCATCCTTTCCTCATGATGCTTTTGGCTGGAGCTCACATCAAATCCAAGCCTGTGCCCTTTAGGCAATTCCACATCAACGGAAACAAGGTGCTTCTGCCCTGAAGTGTTCTTCACGGTTATGCCCATCGCAACCTTTGAATCCTTGTGCGATTCCATCCTTAAAGAGCTGAATTTATGTGAAATCTTGAAAGGACTGGATCCCCTTGCAGGCATCTCCTCTGCTTCTCCAGGCTCTTCTCTTTTGCCGCTTAACCAATCAAACAGACCCATAATATCACGATAGAAAACTGTCAGGTTATGTTTAAAACGCTTTGCCCATCTCTCGAAGTAAAAACCACATAACCACACCACTCAACCCTATAGCAGAAACATTTAAATACCTGTTACAGTTCAATAGAAAGTTGCGTATTTTGGGGAGGAACTGGTCGCCTTGCCAGCCAGCGCAGTTAAATGCGCTGGCCTAATTCTTTTTCCCGTTTCCCGCAGGTGAAAACTTATGACGGAAATGCTTGAAATTGATGGCTCTTTTGGCGAAGGCGGTGGCCAAATTATCCGCACCTCCCTTTCACTTTCTGCGCTTACAGGCACTCCAATTAGTATAACTAATATAAGGGCGGGCAGGAGCCCCTCCGGCCTCAAGCCCCAGCACGTTGCAGGTGCACGTGCAGTGCGCTCAATCTGCAGGGGAACTTTGGAAGGTGCGGAGGAAGGCAGCAGCACACTCGAGTACACCCCAGCGAAGATCGTTGGAGGAAAATACGACTTTAATATCGGAACCGCAGGTTCCACAATCCTCCTGGCCCAAACAATACTCCCCCTCCTCTTTGCTTCCTCCAAAAAGAGCATGGTAACAATAACCGGAGGCACGGATGTGCCCAAAGCCCCCACCTATGATTATTTCAAGGAAATTTTCCTCCCTGCACTTTCCCTTTTTGAGTTGAATGCAAAATGCTTACTTGAAAAGGCAGGTCATTTCCCCCGTGGGGGCGGGCAGCTGACAATAGAAACCGAGCCAGGGAAGCCAAAACCGGTTTCATACTGGCCCAGGGAATCCGTATTCAAAGCCATTATCTCTATTTCCGGCCTTCCCCTAAGCATTGCAATGCGCGAGAAGAAAGTCCTCCTCAACAACCAAATCGAGCAAGTATACATAAGGGAACGGGATGCGCTTGACCCCGGAAACTCCCTCCTCCTGCACAGGGGATTAGTGGGAAGCTCAGTTCTCGGAAAGAAAGGCCTGCGTTCAGAACAGGTTTCCCAAAACGCAATAGATTCCCTAAAGGAAGAAGGGGATGTGGATGTTGACCACAATCTTGCGGACCAACTCCTCATTTACTCCGCACTTGCAGGAAAAACAAGCTTTAAAACTTCTCACATCTCAAAGCATACGGAAACCAACATGCACATAATAGAGAAATTCCTTGGGAAGCAGTTCTCTGTTGATGGAAATGTTGTGACGGTGGAATAATGGTTGCAATGCTTGACAAGCCCGGACTTGCACTCACAATCATTTTCGGATTGGCTATTCTCCTCCTTGGGGATTTCTCCTATCTGGTGCTTGTTTTCATATTTCTGCTCCTTTCAATCATAGCTACCAAATATGGCTACCATGAAAAGAAGGAAATGGGCATATATGAGCACGACCGGAGCTGGGAAAACGTGCTTTCCAACGGACTGGTCCCCACAATCGTAGTGGTGGCAGGTTATTTCCTGGGCTGGGGCCCAATCCCATACATATGCTCAATAGCCGCAGTTACCTCAGATAAGTTCGCTTCGGAGCTCGGAGTCCTGGGGGGCGACCCTGTTTCCCTGGATGGATTCAAGCGAGTCAAAGCAGGGACCAGCGGTGCAGTAAGCAGCACAGGGACCCTTATGTCCCTTGCCGGCTCTGCAGCAGTGGGAATTGCAGCAATGTTTCTTTTCGGAATAACTCCCAGCACAGCACTCCTTGTGACCCTTGCAGGATTTGCAGGCGGCCTGGTTGATACATTGTTTGGGGTGTTTGAAGAAAAAGGTTTCGGTACGAAAGGTACAACTAACATAATATGCTCTATCGTAGGGGCATTGATTGGTTTAATGGTGATAGCATGAAAGCAGTAGTATTATGCGGAGGAGAAGGAACAAGGCTCAGGCCTTACACATACACAGTCCCAAAGCCCATGCTTTGGCTTGGGGGAAGGCATATCCTGGAATATGCAATTGAGCACCTCAGGAAGAGCGGAATAACCGACATCATCCTCTCAGTTGGATACCTCAAGGAACAGATAATGGATCATTTTGGGGACGGAAGCCAGTTTGGAGTGAACATTGAATATTTTGTAGAGGATGAAGCCCTCTCTACTGCAGGCGCGCTCTACCCGCACAAAAACAAGCTCAAGGATGAGAGATTTCTTGTATTCATGGGAGACCACGTAACAAACATAAACATCGAGAAGTTCATAAAAACCCATGAAAAAACCGGGGCAATTGCAACAATTGCAGCAAAGAAAAAGAAAACCCCCCTGGAATACGGAGTAATTGAAGCAAACGAGAGATCCAAGATTGTAAAAAGCTTCCAGGAAAAGCCCGTAATGAATTACCTAATCAACACCGGGATGTACATTCTGGAGCCCAAGGCCCTGGATTACATAAAGCCCAGGGAAGACTTTGCAAAGGATGTTTTCCCAAGAATGCTTGAAGCAAAGGAAAAGCTCGCAGTGTACAAGTTCAGCAGGGAATACTGGATAGATATCGGAAGGGTAAAAGACTACGAAAGAATGAGGGAACTCTTCAGCGTAATCGACCTTGCCCGTGACCTGTCCCCGCCCCTAGACACGTACGAAGAGTAGGATTACCCCTACTCCCACAATCAGCTGCAGGAACATCATCACTAAAACTAATTGGTATTCTTCTATTCCCCCAGTGAGCTTCAGCACCAAATCAATGAGGCCCCTTGGCCTTCCCTTTGGAGCAACGAGTTTCCCATATTTCAGCCCCACAAATGTTTTTGGGAACTTATTGGGCAACTTAATCAGGAAGTCCAGCACATATAATGCAAGAATAAGTGCCCCTGCACTCTCCAGGTTCCCTATGATCACCCCGGTCGCAAGCACAGCCCCAATCATGAGGGTTCCCACATCCCCCGGGAAAACACTTGCAGGATACCAGTTTTTTGGAAGGAACCCAAGCAATGCCCCCAGCATTGGAATAAATAGCACAAGCATTTCCGGTATTCCATGCACCCATGCAATTATGCTCAAGCAAGCAAACACAACAGCGCCCATTCCCGCTTCAAGCCCGTTGAATCCCGCAAGCATATTTGTAAGGTTTGAAGCAACCGCAATTCCCACAGGAAGCAGAATCAGGATATACAGAATCCCAAAATCCACCATCCCTATAAACGGAAGAACCATGGAAGTGCTTCCCGCAGCCTTCACCGCAATCAATGGAATCGCAGAAAGCAGGGGAATGAATGCCTTTGCCCACTGTGGAACATCAAGAATATCATCAAGTATCCCGATAAACGCAAGCGTCTGTATCGTAAGCAGCCCCGCAAGCACAAAAACAATATTGAAACTAAGCCCACTGAACGTGCTCAGCATAATCGCAAGCAATATCCCCGCAGAGAAGCCCACAACAATTGAAATCCCCCCCATCTCCGCAACTTCAGGATGGTGGGCCTTGTGCATGTCCTTCCCAACAAACCCAAACCTCTTCAGCCTGGGAACAAGCGCCATGGAAAACGCATAGCTGGTCCCTATTGAAACCAGGAAAATGGCAAGATACGCAAAAATCTCATTCTCAAAAATTGAAAGCAACTATCCACCCCTCAATTCCCCGAGTATTTCCTTTGCAGCCTCAGCAGAGTACGCATTTCTCTCCACCATCTTTTCCACAACCTTCTCCACTTCATCTTCATTTGCCCCTGCAACCACCGCAAGGTTTGCTGCATGGAGCTTCATGTGCCCCTTCTGTATCCCCACAGTTGAAAGCGCATGCAGCGCTGCAAAATTCTGCGCAAGCCCCACAGCTGCCATAACCATGGAAAGCTCCTGCGCACCCTTCACATCCAGAATCTTGAGCGAAATTCCTGCAATTGGATTAGTTCCAATCGCACCGCCCACAGTCCCCACAGTAAGCGGAAGCTCAATCTCCCCAACCAAATCCCCATTTTCATTTTTGTAGAACTTATTCAGGGGTTTGTACCCATCCATTGCCGCATACGCATGCGCGGATGCCTCCACCGCCCTCCAGTCATTCCCGGTTGCAACCGCAACCGCATCCACCCCGTTCATTATCCCTTTGTTGTGCGTGCAGCACCTGTAAATGTCATTTGCAGCAAGCTCATACCCATCCAGCATCTTCTCAATTGCATCTTCCCCAACCACTTCCTTTTTCCAGACACATTTTGCCCGCGCCTTCCTCCTGGTTGCAAGGTTCGTAAGTATCCTCAGCCGCACCTCACCCCCAACCTTTTCTTCAAGCAGAGGTGCAATCCCCTCAAGAAGAGTATTAATCGTGTTTGCGCCCATCGCATCCCGCACATCCACATAGAATACAGCAACCAGCATCTTCCCCCTGGAAGTATCCAGAATGTGCGCCTCGCACTCCCGATACCCTCCCCCATACCTTTCCATCCCTGATGCAAGCTCTTTCGCTTTCGCAGCAATCTCTTCTTTATTAGAATTAAATTTCTCAAGTGCATCCCCAGGAACCCCAACAAGCTGCACCTGCCCGGTCATTACCGGCTCATCTGCATCAGCAGTAAACCCGCCGCATTTTGCAGCAAGCTTTGCAGCTTTCGCAGCCCCAGCCACAACCGAAGGCTCCTCTATGCACATCGGCACAACATATTCCTTCCCATTAATCACAAACCCAGGCACAAGCCCAAGCGGAAGATGGTTCACCCCAACCACATTCTCAATCATTCGGTTTGCAGTATCCAGGTCAAGTGCACCGGAGTCCAGGAGCACATTTGCCTCCTCATCACTAATCCCCCGCTCCCGCTTGAGTATCTCTATGCGCTCCTGAATAGTCCTTTTGTAGAATCCTGAGAATGCGCTCATATGGTTCATTTTAACCCAAAAACCTTTATTAATACTATTTTTCCACAGAATCCAGCGCTTTTCCTATGTTCCCGAAGGCCTCATCAAATTCCTTCTCGTAAATCCTCCTGATTGCTTCCCGCAGCTTCTCCTTGTCCTTGGAGATAAAGTACTGCCCCTTCTCCCTCTGGATAAGCCCCATTCCAGCAAGCCTCTGCATATGGTAATACACTGTTTTCTCAGAAACAGAATCCTTCCTCTTCTTGCTCACCTTCTCGTAAATCTCTTTAGTGGTGGGCCTCTTCCCATGCGAAAACTCCTTCAGCAGCACATCCAGCACATCAATCACAATAGTCCTGCTTTCATTCGGTGAAATCAACCCCAAAGAAAGCGCAATCCAGCGCACAAGGGATTTGCGGGTAAGCCTCACATCATCTGTAAGCGCCATGTTTCGCACTACAAGCTCCCGCTTAATCAGCTCAGCCTCCGGAATCATCGAAATCTATTCACCCACAACAATTAAATTCCTTAGTCACACCATATTCTATAGGTGGGCAAATGAAAGTATCTCTAAGCACTTATCCTGAATCCGTGCCGGCATACCCCGGAAAAACAATAGACCTCATTATAGATGCGAACTCCCGGAGCGAGAACGCAATCTGGCTTGAAGCCGAAATAACCCTTGAAGCCGGCCTCTCCCTCCAGGAGCACAAAAACGTTCACGCAGGAAGGTTCAGAGTAGGAATCTGCGAGGGAAGGGAATCATGTTCCAAGGCAATCAAGGTCTACACCGAGCACAACGTGCGCCCCCACCTCTACAAATGCCACGTTTCCGTTTTTGCATACAACAAGAAGGGCAACTCAAACGGAAGAATCGATGAACACACCCTAATCAAATGCGACTCCAAATAATCAGCAGCAGAAGACAAAGGAGTAGCGTAACGCGGGCCATGTTTTCTTGAGCTCTGCTCAAGAGAAGCGACATAATGTCGCTAAGATTATAAAATTTTTACGGCAGCTTAAAACAACAGAAAAAAATTTTAGCGGGAGATGGATTTGAACCATCGACCTCCGGGTTATGAGCCCGGCGGGAACTCCAGACTCCCCTATCCCGCTGCATTATGTTTAAGGAGTTGCTATTGTTAAAGTCCATTCGTCTTTATAAATATACCCAATGGATTCGTTTCTCCCGTAAAACAAAAAGACCAGCGTAACACGGGTTATGTTTTTATAAAATTTTTACGACAGCGTAAACCAGCAGAAAAAAATTTTGGACTTAGGGGGATTCGCACCCCCGGCCTCTCGCGTTCTAGCAGGCAATCCTTTATCCAACGTTGCTGGAGGGAGCGCACGGGGGGGTGCGCAGGTAGCAACGTTGTAGGACGGACAGCCTGTTGCAAGGCGAGCGCTCTACTGCTGAGCTATAAGCCCTTAATGCCTCAAATTGACTCTTTTGAAGTTTGAAAATAATGAGGCGAAATACTTAAAAGCTAAGCTTCACTCCTGCCCATTATCCTTAATTACGCTAAATGGCTTTCTCCTTTCCACATAAATAGTAGCCACTCCAACCTCAAGCGTGGTAAGCACGTCCTTTGCAAGCAGGAGCGCTTCATCCACCTTCTCCATCTTCTCCAGGTATTCCAAAGTTTCCGGGCAAATGTAAATCTCCTCCCCAGTTCCATCAAGCTCAATTTTCCCGAGCATTTGCCCTTTGAACCATTTTATGAGATCCTCTCTTCCAATGCCTGGAGAACCCTCGCTCCTCCTAAGGACCATCATCTTCCCAGATTTCCCTTCATGCCCCGCAAGCTCTTTTTCACATGCAAATATCTCAGATACAAGTTCATCATATCTCTCGAGCTTTTCATCTATGCGGGTAAATTCCTCCGCTTCCCAAATCTGCTTTGCAAAGTCCCTGGCTTCTTCCAGCACAACCAAAATGGCGCGCATAAGCGTGGGTCCCCCGGCAGCCTCATTCCTGAGGTCTATGCTCCCCGGGCAGCCCTTGTCCAGGTTGTTGATTAGTTTTGTGGCAGTTCTTTTTTCATTGAAATTAATGCAAAAGTGGTCCTTCATTTCCCTGAACTTTGATATGATTTTTTCCTTGCGGATGCTTACGATTTTTTCTGAAGGAACCCCGTAATCACCATCGATTGGCCTCAGCCTGGCCACTGCCCTCTCCTTTGGCTTAAGTCCTTTCCTGATTCCCAATACCTGGTCCAGGTCATCTTCAATCTCTTCTGAAATAGCCTTATACTGCTCCAGCGCTTTAGGGTCAACATCTGGAATTAGTAACGAGTACCTTGATGCCAAGGCACCCAACAATGCTTTTTTTACTGGGGGGATTGACGAATGCCTCATCCGTGTTCCCCTATTCATTTTCCCGGCGTGTACTGTTGCCGGTCCAGGGGGGACAGTAGAAACTGGCTTTGGCCCTCTGGGTTCCCCTGGCATCTCTTTAACCATGGTGATTATTCGTGTATGACTATGTTTAAATAATTAACTATTTGCGGGCAAACACAAGGTACGCAGTGTGCGTAAGCCCCACATGCTTTGGCCGCACCCCATATACCCGCACCTCATACTCCCGTACAATGCTCTCAAGCATGAACACATCCGAGAACTTCTCCCCTTCGCACGCAAGGTAGAACTCCTTTGCCTGCTCCATATTCGGCAGGAACCCCACAAGGTATCCATCCTTTACAAGTGCCTTGTACCCATGCCCCACAGCCTTATTCGCCTCAGGCATATCCAAAAGCACCAAATCCACCCCTTTCTCAGTTATCCCCTTCTCCAGCAGGTCCCCTTTCTTTATTTTCACGTTCTTGAGCCCAGCCTTCTCCACGTTCTTTTTCGCAAGTTCGCAGAATTCCCCATTTCTCTCGTAGGAAACAACACTCTTCACTATGTTTCCCAGCACAATGGTTGCAAATGCGGAGCCTGCCCCGGCCTCAACAACCTTGCTTTTCTTCCCAATTCCCGTATAGGACACAACCATCCCTATGTCCTTGGGTATAATGACTGCAGGGCCTCTTTTCATGCCCTTCAGAATCTGTGGAAATCTAATCTCTACCCCCTGCCTCTTTTTTCTTGCCATGCCGTTAGTGTGAATGCCAATGCTTAATAGTATTTTGGGAACAGTGCATGTTTTTTGAAGTTTTTCTGTGCCCATTATATCCCTAGAAAAATAACTTATCTTTATAAACTTTACTTTCCACAATTTATTACTAATTATGGTGATATAATGAACAGAACAACTGGATCTATTGATAAGGAGGAAATTATGGGGAAGGGGAGGCGCCCCGTGGGACGCACAGAGAATAGGAGTTCCACAGGAAGGCACGGGCAGAAAATGCCTGGAACTGTTTCTGATGAAGAAATCCAGCTCGGAAGAGCCGGAACCATTATCCGCGCCATTGGCACCGTTGCAAAGAAAGCAGGCCAGGCAACAGCAGTACTTGTTCTCGCTTGTGCAGTGGGAAGCGCAGTTGCATGCAGCGAAGGAGGGGGCCTCAAGGTTCAGCCTGACTCTGGAATGGATACGGATACTGACTCTGAAGTTGATACTGATACGGATACTGATACTGAGCCGTTGGGCCCGGAATGCGGCATTTATGAAGGTGCAGACCACGAAACTGTGCTTGCAAAAGATGAAAGAGAGCTCCTCGGGCCCGTTGGGCATTGGATGGAAGTTGTAAACCTTAGTTTCAATGAACAGGTTGCCGAAGTAATGTTTATGAATGAAGGATGGGAGAATGTTAATTTCGACGGAGAAGTAGTTGAAGATGGCGACCTTGCATCATACTTCATGTTCGACCTTGAGGACAAAGCAACAGTAACTGTGAATATGGGCGGAACCGAGCAGACAATTACTCTTTGTGGGGTATACGAGCTTGAAGACGGAACACTTATAGCACACTTAATTATTGACAATGAAGACGGGTTTATGCATTGTGCATATGTGGATTCTGGCAGCCTTGCAGATGCAGGGGAATACGCGTTCAATGCCGTAACGACTCAATCAGTACGGGTAATGAGCCACAGCCACGGCTTCATCCCTGACCTTGAAACGGGAGAAGACGAGGAATGCCCCGGCTCTGTGCAGGACTTTATATACGAAGAGTCCAGTTATGTTGAGGGCGCTTCTGAACCTATCGATGTGGGGCTTGTTCCTGGGCCAGGACTGAGCTTTAGCAACATGGTCAGGATGAGGGGCACTGCATTCCATTTCTGCGAAACTGGCGTGGACGCAGCTACCAATAGCGCGTACATGAAAGTTGCAGAGGGCCAGGAGAGCGATACTCTTACTGCATTCTTCCAAACAATCGAAGTGGATAATCTCGAGGTTACATGGACAGGTGGAGGCGCAAGCGGAGATCCTCTGTTTTCCTATGATTACCCTGGAGCAACATACATCTCCGAAGAGGATGTTTCTGCAAATGAGAAGATCGTGCGTGTTTGGGTTGGAGGCGATGTATTGAAATTCAACCTGCGATTTAGCACTCTTGGGTTTGTAGGAAATGATCTTTCGATTACAGTGCTTTCAGGCCTACAGACTCTAAGGCAGGGGAACCGGGTACTGGTAAACGGAGAAACCTACGATGTGGATCTTTACACAACCACGGGCCAGGAAATAGACGGATTCAGGCTTACTCCGGTAGTTGAAGAGGACTAATCCTCTTTTTTCATTTTCTTTCTTTATTTTTGATTAGGAAGTTTACAAATTCCAAAAGCAAACAAATTTTTGCAAATTTATTCTCTAATATTCAGCCTTTCATTTTTTCCCGGTAGTCAACAAGCTTTTTCTCCAGTCCCTTATCCTGCAGCGCAAGAATCTGCAGCGCAAGCAGTGCAGCATTCTGTCCATTGTCTATCCCCACTGCTGCGACCGGGATTCCCGGAGGCATCTGCACAATGCTCAGCAATGCATCCATTCCATCCAGCTTTGCGGAAACCGGGACCCCAATAACAGGTGTAAGCGTATGGGCCGCAACAACCCCTGGAAGCGCGGCAGACAGCCCCGCAACAGCAACAATAACGTCAGCAAAAGTGCTCTTCACGAGTTTCTCCACTTTCTGGGGATTCCTGTGCGCGGATGCAACCTCATATTTATATTCCACCCCAAACTCATCCAGCAGATGAGTAATCTTCTTCACAATCTCCTCATCGCTCTTGCTACCGGAAATAATCAGGATTTTCTCTGTCATGCTATTCTAAAGATTGGAAACATTAAAATAATGATTTACCCCACAATCTGCATATGACGCTCAAGCCTTCCCAGAGACTGAAGAAGCGCTACCTCTCCTTCACCCTAAAAGGGGATTTCACGGAGGATGAGCTTTCGCACGCGCTCTACAAATACTCGCTCAGGTTCTTTGGGGAGTATGGGCTCTCCTCCCGCACAATCAAGCTAATTGAATTCAATGGAAAGGAGGGAATCCTCCTCGTAAACAGGGATTCTGCAGAAGAAGTTCTCGGGATGCTCGCACTGGTAAATGAGCTTGCAGGAAAGCCCGCCCACCTGACCTCAAAGCGCACCAGCGGCACCCTTTCTTCGCTCAAAGAGAAAGATAAGGATTAAAAGTCCATAGTTCTATTTTTTACCCATGACACTTGAGATGGGAGGAACCCTTTGCATTGGGGCAATAGTTGTTGGTGGAGCGATACTCGTAGCAGGCATTCTTTATTTTGTGTATAACCGCCTGGTTACACTCAAGAACAGGGCTGAGAACGCATGGGCGCAGATTGACGTGCAGCTCAAGAAGAGGAACGACCTCGTTCCAAATCTTGTGGAAACAGTAAAGGGATATGCAACGCACGAGAAGAGTGTATTTGAAAACGTTACAAAAGCAAGGGCCCAGATGATGGCCGCAGGCACAGTTGAAGGAAAGGCAAAGGCAAGCAACATGCTTACAGGTGCACTCAAATCCCTGTTTGCAGTTTCCGAGAACTACCCCGACCTGAAGGCAAGCAAAAACTTCATGATGCTCCAGGAAGAGCTTTCCGGAATTGAGAACAAGATTGCATATTCAAGGACTGCTTACAACGATTCGGTTTACCACTACAACAACACGCAGCAGGTCCTCCCCTATGTACTTCTTGCAGGGCTCCTGGGGCACAAGAAGCAGGAATACTTCGAAACTGCAGAAGCGGAAAAGAAGGTGCCCACAGTTAAGTTCTGAGTGAATCCAGATGGTCGAGGAGAAAGCGCCCCCGGAGCATGCCCCCCAGGAGTATGCTCCAAGGGAACCCGGCCAAAGCTTTTTTGATGCAATCAATGCAAATAAGCGCAATTCACTCCTCCTTATGGGCGCAGTTACCGGAATAGTCCTCATCATGTGCCTGGTTCTCGGATACATCTGGGGAATCGGTTACTACGGCCTCTTCCTTGGCTTTTTCATTGGAGGCATCTACGCAATCTTCTCTTACTATATGGGTTCCAAGATTGTGCTTGCACTAAGCGGCGCAAAGCCCCTGGAAAAGAAGGACAATCCCTACCTTTTCCACTTGGTTGAAGGGCTTGCGCTCGCAGCCCAAATCCCCAAGCCCAAGGTCTACATTGTTGAAGACCAGGCCCTCAATGCATTTGCAACCGGAAGGGATCCTGAGCATTCCGCAATTGTAGTTACCCGGGGCCTCCTGGATGCAATGAACCGCCAGGAGCTCGAAGGTGTGGTTGCGCACGAGATGTCCCACATCGCAGAATACGACATCCGTTTCATGATGCTCACCATCGTGATGGTCGGGCTCGTAGGCTTCCTTTCCGAAATAATCCTCCGCACGTTTATCTGGGGCGGAAGAGGCAGACGAGGCGGGGGCTCAGGATGGATAATGATCCTTGGCCTAATCCTTGCAATACTTGCCCCAATCATTGCAATGCTCGTTCGCTTTGCAATCTCCCGCCAGAGGGAATACCTCGCGGATGCAACCGCAGTAAGGCTCACCCGCTACCCTGACGGCCTAAAGAGCGCCCTCATTAAAATAAAGAACAACTACAAGCCTGTAAAGCTCGCAACCGAAACAACCGCGCCCATGTATTTTGCTGACCCGATAGGAAAAAAGGTTGCGGGCATGTTTGCAACACATCCGCCAATTGAAGACAGGATTAAGCGGCTTTCTTCGTTTTAGCCTTGGTTATTTTCTGGTAGAACTTCACCTTTAGTATAAGCGATGCAGATTCCACAACCAGCGCTATTGCAATCCTTACCAGAGTTCCCAATACCATAAAGAGAAGCCCGACCCCCATCAGCGCAACGCTCGCAACCCCTGCAACCAGCATTACCTGTGTAACCAGGGACACAACCAGGTTGAGGGGGAGCTGGATTACCGCAGCCCCAATAGCCACAAGGATCGCAAATACCAGGGTCTCCCAGAAGTTCTTCTTCAACACATTAAATGCAGACCTCATCGCGTCAATCGGTCCCAGCTTCTTTATTGCAAGCTCGATGTTCACATAGTAAAGCAAGAGGACAGCAATGAATATCGCAAGCAGCAGGACCAGGTAAACCAATATCATCACAAGTATCCACGCACCCGAAGCTTCCAGCGGAGCCAGGAGCACGATTGCAGCAACCAGCGCCGCCAGGAGGATAAAGAGACCAATCCAGAACATTACCCACTTGAATGCAACACTCACATTGTCCCGCTCAAAATACCCAACTTTTTTCCCCCCATTGTAGATGAATTCTATTGCCCCCAGGTTTGCAGCCATTCCATAAGTTCCGGCTACCAAAACCCCCGCAATAATCAATGCTGCAGTCATGATATATGCAGCAATCTCAGAATACTGCATCAGGAAGACCATTGAAAGAAATACGCCTATTCCAACCACAATCATTACAGCAAGCGCAACAATCATGGAAACTAACTGGTAACCTATCACAGCTTTCAGGTGCTTTTTTCCAAAGTCCATTCCCTCATCTATTACTTCAGAGAGAAACCTGAATCCCCTTTTGAAACTATCTGCGATTCCCATACAGCTAGTTTATTTGCAAAAAATTAAAAGCTGCTATCCAAGCAGTTCCTCAATCGCACGGGCGAAATTCTCAGCGTTCCCAGGCCCATCCGCAGTAACAAATTTTCCATCAACCACGAATCCTTCTTCCGAGTAGGTTGCGCCCTGCTTCTCCAGGTACTCACTGGTTTTCATGCCGAATTCTGCATCATCCCCAACCCAGACAGTTGCACGCTTTCCTTCAAGCACACCTGCCTTTGCGAGAGTGGTTGTTGCCCAGCAGATTGCACCGAGAACCTTTCCTTTTGCTGCAGCCTCGCGTGCAATATCCAGCGCCCTTTCTTCTTTGCGGATAATTGGAGTTCCGCCTCCCCCCACAAAAACAACCGCATCGTAATCCCCAACATTAACTTCATCAAGGGTAAGGTCCGCGGTTGCACTCCTCCCCCTCGCGCCTATGCACTCGCCAGTTTTCGTGCTTGCAATCACGACCTCAAGCCCCTTGCCTTCAAAGTGCTCCTTCGGCACAAACAATTCCTCATCCCTGAAATTCCCAGGTGCTATTACCATCAAAATTTTCTTTCCCATAAGCTCACCATCCACAGCAATCTTTTTGCGCTATCTCTTAAAACGCTTTCCCTGCGCACCAGGTCCATCAAACAAAAACGTATGCACTGAGCACACGAGAAACAATTCCTGCAAGGGCAATTGCAAACAGCACTTCAAACACGCTTATGCCGATCGCTACCCTCCAGCCATGCTCCTTCCTGAGTGCAGCAATGGTTGCCGCGCAGGGAACATAAAACATTGTAACCACTGCGAACGTTATCATCTGCACTGGAGTGAGCACTTCGCTGAATACACCTGTTCCCAGCAGCGCCGCCAGCATAATCAGCGCCAGCTCCTTTCTCAGAATTCCGAATATAAGTGTGATTCCCACTATTGCAGGAAGCCCGAGCCACCCCACCGTAACAGGAGAAAGCGCGTCCGAAATCGGGCCAAGCCATCCAGCCACCTCTATGATCTTAATCAGGAAAGTGGATACGATTATTATGGGGAAAGCCATGAACACAAATGAGCGGAGCTCTCTCCAGGCCTCCATCAAAATGTTTTTGGGCATCGGAAGCCTGTAATCCGGCATTTCCATAATAAGCCCCACCGGCTCCCCGGGCAGCACCTTGCACCCTATTCTCCCAAGCACCAGGATAATCGCGATGTTAAGGGCATAAAGAAAAAGCGCCCACTCCAGCCCCACATATGTTGCCACGAGCCCCATAATTACTACTGTGACTGCTGCGCACGGAACAAGGGTAACAATAAATGAAGTGAGAAGGCGCGCCCTCTGCGTTTCCAGTATCTTGCAGCTAATGCATCCAGGCACATTGCACCCATATGCAAGAATTATCGGGATAAATGCCTTTCCATGAAGCCCGATTTTATGCATCACCGCATCCATAAGGAATGCCATCCGTGCCAGGTACCCCGAATCCTCCAGAATTGCAAGCAGGATATAGAACGGAATAAGATACGGAAGCGCTATCGAGATTCCTGCAATTAAACCCTCAAGCACCCCATTTACCAGAATTTCCTGCAAAGCCCCTTCCCCAACTGAAGTCTGAAGAATCCCCTTTGCTCCCCCCAGCCCTTCAAGCAGGTACCCTGAAACAATATCCCCTATTGCAAAAATGGAAAGGAACACAAACCCTGCCACAAGTGCCAGGAATAGGTAACCCAGGTACCTGTGCATAAGAATAGCATCCAGCTTCTGCCTTAGGGGAACCTGCACATCCCTGAGGGTTATGCATCCCCTGGCAATTCGTTCTGCTGCAGAATAGCGTTCTGAAGATATTGCTACAGATCCTTTCTGCCCGCATCGTTTTTCTAATCTCTTTCGTACTTTCTTGACCATTCCAATCGTTTTGGGGCTGCGTTCTTTGACTATTTCAGAAATATTCCCGTCCTCTTCCAGAAGCTTGACAGCTATCCATCTTGAAGGATAATCCAAACCAAGTTTCCCAACCTCCTTCTTCACCTGCGTTACATCATTTTCCAATGGATCCTGGTATGAAAGAAAAAACGGTTTCTGCTTTGTTTTGCTCGTCCTTATAACTGCATCCATTAGCTTGGCAACACCATCCCCGGTAGTTGCCACAATGGGCACCACAGGCACCCCCAGGAGTTTTGAGAGTTTTTTTGCATTCACCTCTGCTCCTTTTTCCCTTGCCAAATCAACCATATTCAGTGCCACGACAAGAGGCGAGCCCAACTCCAGCAACTGAAGTGTGAAAAACAAATTTCTTTCAAGCACAGAAGCATCCACAACATTTATCACGACATCTGGCTTTTCCTTTGAAATGTAATCCCTGGATATCAGCTCTTCCATGGAAAAAGTAGAAAGTGAATAAATTCCCGGAAGATCTATGATATTCATCTCTGTTCCTTTGAAATCCAGCACACCCTCGATTTTTTCTACAGTTTTTCCCGGCCAGTTCCCGACATGCTGGTGGAGGCCGGTTAGATAATTAAAGAGCGAAGATTTGCCCACATTCGCATTTCCGGCAAGTGCTATGCGCAATTTCTTCATCCATCCACCTTCACCAGAATTTTTTCCGCAAGCCCCCTCCCTATTGCCAGGCACGATGAGCGAATGCATACTTCCAATGCCCCCGCCCTGCTGGAAGCCCGGTTGAGGGTTACTTTAGTTCCCGGAGTCAGGCCCATATCTGTAAGGCGCCTGCAGGCTTCCCTCCCACCGGATACAAGAATGATTTTTCCCTCCTGCCCTTTCTTCAGGTCCGCCAGCCTCTTAATGTTCTTTTCTTTTATATCAGGAGCCCCAGGAGAGTGCATCGCCTTCTTGAGCGCTTCCTCCACATCATCAGAAAGAACATGCTCAAGGGCGCAGGCTTCCTTGTGCGCCTTGCTTTTTTTCACCCCAATCCTCATAAGGAAACGCTCTATAAACCTGTGCTTCCTGAGCACTTCCTTCCCGATTTTTTCCCCCTTTTTTGTCAGCTTGATTTCCCCATACTTTTCATAATCAACAAACCCTTTTTTTGAAAGCTTTCCGAGCATCTCGCTTACGCTTGCTGGAGATATTCCAAGGTCTTTGCTGAGAGACTTCACCTTTGGCTGTTTCTTTTCTTCCTTATACCTCACAAGCAGCTCCAGGTATTCTTCAGTTTCCGGGGTCCTGTCCTTTGCCATTGGATGTTAGGTATGCCTAACAATTTATAATCATTTGTAAAAGAAAAAGAAAAAAGTGATGTGCAGTGCCAAGTAAACTACATCATTCTCTCGTACTGCCACCAGCTATGTGGGTATCTGTGTCCCAAAACTCCTCTTTCACACTTTGTAGCTCCTTATTACCAAAAAGTAGGGCCGGAGCTACAAAATGTGATTCGGCAAAAACCGAACAACCAACACACCATTTTTATACCTTGAAGGTTCATCCAAACCCATGGACGCAAAACTTGCAATACTGGCCTTTGTTTCCTTGTTCATGTTTTTCGGATGCATCGGAATGGATGAGGTGACAGGGGGATATGCTGAACCTGATTATGGGTACTCCACAAAAGCAATGGGTGTCCCTGCCCCCATGATGGCAGAGGAAGCCTACTACGGAGGATCCGACTCTTACGATTATGCAAACGAGCAAATGGTAATCAAGCAGGGCTCGGTAAGCGTCAAGGTGGAGACCGGCACGCTGGAAGAGAAAAAGGACCAGCTCTCTTCAATAATTGACGAATACAATGCAGAACTCACCTACATCACTTTCAATGAATACACAACTGAAAAGCGCTACTCAGTAACCGTAAAGATTGCCCCCTCCAAATTCGATTCCTTCATGGAGTCAATTTCCGCGCTCGGGGAAATCAAGAGCATAGACAGCTCCGTAGAGGATGTTACCGAGCAGTACACCGACCTCCAGACAAGGATAAGCAACCTGCAGGAGGAGCTCGCGCGCCTGAATACACTTTATGATGAGGCGGACAACGTTGAAGAAATCCTCATGATTGAGCGTGAGGTGACCCGTGTCCAGACCAACCTTGAGATATACCAGAGACAATCCCTGGACCTGGAGCGCCGTTCAGCCCAATCCACAATAACGGTGTACCTCATTGAGGAAAAGCCCGAATTCGAAACCGATTTCGTGATGCCGCTTGAGGAGATGCTTGCGCTTTTCCTTGGGGCGATGGTTGTCGCGATAATGCTGGTTGCAGGTGCAGCAGGATTCCTGCTTCCGCTGGCAATACTTTTCCTGGTGCTCCGCGCAATCTACCGTGCAATCAAAAAGAAGAAAAAATAGGGTTAACCCCCCTATTTTTATTCTTTCCTTTTTCTTCTAAGAGCGTGGTATAATGAAACGATTATTGCTTGCACTTGTCCTGATTGCCGCAACCTTTGCCTGGAGCAACCCGGCCTGGCCGGAAGTTCTTGAAGCACGCTACGCATACGCAGATTGCAACGTGCAGTTTGCAAAGGATTTTGTGGAACTTAGGGAGGAGTGCGCTGAAGAGGAAGATGTCCCGATTTTTGATTCTTCCAAATACATCGAGGACATTGATGATAACCTTGCAGACCTCAAGGATGCAGCAGAGGATGATGACCGGCTGGAATTCGGCCTCACACAGTTTGCGCTTGGCGCAGATATGCTCGAGCTTGGCCTCAAGATAGTCGGTGATGCATTCACCAACAAGACCGCCGGCTTTTTTGACTGCGTCCAGAGCAACAAGGAACCTGTTGAGGATGACCTGAAGGAATGCAGGGAAGGCGCAATGGAAAAGGCTGAATCCGCAGCAACCCACTTCCTTGAAAACGACCTTGAGCATGCTGAAGGCATCATGGAAGACCTTGAAGATGACGGTGTTGATGTCTCCGGAATGGAAGGAGTTATCGAGGATGGCGATGAACTCTTGGAAGACATTCCTGCAGCATATGAGGAAGATAACCCGGTTGAAGTAAGGAAGCTTACGCTCAGGCACTCAAGGCTTGTGGACCTGTTCCACCTTGAGAGGATGTCTGCAATCTGCGAATACGCGCTCCCGATACTCGAAGATGGAAACTACGATGAAGAGCTTGTTGAGGAAGTTGAAGAGCTCAACTCCGACATCGAGGAGCTCATAGATGATTGCGAGTATTCAGCGGATGTTGAAAACAACAACGAATACGCAAACGAAAACCTCGATTGCTGGGCAGACACATGGGACCTCTATGAAGAGTTTGTATCTCTGAGAAACGAGATACTGTTCGGGTGAGCAAAATGAACTACAAAATACTGCTGCTTGCGCTGGTTGCCTTCTCTTTCCTGCTTGCAGGGTGCGGAGGCAAGAAGGCAGATGAAACACCTGCTGCGGAAGTTTCTGCGGGACAGCCCGCGGAAGCACCCGAAGAGGGCGGCGCGACCCCTGGACAGGTTGAAGATGTTGAGAAGGAGGAAGAGGTAGAAGGCGCCCCTCCTGAAGAAGCGGAAAAGCTCGCCAACATATTTGACATAGAGATTGATGAGCCCCCGGAAGATTACACATACGACAAAGCACCCGGGGAGGAGTAATCCAAGCCACTCTGGGGCTCCACATTTGCATCGCCCCAGGAGTGTTTCCCCTTTCTTTTCTTTATTTTCAAACCCAAAACACAACGCTTTTAAGCCCCTTTTCCGCTAATATAGTACGGTTTCTATGGAAATAAAGCGGGCACTGCTAAGTGTTTACAACAAAGATGGAATTGTTGAATTCGGGAAGTTCCTCTCAGAGCATGGAATAGGCATAGTTTCAAGTGGAGGCACATCCAAGGCTCTGAGGGATGCAGAAGTCCAGACTTTTGATGTTTCAGACCTAACCGGATTCCCGGAAATGATGGAAGGAAGGGTAAAAACCCTCCACCCAAAAATCCACGGGGGAATCCTTGCAAAAAGGGAAAAGGAAGAGCACATGAAACAGGCCCGGGACCTGGGTGTGGGAATGATAGATATTGTTGCAGTGAATCTCTATCCCTTTGAGGAAGTTACAAACGCCCCGGACTGCACCCTTGAAACTGCAATAGAAAACATCGATATCGGGGGCCCAACGCTTATCCGTGCGGCAGCAAAAAACTACGAGTATGTAATAGTCATATCCAACCCGGCAAGGTACCAGGAAGTGATGGATGAAATCACGGATAATGGGGACGTTTCACTGGAAACAAGGAGGAAGCTCGCAGTGGAAGCATTCATGCAGGTTTCCCATTACGACACGGTAATCGAAGCCTATCTGCGCTCCAAGTTTTTCCCGGAGCAGAAATCCCCTGAATACCTCAACCTTTCATTCAAGAAAATCCAGGACCTGAGGTATGGGGAAAACCCCTCCCAAACCAATGCGGCATTCTACAGGGACCTGCAGCTCCAGCAGTGCTGCATTGCAAATTCAACCCAGCTCCAGGGGAAGCAGCTTTCCTACAACAACATCCTGGACATCAACGCAGCATTCGCACTCTTAAAGGAATTCACGGACCCCACCGTAGTAATAGTAAAGCACAACAACCCCTGCGGAGTTGCAACCAACGGCAATATTCTCAAGGCATACGAAATCGCTCTTGCAGTGGACAGCGATGCAGCATTTGGGGGGATTGTTTGCGTAAACCGTGAAATAGGCGAGGAGCTTGCTGAGAAAATAGTGGCCCGTTTCTATGAAGTGATAGTTGCACCTTCTTTCTCAAAGGAAGCGCTGGAAATCTTCTCAAAAAAGAAAAGGCTCCGCGCAATCCAAATGAGCGAGTGCGAACTCCCGCTGCACAGGCCGCCCCAAATCTCCTACCGGAGCGTATGCGGGGGCCTCCTGACCCAGGATGTGGACATTGGGCTCTATGACCCTGAAAAGCTCAAGACAGTTACCAAGCGCCAGCCCACAGATCAGGAAATGAAGGACCTGATGTATGCCTGGACAATCTGCAAATACGTAAAATCCAATTCAATCGTTTATGCGCGCAACAACCAGGCAATTGGAATCGGCGCAGGCCAGATGAAGCGCGTGGATGCGGCAAGGCTCGCAGCAGATATTGCAGAGTCCCGCGGAGAAACCGTGAAGGGCTGCGCAATGGCAAGTGATGCATTCTTCCCGTTCCGGGACGGAATTGATGCTGCAGCAGAAAGGGGAGTAACCTCCATAATCCAGCCAGGGGGCTCAATCCGTGACCAGGAAGTTATTGATGCAGCAGATGAGCATGGAATGGCGATGCTGTTTACAGGAATAAGGCACTTCAGGCACTAGAGTGCCTGTGCATACTTTTCCGCAAGATTAAGGTATTTCTCAATTCTTTCCTTTGCTTCCTCATTCGGATTCTGGGAGTATTCAATCGCTGCAATCTTTGCGCGCACATTTGCCCTGTAGCACTTGTAGAAACCAAGCAATTTTTCCAAATCATGGTCCCCAGAAAGTTCAGCGTACTTCCCCACAAATACTTCCGAAAGATCTTCCCTCCCTTTTGCATCCAGGTCCATTGCCATGAATGCAATTTCGCTTGCAACATCTATGAACCTGAAATCCTCGCTGAATTCAATGCAGTCAAAAATATGCGTTTTCTCCCCCATGAACACGTTCCCGGTGTGCAAATCACCATGGCATTCCTTCACCATGCCGTCCACCTGCCTGTTCCTCAGCAGCTTCTCATTTTCTTCAATAAATCCAGCTGATTTTTCAAGAATAAAGTCAATCTTGCTTCCCATCCCGCATGCAGATTCCACGGTTCCCCTGAATGATGCAAGGTCATCAATCTGCTCCTTCACCATTTCCGGGGAATTGAACTTCGGGTCCTGTATAACCGGGACCGCACCATGGAACTCCGCAAGCTCCACCGCAATCCCTTCCACATCCCCTTCACTCACTTTTCCTTCAAGAAGCGCAGAATCCATTGTTCCCCCCATCCTCTTCATCTTTACAGCATAATCCAGAACCTTTCCTTCTCCCCCGAACTGCACTGCCCCCCCAGCCTTTACAAGCGGAACAACTTCCAGGTAAACTTCGGGCGAAAGCCTCTTGTTCAGCCGCACCTCTTCCTCACAGTATTCCCTCCTTCTATCCTCTGTAGAGAAATCCAGGAATGAAAACTTCACAGGCTTCTTTACTTTGTAAGCATAATCATCTGCAAGGAAAACCCAGGAGATATGTGTTTCCTTGAATTCAAGCCCAAGCTCCTCCGGCTTCCACCCTGCTTCCTTTTCCAGGTATTCCCGCGCAGCCGCAACCTGCCCCTCAACCGGTCCGGAAGTATCAACATCAAAATAATCCTGCCCAATGGGTTCGAAAAGCCCCTTCACCTTAAGATAAATGCTGAAGTTCGCCTCGCTTGCATCCGTCCCCTCTTTTTCCCGCTGCTTCATGCGCTCCTCAAGCACCCGCTCCTCAAGCACACACTTTATTATGTACATATCTGAGCCTGCGCGCTTTGCAGCCCCCCTCATCTCCCCCCTGGTTTTTTTCTTGTAAAATGTAGCATCACAAACTACTGTTTTTCCCGTGAAAAGAATCTTTTCCGTTTCCTCCACCATCCTTCCATACACACGATACTTTTCATGCTCAGAATAAGTGCGATCGCTCAGCATTTTCCTCCTTATGATGTCGCTGCTGAGGTAAACCGCGTCAATCTTTTCTGCAAGTGCCTTTGCAAGAGTGCTTTTCCCTGCACCTGGCAACCCACACACCAGTACCAGCATACAGTGCTTATTACGTTTTGAAAAGTTATAAACCTTCGGTCTACCCGGATACAACGCTGTAAATCGTAAACAGCCCGAGCAAAAGGGTTGCCCCCCCAATGTACACCGTAAGGTTCCTTGCATCAATTCTTTTCACAGTGTGCGCTGAAAACGGAACCGAGCACACAGAGCCCACAAGAAGCCAGGGCGCCAACTCCCACCCAACAATCCCGTTCATTGCAAAATAAAGCGAAACCGCGGCAACACTGGTTATCCCCTCCGCAAGCGTGGTTATCGCCACCGCTTTCTTGCTGTCTATCCCAGCGAGAATCTGCCCGCTCACCACAAGCGGCCCATACCCTCCCCCGCTTATTCCCTTGTTGAATGCAGCCACGAGCCCCAGCACTCCAATCTTGAGCCAGGAGAAACTGCTCCGTATCTTGTGCCCAAAAATTATCAGCACGCCCATGAATGCAACCACAATCCCAATGTATATGCTCACATACTCCGGAGGAAGCGTTATTGCAAGGTAAGTTGCAACAAGCACTCCCAGCACCCCGCACAAGGCAAGCATAAGCGCAACGGTAAGCGACCTTGACCCCCAATTGAAGTTTACATTTCCCACATGGTGGTGCATAAGAGCTGCAAACAGCCCCGCAATTACGTTGGAAAGCAGCACAGCCGGGACCGCCTGGAGCGGGCCGAACCCCATAATCAGTAGAACTGCGATCAGGGTGGTCCCATACCCCATCCCGAGCGTGGAATCTATGTATTCCGCGAAAAATGCAACGAGCAAGATCAATATCCCAAGCTCCCAGCCAATCATCTTTTAGGTTTTGGAGGGCAAGATTTTTGTATTCTTTGCCTTTTTTCTCAGAAGAGGCGCAAACCCAAACGATTTTTATACCTTTTTATCTCCAATATAGTCCATGGTGAGGAATCTTCTCGTGTTCCTGGTTTTGATGGGTTTTGTTTTTTCGATACTGCCCCCGGTTGTTGCAACGGTGGATTACTGTCAGGTGATTAATGCGCCTGGTGAGTATACGCTGACTAAGGACTTGACTGGGGTAAATGGCACAAATTCCTACTGCATCCGAATAGAGGTAGGAGATGTTATGCTTGACTGTGATGGGCACACCATTACGGGCACAGGTACAGGGGAAGGTGTCAACATCAAGAATTCATATCAGCCTAATGTAACCGTGCAAAACTGCAACATCTCCCAATATAATTATGCTATTTACGGGGACTTAGTATGGAACGGCTCAATCCTGGATAATGACCTGTACGACAGCAACAACAATAACCTCTACATTAGCGGCTCGTACAATAACATAGAAGGAAACCTCATCCACACGAGCGGAGCTGGGCAGGATGGCGCCGTTGTTAACGGGGATTCTAATACCTTTACAGGAAACGAGTTTTACGGCAATGGATATGGGGGGCTGGAACTCAATGGAGAGAACAACCACATTGAAGACAATGAGGCACATGACAATGGTGGGTCCGGATTCAATGTAGACGGGAGCTTAAACGAGTTTATTGGAAACACCGCATATGGAAATGACTGGGAATATTTTGAAGGCGCAGGATTTGAATCCGATGGAGCAAACACATTCGATGACAATACTGCTTACGACAACACAAATGGTTTCTACCTAGTAGGGCCCCTTCCGGAGCCCGTAGCCCGCAGGATTCCAGTATTCGGAAACACCTTCACCAATAACTGGGCACATGGCAACCTGGTTGGATTGAACTTTATAGACAATAATGGAACTTACACGGACAACACCCTTGAGGAAAACTATGAAGCAGATATGCTCATGGGGGGTGACGCCTGGCTTGGAGTCATTCCACTTGGCTCTGATGCGCTCAGGGGCGCATCCATAGACTTTACTCTAATCTGTGACAACACGGTTGAGCGCAATACTGGTTCAGGCGCAAGGCCAATCTACTATTCCGGGGAAACCGTGACACTCAACGGAGGAACCTACTCAGAAGTTCTCCTCTGCAACGCAGTCAACTCAGTAATTACCGGGGTTACCGTAGATGGTTCCAATACCCTGAACAACAACGGAATGCTTCTTTTCCTCAGCAACGGCACAAAAATATCCGATTCCAAATCCCAAAACAACTTCATGGGCTTTGGGTTCGTGAGGAGCTCTGATGCTACGCTGAGCAACTCAAATAGTGATGGAAGCGGATTTGGAGTATTTTCAATGCAGACCATGAACCTGGCTATTGATGGGCTTACTTCCAACAACAACAGGATGAACGCAACAATTATTCTGGACATACTAATGGGCTTCCTTGGAGGCGGCCCGCTTGCAGGGGAAGTTACCCTAAGGGCACCCGCGCCTGAAATCAATGAACTGGGCGCAGGAGCAGTGCTTATCCAGAGCCCCCGCGCAACCATTACAGATTCCACATTCTCAGGAAGCACTTTCGGGCTTGCTCTAATGATGAGTGATGAAGCAACAATCAGCGGAGGAAGCGCCCACACAAACGATGTGTTCGGATATGGGCTGCTTGATTCCTACAACGTTAATTTTGAGTCTTTCGCGTTAGCCTACAATAATGCCGGGGACATCCATGATATTTTTATAGGTACGGTTCCTCCTGCATACGAGATGCTTGAGTTCCTCCCATTCGGGGTGGGTGTGCTGGACATCAGCCTAGGTATGATTCTTGAGCCGGTCACCGCAAGAGGCGAACCCCTCAGAGCACTGACTACCTGCTGGTCATACAACCAATGCGGCCTGGACAGGGGGATGATCTGCAACTTTGATACCCAGACCTGCGAAGAAGGAATCTTTGAGAACACTTATTCAAACATGAGGGTATACAACAACCACTACGGAATGGTTCTGTTCAACCTTGGCCATGAATTGGTAGACGGATGCAGGGTTTACGACAACCATGTATTCGGGCTGCTCGATGCTTCGGATCCTGTGTCCTTCATGCCATTGAGCGCAATCGTTCTCGAGCCAAATGTAGAATCAGTGACCATCCGGAACTCTTACTTCTACAGGAACGGGGAGCAGATGTTCTCAGTTCTTTCCGAGCTATATGAGGAGGGGGACAAACCCGCATGGGCTGAGGCCTTCGCGCTCTTTGATTCGGTAATCCCTACCGGAGTCCTTGAGCTGGAAATCATTGAAGCAAGCTACTTTAACTCGATGATTTTGCCTCTGACCGCACTGGAGTATGCAGGAGAATGGAAGCTTGAAGAAACAACGGTTGGAACCGGCGCATCCTCCGTAAGGATGTCTCTTGATGACAATGCAACTGCAATCTACCTAGTCCATGACACCACGCTCCCAACAGTAAACTCCATACACATGGAGAGCGAAGACCTTGGAGTAAACATGACCATTTACCTGGACATAGACGACACCTTTGTCGGGCCAAGGAGTTCTTACAATAATAAATACTTTACAATAGCGGCCCTGACTGAGAGCGTGGTCCTGGCTGCCCCAGTATCACCTACTATCGAGAAGTTCATAGTGCACTACAGCCCTTCAGGAGGCTATGACCCGGAAACCATGGGTCTCTATTACCTGCAGATACGGGAGATTGTTCCGTATTGCGAAGAGGATATTGAGTGTGATAGGGGACAGGTGTGCTCTCAGAATACGTGCATCACACCCGAGTGTTATACAGATGAGGACTGCCCCCCTGTAGTGGCGGCAGATGCGCCTCAAGAATACTGCGTGGATTACATGTGTGTGTACTGCCGCGATGATGCGGATTGTGCCGGGGGCGAGGATTGCTCCAGATGCATGAATGGAAAATGCAAGCAAAACGCGTGCCTTGGAGATGTAGACTGCCTTGAGGGATGCGAGTGCGAAGCCAACCTCTGCAGCCTCCCAAGGATTGCAAGCGCGGATGGAAGCTGTGGAGCCCCCATAGACGATTATGTATTGCTAAGGGGCGCAGTTGAAGAGCAGGAAGTAATAATGAAAGCAAGGTGGGTCCCAGTCGCTGGCCAGATAAACAATGATACTGAAAAGACAATAACGGTCTATGACTTTGCCCAGACCGACCAGACCGAATTCCTTGAAATGATTCTCGGAAGCCTTCCAGTGGCGGCCGATCCGGTAGAATACAGCCTTTACTTTGACATTTACGGGCTCTTTGCAGTTCGTGAGCCGGTGCAGCCAGGCGGAGGGGATGGGAAGCCGGACTATGTATGCGAAGAGGATGTAGACTGCCCTGAATGCTACTACTGCAGCATCGACAACAACGCGTGCCTCCCCAAGAGTGATGTTGAATGCGGAGTCCCGGGAACCGGATGCTCAAATGGTTATGAGTGTGTGGCATGCGAGTGTGTCAAAGAAGCAGAACCTCCCGAAGAAGAGTGCGAAATTGACAACGATTGCCCGGGCAACGAGTACTGCGATGATGGGGAATGCATGCTTGTTCCGTGCGATTGCGGAGAAGTAAAAGACCACGAATGCATCGCGCACCCGTGCTGCTCAAACGATGACTGCGATGCAGGCCTTGTATGCAAGGACAACAAGTGCGTAGAGGCAGAAGCGGAATGCACTGACTGCGATGAGCCAATTGCAGAGGCTGAAAACCTTATTAAAGATGCAAAAGAGAAGGGACTTGATACCTCCGTAGCTGAGAGGCTCCTTGCAGATGCAAAGGAAGCAAAGGCGAACGGAGACTGCGAGGAAGCACTCAAGTTTGCAAATGCTGCCCTTGCAGCTGCGGAAGACCTGTTTGGTGAAGAAGTCACATTCCCGCCGGTCATCTCAACCGAAGTGCCTTCAGTTGAATCGCCACAGCAGCCAAACGGAACTGAAGTATCAGACTGGCAGCAGGATATCGCCTGGATAATCCTCATTATCCTGGGTCTTGCACTTGTAGGCTTCTGGTGGTTCAGGAACTATTACGGGAAATAGCATTTCCCCCTTCTTTTTCTCTTTTTATCCACCCCCCAGCTTTAGCCAGCATTTAAATTTTTTGGCTTTGATACGCAATAGGTGGTTTGATGAAAAACAAGTTACTCGCAATCCTATTTGGAATTATCTGAGTGATATTTGTAGTCGCTTGCCTGTATGTAGGGGTGACCTATCTCGGCTTCATAGGAAAAGCCCTGATTGAGTTCTTTAGCGCCGGGAACATCCAGTCAATGAACGAATGCGGAATTACAACCCCGCAGGAATTCGTAGACATAAGGAACGCGCTCCCGACAACGCTGCTTCCGGCAATTTACATTGGAATCCCGGTCTCGCTTATCCTGATTTCAGCACTGATGTTCTTCAGCGGCTATTTCTTCGGGAAGCACACGGTAATAGAAGACCTGGATTCCCACGTAAGGCGCGAAGAGGAGATAGAGAGTGAGGTGCAGAAGCGCACCGGCGGCAAGAAGGAAAAGCACGAGAAAAAGGAAACAAAGGGAAAGAAATAAGAGGAGGAATAACCCTCCCTTTAATTTTCTTTATTCTTCAAGTCTGCTCAACACAGGTTTTATCCGCCACAATCTTCCCCACATAATACCGGTTCTCTTTCTCAGGAATCCATTCAAGGCAGGTTTTTCCATCCCAGTCAAGTGTCTTGCACTTGTACTCAGATGTGAAAGTCCCTGTATCGCCAGTATCAGCATAAATCACTAAATCTTCAGGAGCATTTGGCACAGTTATCCTGAGCTTTGCCAGCTGGCTGTGGGTCCAGGAGGGCTTCTCCCCGCACTCTTCGCATTCCGCATCAAGCGCAATATCCTCCACAAGCACCGTTGCACCGGAAGGAAGGCTCAGGGTTTCCCCAATCTCAACCTCCTCCCCATATACTACCTGCTTGTCCCCTTCATCGTCACAGTAGTTAGAATCCTCAGTGCAGATTGCAATCTCCACCTGCCCTGTAAGCGTTATGGGAACGCAAACAATCGGCTCCACCTCAGGCTCTTCTTCCAGTGTTTCATTCTGCCCTTCTTCTGCAGGAGCCTCTTCTTCAGCAACAGGCTCCCCCCCAGGCTCTGCAACCGTCTCGTTCTCCGGATGCACTTCCTGAGGCTCTCCAGGAGTTTCAGCTGCTGTGGGGGCTTCTTCAGAAGGGCAACCAAAAGAAAACAAAAGCACCAACCCAAGGAACATGAAAATCATTTTGTTCATGGAATGGTTAGTTCTTGGAAAATTATTTAAAGAAAACCCTCATTTCTTCCCCTTCTTATTGAAGAAGCTCTTGGTCATATGTAGAATCCAGCCCCAGTGAAGCACGATGTGCAGGAGCACCAGCAGGGCCATCACCACCCCGCTAAAATCATGCAATGGAGTGATCACATCGAATGGAAGGCTTTTGTAGTTCATCCCAAGGTTCTGCACCAATCCGGGCATCTTGAGTATCCCGGTAACTGCCACACAAAGAAACGAGATAAATAAACCTAAATCAATAATGTAATTTACTGTGGCCCGGTTCATGCTCGTATAACTAAGAAAAGGTTTATTAGAGAAGCGCTCTGGCCGGGAATTGAACCCGGGTCGTCGACTCGACAGGCCGAAATGCTAACCACTACACCACCAAAGCAAAGGGATGACTTCTATTTATTTTACATAATCTTAATAAAGCTGCCGTCTTCTCTCAGGATAACAGGTATGTGCTTGCCATATACAGGAACAGCAGGAACAGCACAATCCCGGAAAGAAGATGAATCAGCTTTATGTACTTTTCTTTTGCTTCCCCAACTTTTTCTACAGTTGTATAGCCGAAGTAAACTGCCCCCGAGATAATAACCATGGGGAGCACAAAAATCACATTATAGAGCAAAAGATAGAATATCGCATTCAGGGTAACCGCCTTGGAAATAATCGCCAAAATCACCAGGTACGGCCCGGAGGAGCAGGGCAAAAGGAAAAGCGAGCAGAATAGTGCAGCAAGAGCAACTCCCGGAATTGAAGTGGCTCCCTCAATTGCCTTTTTTGCATGGGGCCTAATGAACATTGGCATCTCAACCGCAAAGAACCCGGGGTGGTAGCTCAGGTACGCGTTAATCTCCATTATGGAAAGTATCAGAAGCCCAACCGTTGCTGCACTGAAGAAGAAGTTAGTAAGCTCAGGATTTCCCATAACATGCAGTATTCCAAGCCCCAGCAGGATATAGCAGATAAATATTACGAATATGAACGTCAAAGCTGCAAGGAGCATCTTCTTCCGCCCCTCTGAAATAAGGATAAGGCTCAGCATCATCACCATAACTGCAATTGTGCAGGGATTCAATGAGTCCACAAGTGCAGCAGCCACAAGCCCCCAAATTGTAAGCGCCTGGAACTCATCTGTTTCCTCAATGGGGCTGACATCGGGTTCATATTCCGAGTCTATTGTGTTTTTTGTGAATACCCCTTCAGGACACTCCCCGTCAAGGCAGTCATCCAGCAGGTTTCTCCACTGCTCTTCGGTAAGCTCCCCTATTATCAGCGCTTTTCCATCAACAAGCAGGGTGGGCACCCCACCTTTGTTAGGGTCCTGCCCGAATTCCGTGTATGCCTCGAACATTTCTGCCCGGTTTTCTGCATTTGAGGAAACTTCCTTTTCTATAAGTTCGATTTCATATTCGCTGCCCAGCTCAACCAAAAGGGCCTTTGTGCTCGCGCAATGCGGGCAGGTGGAGCCATAATAATCAATAACCTGAATGGCAAAAACACTTGAAAGCAGCAAAAGCGCAAACAGGATTCTTTTCATCTTTCTCACTTCATATTCAATATTTAAAAAATTACTTCTTCTCTATGGCACTATCCGTTGTATTCCCTCCAGTGTGATTTGAACACACGACCTGTCGGTTTCTGCTATTAAGCAGATATCAAGCTACAGCCGACCGCTCTACCACTGAGCTATGGAGGGTTCGTGGAGAGATTAAAAGTAAAAAAGAATTTAAAAGGCTATCTCATTGTTCCAAGGAGGAACTTCTCAAGCTCAACCGGCTGCCAAACTTCCACTGCCTTTATCGCGAAATCCAGCTTTGCCTCGCTTTCCGCATATATATCGAAGAGAACATCTCCTTCCTTTACCTTGTCCCCCTTCAAACGGTGCAGGTAAATCCCTGCCCCCTTGTCCCGCGGGGCGCCCGCAGCCCTTGCAATCTTGCTCACCCCTTTATTGTCTATATGGCTGATTTTTCCGCTCTTTTCTGCAGTTATTGTGTGCTTGTACTGCCCAATCGGAAGGTCATCCTCCTTTATGTTCGGATTCCCGCCCTGCAGCTCAATAATCTCCTTCATTTTTCCCCATGCTTTTCCATTGGTGAGCATGAGTTCCGCAATGTCCCTTCCCTGCCCCTCGGGCACCTTTCCCACGAGCTCCAACAGCCTTCCCGCAATAAGCGTGCTCTTGTTCCTCAGGTCGTCCGGGCCCTTGCCCTGGAGCACTTCCATTACATCCTTGCATTCCAGCGCACACCCTATTCCATTGCCCACCGGCTCTGCGCCATCCGTAATGAGGCTCTCCATGGTCATTCCGAGCCTCTTCCCAATCTTGATGAAGTCTGCACCCAGGGCTTCAGCCTTTGGCATATCCAGCACCTTTGCGCCCCTTCCAATGGGGATATCGATTACCACGTATTTCGCCCCAACCGCGCTCTTTTTCGCGAGTATGGATGCAAGCAGCATGCCTCTTGGGTCCAGGCTCATCGGGTGCCTCAGCTTAATGAGCTTGTCATCCGCAGCCGCAATGTTGGTTCCCCCTCCCCAAACCATCGCGCCCTTGCACTTGAGCACAATCTCCTTGAGCTCATGTATATTGAAATCAACATCCGCAAACACTTCCATAGTGTCTGAGGTTCCGGCAGCAGAGGTAATTGCGCGTGAGGAAGTTTTGGGCATATATATTCCTGAAGCTGCAATTATCGGAGTCACAACCATTGTGGTGCGGTTTCCCGCAACTCCCCCAATGCAGTGCTTGTCTGCCACAGGCCCTACTCCAATGTCCAGCTTTTCACCTGAATCCACAATCGCATTTGTAAGCGCAACCGTTTCATCCTCCCCAATCCCCCGGATATATACGGCCGCAATAAATGAAGAAAGCTCTGCCTCAGAAAGCCGGTTCCTCATGAGCTCATGCACCACAGTGTAAATCTGCTTGCTGGTGAGGCTCTCCCCATCCAGCTTCATTTTTATAAAATCCAGGCTTGCGGGCCTTTCCATGTGCTTTATGTGCAGAAGGTCCCCATCCTTCAGTTTCAGCTTGTCAGCAACATCCCTGAAAATCCCGATTTCCCCCTTTTTCACCATCTCGCTGCTCAGGTCCACGATTGAAACTATCTCTTTGGAATCATAGTGCAGGTTCACCCTGTACCCATTATAAATATCGTTCTCTTCCGCATCTTCCTCATTCAGCACAACAACATTCCTCCCGGTTTTAATGTCGATAAGCTTTACCTGGCAGATGCACTTTTTCTTTTCCCAGAGCTCCTTTTTCTTTTCCCTCTTCTCTTTTTCTTCCTGGCTCAGCACCATATCCTGGGTATTGTTCTTTATTTTTTCATTAACGCTAACCGGCTCCATTTTATTCACCTTTATCTATCTTCTGTTTTGCAATCCCTGAAAGCGAGGAAGGGGAAACTACCCCCAGCTCAGTGATGTACCCGCTTATGTACCTTGCAGCAGTCACATCGAATGCAGGATTGGATACCTTCACCTTCTTTGGCGCATTTTCCCAAACCTCTTTTGGGTTCCGCTCCTCAATCTTCTCCCTCACCCCGTACAGGGTAAGCGGGTCATACTTGTATGTTTCCGCGCATGAGAAAAATGAAACATCATAATCTTTTGCAAGATGGGCAAGCGCCCTTGTCCCCACCTTATTAATCAAATCTCCAGTCGAGTTAATCGCATCCGCGCCCACGAGCACAATATCCGCTTTCTTGAGGTATTTTGCAACCCCCATGTCCACAGTAATGGTTACATCAACCCCTGCGCGCGCAAGCTCAGCCGCAGTAATCCTTCCCTGGTACCTCGGCCTGGTTTCGCACGCAACCACAGTGAGCTTCTTCCCCCGCTTGTGCGCCTCCATAATCACCCCGGTAACCGTGCTTGAATGGCAGTGCGTAACTACCGTCATCCCGTCGACCAGAAGGGTCGCCCCGTAATCCTTCAGCTTCCCAATGTCTTCTTTCATCCGCTTAAGGTATTCATTTTCGCTCTTGATTACCGATTCCTTGAACTTCTTCAGGCTGTTCGTCTTAGTAGTTGCAATCTCAGAAGTAACGAATGCAATAGTTTCGTCCAGGTAATTCCTGAGCATCGGTTCGGTGGGGCGCGCCCCGGAAACCTTGAGCACCGCCTTCACAACATCAGCCTTTACTCCATTTACAGTAGTTGCTTTGGAATCCTCAACCGCATACATTATCGCGCGCACACCCGCCTTTGCGACATTCCGCGCTCCCTGAATCTTAAGAGATTTAATATCTTTAACAGTCTGATCCACACGGCGGCTCATGCAAACCAATCAGAAATGAGGTATAAATAGCTTTTGTTATTGATTGGAAATTGTAAATGCAATTTCTGTGTGGCTTTCCGCCACATCTCTCCAGGCAAGCTGGAGATCCAAAGCTAAAAAATTTTGCGAAATTTTTTATTTCTAGTTTCCAAACAGGCTCTGGTGCTCTTCCGCTTTCTGCGTAAGGTCCACGATTCCGCATTCATGCTCCCCCACAGGAAGCGGGATAACCCCGGATTCCCTGGTATCACTCACTTCGATTATTATCGTGGCGCTGTCCAGGGCCCTTGCCCCTGCCCTTACAGCGTCTTCAAAAGTCACGCTTTCATCCCCGGTATCAGTGGTCTCGATTGCAATCCAGTCTTGATTCCACCCCCCGAATATGCCGCTGAAGAAGCTTGAGCCCCACCTGCTGTTCCTGCTGCCCACAAGCACAAATGCGTGCCCAGGGGAAAACGCAATCGCAGTATCATACTCCAGCTTTTCAAGTATTGCCGAGTAAAGAACTGCCCCATCCACACAGTTCATCTGTTTGTATTTAAGGGATTGGTAAGGAAGCCTCACATCCTGATTGTAGAAGCTTTTTCCACTGTCCGTAGTGGCCACGGTGCTGGAAACATAACTTATGTTCTGGTAGCGGAGCGCATAGAAAACCGCTTCAAGCTCCGCCATTCGTTCATCCTCCCCCCTTTGGTATGCACGGAATTCCCCATCAGGGGCAAACTTCTTTGCTTCTGAAATAATCTCTTCTATGCACGGGTCGTTATAGGTTACCCAGACCGCAATAACATCCTCCTGCCCACGCGGCGGTGCATATGTAGTTGCCTTCTCAATCTGCACAGTCTCTGAGTTGCTGTACACAGTGAGGTTGGAGCTTGAAACGCGGGTCTTGAGCATTGAGAATGTGCTTTCCCCAACCTCGTAAAACTCCTGTTTGAAATTAAGCTCCACTTCAACCTCCTTTGTTTCATTCGGCCCCAGTTCAACCGTTTTCTCAAATGGATAGGAGTACCCTTCAATCTCTGCGCTGAAATCCACCTTCCCTGAAACATTGTCCAGGTTTGCAATCATGCAGGTGAATGCGGGCTCGCCCAGTGCAATTTTGTAATATTCATAAGCTGGATTAATCAGGTCAGGCTCAAGGCACTCCACTTCATAATTGCAGGAGCTCACTTTCTTTTCAGCGCATGCCCCCTCTTCACAGGTTTGGATGTGGCAACCGTCCACTTCCCCGGTGCAGCTTCCATATTCCCCATCAAGCGCCTTGTGCGTGCAGGAATATTTTGTGTCTATGCTGCACAGATCTGCGGTGCAGGGATTCCCATCATCGCACCTTGAACAGTTGTCAGCCCCAACAAAATTGATAACCATTGCCAGAAGTATTGCAACAATAAACATAGCTACGGCTATGTTGGGTTTTCCCATAGGTCTTTTACGAATTCAGCATTTTTAAATACTTATCTGCTGGCCAGCTTCTTCAGCGCTTCCATCGCATCCTTTTTCCGCCCATACGGAACCAGGAGGTGGTCGTGGAAATACGCAGAAAATGCATTCACGCTTATCTTTTCCTTTGCAAGAGCCTCAGTGATCTTTGCCAGGAACCCCACCGCAGCCAAATCTGAATTAATGCTCAAAGTAATCAGTGCAAAAGGGCCTGCAATCTTCTCCTCGCTAATCCCCTCAATCTCATCTTCTATTTCTTCAGAAAACATTACAGTAAGCCCCTCTTCCTCCCTGTAAATGCAGGTAATATACTCCAGGTAATTTGCAATAACCATTATCTCGGATTCAGGGACCGAAGACAAAAAATATTTCCCATCATCCAGTTCAGGTTTCATCCCTTTCAGCAGTTTCCCCAAATCCTTTTCTCTCATTCAATCACAGCTGATAATCGAGCCTTGTCCCATCTCCAAGGTAAACTCCCTTCTCCCTGATTACGCTCCCGATTACCTGCGCTTTCACCTTGTGCTTCTTTGCAATGCTCAGTATTTTGCTCTCTTCCTTTGCAGGAACAGCAACAACCATCCCGGTTCCCATGTTGAATGTGCGGTACATGTGCGTTTCATCATCCACCTGGTCCCAGAGCGCATTGAAAATCGGTGCAGGCTTCACAGGGTTATCAATAAAGAAACCCAAATTTTTCTTCAGCCTTGTAAGCTTGGAAAACGCCCCACCGGTAATGTGCGCAAGCCCATGCACATTGCTCTTTCTAATCATCTCAAGCACAGGCTTCACATAAATCTTCGTGGGCGTAAGCATCTTCTTCCCCCACTTCTTCATGGGCAGCACCTTCCTTGCAAGCGTATACCCATTTGAGTGCAGCCCAGAGCTCCCCAGGCTCACCAGCACATCCCCGTATTTAATCGCGGAGCCGGTAATGTATTTCTCCACAACCCCAAGCGCAGTAAAAGCCAAATCAAACGGCCTCTTCTTCCCCCTAATCATGCTTCCCATGATTGCAGTTTCCCCGCCCACAATCGAAATATCTGATTCCTTCGCCCCCTTAACAAGCCCCTTCATAATTTCAGCAATAAGGTATTCATCCTCCTTTGAAACCGCAAGGTAATCCACCCCTGCAAGAGGCCTCGCCCCAATGCAGATGATATCATTCACGTTCATTGCGATTGCATCAATCCCTACAGTATCGTATTTCTCAAGCTCATCCGCAACAAGCACCTTGGTCCCAACCCCGTCCGTGTGCATTGCAAGCTTCTCCCCCTTGAAAGGTATGGTGCCCGCATAATGCCCTACAAGCGCGTTCCTGTTCCCTGCAAAAATCGCTGCATTAATTGAGTTCTGGATTTTCCTAACCCTCTTTACATCAACAGAATATCTAGCTCCCATATTGGGAATAAAAGAAGAAAAGAATTATAAACAACTCAGCAGCCCCGGAAGCCGATATGCGGCTTTTTTGGCGCTGTTGGGGCAGAACCAGGCTCTACAACTTTGGAATCATCTCTTCTAGCAGTACCCACTCTCGAAGGTTGCAAAGCTACGGTAAGGTCCTGCTGCGCGTTTGCTTCGCCCCCGACTCTCTGGACCCTATGGCTCAGGGCAGGTCCCCTTTTCGGATCGCATTCCGCTTCAGCCCTTGCAACATCCTCATCAGTGGCGCCAAGCACTTCCTTCATAGTCATAACAAGCATTTTCCTCCGGTCCCTTACCGCCACGTACAAATCAAATTTCCAGTTGGTGTCCAGTTCCTGAAGCAGTTCTGCAACCTTGTTGTGCTCATTCAGGAGCGCATGGGTTAACGCACTTTTCTCATAATCATCAGTTGCATCTTTCTGTGCCCCATTTTTTACCAGCCTCCGCACAATTGCGTATTCACCTTGCTCTGCAGCCACCATCAAAAGAGTCATTCCACGAACATCCCGCTCGTTTATGTTGTCTTTGGTTACCTCGCTCATCACTGTCCCCCATTTCCCTTCCTTTGCAACATCAAACAGGGCTCTGGTTTTTTCATTTTTTTCTGCCGCACCCCCCTTTTTCTGTTTTGCAAGCCGCTCTGCAGCTGCAGCAATTTCAGCCCCAGGGCTCCTTTGGCAGATGGTTGCCCCCATGGATTTGCGAACCATCGATGCCCCTTCTTTTTTTGGAACCGAAACAATATGTTTTCCAGCATTTCCTTTAACTTTAGTCATACAATTTCACACCCACAATTAAGTAACTGTATTGTTTGCTAATCCTTAAAAAGGTGGTTGCTCGCTCTCAGAAAAGGAAGAAGTATGAGGCAAGGTACAGCCCAATAAGCACAATCGCCGCAAGCCTGTCGATTTTCTTTCTCCATGCAAACAGCATCACAACCAGTATTGATGCAAAAACCATATATGTGCCCGTGGCAACCGCAAGCCCCACATCCGGAAGCACACTGGGTGCAATAAGCGGCCCCGCAGCAAGCGCAAGAGTAGTATCTGTTATGTTGCTCCCCAATATGTTTCCCATTGCAAGCTCATCCTGCCCCCTCCGTATTGCTGCAACAGCCACGAAAAGTTCAGGGAGGGAAGTCCCGATTGCAATAACAAAGAAGCTTATCAGGTATGTGTCAATTCCAAGTTCCGTGGACACTGCAACGGTTGAGTCAACTACCAGCACAGCCCCCACAACAACTCCAAGCAGAAACAGGGCCAATTTCCCAAAAGCAATAAACCTGTCCTTCCAGGGCCAGAATTTCTTTGCCTCCACCCCCACAGGAGCAGCATAATCTTTTACGGTATATTTATTCGAGATGAATATCAGCACAAAATAGCTCACAATCAGAAACAGTGCATTTGTGAATGTAATTTCCCCGCTTTCCACTACAAAGAGCGCAAGCATCGCACCCATTATTGCGCACCCACCCAGCAGGAGCACGTCTCTCCTTCCCGCAGCAACCTTCCCCCCGATAATGACCGCAAGCCCGAAAATAAGCGTAATCTGTGAAAGCGCGGAGCCGAAAATATCCCCCACATTTATTTCCGGGTGCCCCCCAACTGTGGAAACTAGGGAACTGCTTATTTCCGGAAGCGAAGTGCCCACCGAAAGCACAATAATCCCGATAAGCAACGGGGGTATATTCGCGGTTGCGGCAAGCCTTGCAGCCACATCCACGGTTTTGTCGCTTGAGAATGCGAGCAGCAGAAGCCCAGCAAGCAAGAGCGCAATCTCCACTATCACACGTTGCTTATCGCAATATGCCTTTTAAACTTCTCGTTCCATCAATTTCCCATAAGGTGTTAATGTGGATATTCCTAAGGAAAATTTCTCAGATTGGTATAATGCAGTAATCAAGGAGGCTGAGCTCTGCGACCTCCGCTACAACCTCAAGGGCTTCGTAGTGATCATGCCCAACGCAGCAGATGTAATCAGCAGGATGTACCGCCTCTACGAGGATGCATTGGAAAGGAAGGGTCATCGCAAGTCCTATTTCCCTGCGCTCATTTCCGAGAAAAACCTCGAAGCTGAAAAGGAGCACGTGGAGGGATTCGCGCCCGAAGTATTCTGGGTAACGCGCGCCGGAAACAACGAGCTTGAGGAAAAGATGATTATGCGCCCCACCTCTGAAACCGCAATGTACCCCATGTACTCACTCTGGATAAACGGAAGGTGCGACCTTCCCCTGAAGGTTTACCAATCCTGCCAGGTCTGGAGGTACGAAACCAAAGCTACCAAGCCCCTAATTCGCGGAAGGGAATTCTACTGGATTGAGGCACACAATGTATTTGCAGACGAGGCTGGCGTGCTTGCCCAGGTAAATGAGGACATGGAAACCACCGAAGAAATGATTCACCAGTCTTTTGGGGTTCCGTTCATATTCTTCCAGCGCCCCCAGTGGGACAAGTTCGCAGGTGCAGTGAACACCTACGCAGCGGACACGATGATGCCGGACGGCAAAACCCTCCAGCTTCCATCCACCCACAACCTGGGAACCAATTTCGCAAAAGTATTCAACGTAAAGTACATGGATGATGATGGCGAGGAAAAGCTCGGGTGGCAGACCTGCTATGGCCCGTGCATCTCCCGCATTTTTGCAGCAACTGTTTCCATCCATGGAGACAACAAAGGAATGATTCTCCCGTTCCACCTTGCGAATGTGCAGGTGGTGGTAGTTCCCATACTCAGGAAGGAAGGTGCAGATGCGGTAATCTCCTTTGCGCAGACCATTACCGAGCAGCTCTCCAAGAAATACAAGGTTGTTGCAGACTTTACCGAGAACACCCCCGGCTTCAAGTACAACTTCTGGGAGCTGAACGGGGCCGCAATCCGCGTGGAAATAGGTGCCCGCGACATTGAATCCAGGAAAGCAGTGGTTGTGCGCAGGGACACCAGGGAAAAGGAATTTGTTCCCTTTGACGACCTTCCCAAAAGAATTGGAGAGATTGGCGAGGAAATGAACAACGCAATAAGGGAAAAGGCAGACGCGTGGTTCGCAACAATGCTCAAGGAAGCTGATACGCTTGAAGAGCTTAAATCAGCAGTGGAGAACGGAGGAGGATTCGTAAAGATTCCCTTTTGCACGGATGAGCTTGAAGGCGAGCGGTGCGCAGAAAAAATCAAGGAGGAATGCTCAGCAAATATCCGCGGCTCAAGATACGATGCAAACGAAAAGCCCTCCGGGAAGAAGTGCGTAGCTTGCGGAAAGGACGCAACCACCTACCAGTATGCAGCAAGACAGTATTGAGGAAAACCATGAAAGTTCTGATAACAGGGACCCCGGGAACAGGAAAAACCGAAGTTGCAAAGGAGCTGGGCGCAATTACCGGATGGGATGTTTTCCACATCTCAGAAATTGCAGAGGAAGCCCAGGCAATGGGAGGGGCTGGAAACGAGAAAGAGGTGGATGTGCACAAGCTCTGCGCCTACATAACCCCCCTGCTCAAGGACAAGGAGGATGTAATTTTTGAAGGGCATTTAGGATGCGAAATCCCCTGCCCCGCGGAGCTGGTAGTTGTGCTCCGCACAAACCCCGAAGAGCTGGAGAAAAGAATGGAAAAGCGGGGCTACGCAAAGGAAAAAATAGACGAAAACATAATGGCTGAGCTCCTGGACTACTGCTACCAGCTTTCCGAGAGGAATTATTCCTGTGGATTAGTGGAGCTCGATACCTCCGAAAGAACAGCAGAGGAATCCGCAAAAAGAATCTATTCGTACATAAGCGGGGACCTG
>JAQBFN010000008.1:0-43518 GCA_032123335.1 Microcaldota archaeon
GAACGAAACAGTATACTTCGACACTTCAGAATTCAGCTGGAGCAGCTGCTCGGATGTGGAGAATGATCTTTATGTTGACCTGGGCGCAGGGGACTGCAAGGCATTCTGCGGAAACATCCTCACTGCAAACGGTGAAGAGCAAAACTACACTTTCGATAATTCCTGCATGAATTCAACATTCAACGTCACCGCAGGATTTACCTACCCGCCTTACCTCAATTATGAAGGTTATGCGGTAGGATTCAATGACTGGAACATCACACAGCAAACTGGCCCCAACATAATAGGCGGCTTGGACATAGGGGGAAACTTCTATTCTTCATATACCGGAGTTGACACAAATGGAGATGGAATTGGAGAAACCCCCTACCCAATACCAGAAGGAGGCGCAATAGACCAACTTCCCCTTACTAACCAGAGAGGAGGCGGTTATGTCTCCCTCTTCGCAGTCCCATTCAACATTTCCAACTTCACATTTGCAAGCTCCACATATGGGGAATACATCGTTGCAGAATTCAATACAACTGAACCCACCAACTTTTTTATCCTGAGTTCATTCAACGTAGAAAAGCTTACTGCCGCAGGAACCAACGAAATCTGGACCATGATAAAAGTAAATGGGACTATAGTTGATGAGGAGCGCATAAGGACAGTAAGTGGGATTGGGGATGTGGGCAGCACTGCTCTCCAGCCAATAAACTTCACCCTCCCCGCAGGGAATCATAATATAACTGTAGAGTTCAGGAGGACAGGAACAGGGATAATCTCAGTGTACAACGTTGAATTTACTCTGGGAAAATTCCTGAGCAATGCAGACAATCCTGTACGCTATCAGGTTCTTCCTGCAGATTACCAGCATACAGCAGTAGGTTATGAGCCGGCATTCAATTGGACCATAACAAAAACCGTGCCTTCCCGCACATTCCTGGCTGCCAAGGGAGCCCACCAGTCGACTGCTGCAGAATGGATAAGCTATCATTTTGAGAATTTGGACAATGGTGACGAATCCCCCACATGGGAAAGGTACCTTTCCTCTTCCAGTGATGTGGGCAGCATGCTTGGAGTGTTTGTTTCCAATTGCACCTGTTCAGCCAATTGGTCAATCCAAAGCAAGAATTACTTAGCGGGAAGGACAACAATAGTAAATATGACGATTATGGACTTTGACCTTATGGACAACCAGTCCAAGGAAATAAATAGTTTCTTCACCACAAATGCTTCCACGAACTGGAGCAACCCGGTTCTGATAAACTCGAACTGGAATAAATTGGCCAATTACACAATCGAGCTGAAAAATGGAACAGGATTGTTCCTCTCTTTCACTGCAACGGCTCAGCAACCTCTGCCCACAACACAGGTTATTTCATATAAAGTAAATGTGAGCAACTCTTCGTGTGAAGGTTTTGTTGACCGCAGCCTGACAGGCACACTAGATGCAGGAAACATGATGATGTTCAAGATTTGCGACAATCTCACTACTGGGCAGAATTATACAGCAGAATTGTGGACAAAGGCGGCCCCAGGAAGAACATTCAACGAATATGATGAATCTTTTGTAGGATTTGAAATTGGGGAATTCCCAATTAATGTAACCCAGCTTGAATCAGGGCAGTGCCAGATTATAACCTCTTCCGGGACCTATGGGCTTACGGGCAATGCGGTAGGGGCACCTTATGATGCATCCCCCCGTGTAGGGACAGTTTGCGTGAAAATAGCTTCTTCCGATGTGGTACTTGACTGCAATGGATTCAACATCTCAAACAATGGAACTGCTGGCACCACGCGTGCAATACTGCTCAATGGATCTCTTACTAATGTGACAGTGAGGAACTGCCCGGGCCTCTCAGGCTATAGCTACGGGCTGGAGGCATACCAGTCCAACGAAAGCGTTTTCCGCAATATAACTGCATTCAACAATTCACTATATGGAATTTACCTGGCCACGAGCCACAACAACTCAATCCACGACAGCCTTTTCTACAACAACAGCATAGCCGGGGGCCTTTCAACTTCGGGCACGAGGAACCTCTACCAGAACAATTCCTTCTCCAACAATACCAATTATGGGTTCTATCTCCAATCCTCTTCCAACTACAACAACTTTACCAACAATACCTTCAACAACAATAGCCTGTATGGGCTCCACCTTTTCCTTTCCCACAACAATTCAGTTTCCGGCAGCATAGCAGCAGAAAATGCTGTTTATGGAATCTACCTGGTCCAGAGCACCCAGAACAACCTGAGCAACAATACGGTCCATGGAAACAGCGGGCATGGCTTCGTTCTTACAAGCTCTGGTAACAATAGGCTGCTTAACAACACTGCATATGGCCACGTTGATTCCGGAACCGCATCGGGCTTCTCTGTCCAGGGCTCGGAATACAACGTTTTCATAGGCAATTCTGCCCACAATAATTCCCAGCACGGCTTCACCTTCTCCTCCAGCAACTACACAACCCTCCACAACAATAGTGCCTACAACAACAGTTTCGACGGAATCCAACTTCTTCTTAATTCCACCGGCAACAACCTAACTGAAAACATCCTCTTTGACAACCTCCAGAACGGAATCTGGCTGGATGTGCGCTCTTCCTTCAACCTGCTGGAGAACAACACCGCATACGATAATGCACTCTCCGGAATCCAGCTTACGGACCTTTCCAACAACAATATCCTCACCAACAACACAGCATACAATAACGCCAAGGGATTCACCCTCACAATTGGCTTCAACCTTGCCCTGCCCGTAAGCAACAACACCCTGCGCAACAACCGGGCCTACAACAACACCAATGGATACCTTCTGGAGCTCAACGCCAGCCTGAACCTCCTTGAAGACAACGTTGCATATAAAAACGATGACGGGTTCAGCCTGAGCTCTGCCTACAACAATACATTCATCAATAGTTCATCCTACAACAACACCTACTCAGGGTTCACCCTTTCGGGGGGAGACGGCAACAGCTTCACCAACCTCACGTCCCAGAACAACACGGATGACGGGTTTTATGCCACCGACTCCTCAAACATCACAATCGACCCATCCAAGCTCAAAAACAATGGCGCAAATGGGGTAAACCTCAACAACTGCGAGGATGTCCTGCTTGAAGATGTAGTAGTAAACGACAACAATGGCCACGGCCTCCACATGGTGCACGTGGAAAGGGCCCGGATACTCACTTCGGAATTCTGCAACAACCACCAGTATGGGATACGGCTCCACCATTCACTTGACACTAACATTTCCAATTCCTTAATCTGCAACAACAGCGAATACGGGCTGCGCTCAGATGATTCAAACAACACCCGCTCCTTCTCCAACAACATTACGAACAACACTATCACAGGAGTTTACCTGGATTCGGACAGCAGGTCCAATTCATTCAATGACACATTTGTCTGTTTCAACGGCTTTGACTTCAGCAACTCCAGCGCGCTTTCAGCAGGAACGCTGGATTACTGCGATTCCTACGCCAACTGGACAGAGAACGGCCACCCCGGCTGCACATTCAAATGCACAGATATCTGGCAATACTTCTACGGGGATGTAAACGGCTCCCTTCTCCTGGCCCCCAACCAGGTGGACATATTCTACTCCTGGCTTTGGGACGGGGATTCCGGAGCAGTATATGTGATAAGCGGGAATGCAACAATAGACTGGTCTTCCCTTATCGCACTCGGAAGGAACACTTCCCAGCAAAATTCCACAAATGACTTCACAGAGCTGGACACTCTCCTTGGAATTTCAGCAGAACCCGACAATGTAAACGATACATATTCCTATGATGGCAGCAATCCAAACCTAGCAATGAACGTCTCAATCTTTGAGCATTTTGTTCCGTATGTGCCTCTGGCAAATTCCACCTTTACACCCGGAGATAGCTTCTTCACAGGAATTGTCTGGGACTCTTCCCAGGACACAAGCGGCAATGGCCAGTTTAACATTGCCGATAATGAAGACGTGGTATTCAGCTCAGGCATAGATGGAACTGCAGCTTATGATTATGAGATAATGGTGCCTGCCACACTTGCAACCTACAAAGGTGGAAACACAGTGGAGTTCTGGGTAGAACTGGATTAGGATTTAGAATAATAAAAGAAAACAGGAAGAGAAGAAACTACTTCTTCTTTTTCTCCTCTTTCTTCCTTCCAAGCACAAGATACAAAATTACAACTACCAGCACCAGTATCAGGAGCATAAACAGGAGGTTCATATCGAACCCTGCGTTTTCCTCCACAGGAGCTTCAACCGCAAATACATGGCTAGCATCAACGCGCTTCTCCATAAAGGCTTCACGGGAACCATAGTCCGCTCCCGCAACAACTTCCACATCTCCGGAAGAAGAGCCCAATATTCCCGGGAACTTCACCATTTCCGCTTCCCCAACCCCCAGCTGGTAAAGCGTATCACTCTTTATCTTGGTGCTCTTTCCGCCCATCTCAACGGTTGCATCAGGCCTGAAGTAAACTTCTTCTCCCCCAACATTATCGTAGGTTATGAACACATCCCCTGTTTCCTCATCCTGGGTAAACCCGCTTACATCAAGCAAAGACTGGTCAACATATGCAACCCTCCCTGCATTCAGGGTAACCTGTATACCATTTTCCATGGACCTTTTGGATGAGCCATAAAGCGCAGTAATCTCAACTACTATTTCTCCCTCTTCCACTCCGAGTTCATAGCCTCTTCCGAGTATCTCTTCCCTGTCCAGCTGGAAGGGCTCTTCATCACCAATCGCCCCAACCTTGCCCCCATCCACATAAACATCAATCTGGCTTTGCACGTATTCCGGTGCATTTCCGGTGTTCCCATAGGTTATTTCCAGCATCCCGGAAGCAGTATTGTATTCCGCCTTTGTTATTTCCAGCCCTATAATCGGCCCGCGGAGCGGGAAAAGGTCCACCGGAAGCATCCCTGAGCCCACGGAAGGCACGCTCTGCCCGAATTTCACGAGCACGGCAAGGGAATCCTCCCCAAGTGCATTGTTTATCGAAGTCTTCAGGTCATAAGCAGTCTGCGCATATTCTGAATCCACAACCAGCCCGACAGATACCTGCCCAGCTTCTACTTTCTCCTCCATATAGTTGTATACATCCGTGGAAATGATTGGGCTGATGAGTACCACAGGGTCATCCCCTGCAATAATAGTGTCCTCCATCGCATTCCCGTCAGAAAGAATCACCTGCTTTTTCTCAGGCCTTATCTTGAAATACTCATCCGCAATTTCCATATTGTCCAGGAACTTGTCCCCATTATTTATCTCAGTGTAGCTTATCCCTCCTTCCCCAAGGGCAAGCTTGACCTCCTCATCCACGTATCCGTAAACAAGAACTTCTTCAGGGTTTTTGCCCTTCAAGAATTCCACAACTGAACCCGAGAGTTCCCTGTCCACAAAAATCAGGTACATTCCCTTTTCTTTTGCATAAGGAAGCACGGAAACCGTATTATATCCATAAACAGGATCCACAAGCACAAAGCTCTCCGCCCTGCTCCTATCCGCCAGCAGCAGGTTTGTTTCATATGGGTCCGAGGAGCTAATCAGGGTAACAGTATTCCCCTTGTTCTCCAGCGTATTCCTCATGCCCACGATTATCGGGCTTCCGGCAGACTGCACAAGCACAACATCCCCGTTCCAGCCAATCTTCCCGTAAACCACATTTTCCAGGTAATCCGGAGGCACGAACTGGGCCTGCTCCCCCACAACATTCCCATAGTATATCCCGGAAACCACGTCCCTTCCATCCAGCGAGTTTACAACTACAAGGCTAGACCCAAATGAAACTACAAGTAACAGTAAAAGAACCCACACTCTCATGCTTTGGATTTTAGTCCGAAGACTTAAAAAGCTTATTACTGTTATATGCCTTAGTTAATGTATACACTTCGAGGTGGATATAATATGAAATATGGTTTCGCAATTGCGCTTCTTTTGCTTGCGGGACTTGCTTTTGCAATCCAGCCTGCTGAGAGTTGGCAGGTAGGTCCGCAGGGCAAGTACACGCAGGTTGGGGCAGCGAATGTAGTTACAGAAGGAGGTAACGTTACCGAACTTAACCTCAGCTCAAACATCTCAACCGAGAAGTGGGCAGGTTACTGGGGAAACGTTACCGGGCAGATCGTTCTTGCTCCGAATAATGTTGACATGTTCTACACATGGGCATGGACATCAGCGGACGGAGGAGAGGTCTGTGCGGTTGCAGCAGCATCCGGTTTTGACTGGTCTACAATCCAGGCAGCAACTGGTGCAGACATCGACAGCGTCTGGTTGTTTGATGTTCTGGATATCGACAGTGGAACAAACACTTTTGCAGCAGGATGCAATGTTGACATTGCAGGAACACCTGTGAACACTGAGCAGGCTGTAACCGGAGGAGGCCTTGAGACCTGTGTTGTTGCAGACAATGCAGCACCCGCAGCCAAGGACGAGCTTGCATTCTGTGTGAACATTACTGCAGGAACGACTCTCTTCAACACATTGACCGGAGATTATGAGCTTCTCACTGCAGCAGATGAAGTTGCAGGAGCAGTAGAAACCCATTACTTCTGGCTTGAGCTGAACTAGAGGGTTCAACCCTCTCTTTTCTTTATTTTCTACGCGCGTACACTAATCCTTATAAATTTTACTTCAGATTTATCGCCATGAGACAGTATCTGATAGTTTCCCTGTTTGTTTTTGGTTTGCTGCTTGCAGGATGCCCTGGCAATGGAACAAGTAGCCAGGCATGCCCGGAGACCGAGCAGCTGGTTTGCGGTGCAGATGGCACTACTTACACGAATCCCTGCTTTGCAAATAAAGCCGGAGTGAATGTGGCCCACGATGGCCCGTGCACAACTCCTCCTTCCGCAGAATGCACTGATGGAGACGGAGGAAAGGACCTCTTTGTTGCGGGAAGCGTCCTCGGCCCGGATGGCGCCTACAAGGATGATTTCTGCAAGGACAAGAACACAGTTGTAGAATACTACTGCGACAACGGTGCAGTTTCCTCAATGGAACTCCCGTGCCCCGTAGGATACCTCTGCACGAACGGGCTCTGCGATGTTGCCCCGTGCGATGATTCTGATGATGGAATAAAACCAGGGGTAAAGGGAACAACTTCCTCAGGAACAGAGGAGGAAACAGATACATGCGAAGATGAAACAACTCTTATAGAGTATTATTGCAAGGCTGGTGCAATCGCCTCGGAAACCGTTGATTGCCCCTCAAGCCAGCACTGTGTTGAAGGCGCATGTGTTGAGTTTGAATGTGAAGATTCAGATGATGGCCAGGACACTTCCGAAGCAGGAACAGTAACCAAGGGTGACGTTACCCAGAATGATGCCTGCTACGACCCGGATACAGTAAAGGAATACTACTGCGAATCAGGAATCGTGAAGAGCAAGAACATTGACTGCGGTGCAGATGAGCACTGTGTTGAAGGCGCCTGCGTTGAAAAGGAACTCTGCGAAGATACAGATGGCCAGGACAAGTTCACCGTAGGGACCACAACGTTTGAAGGAGACTCTTACATAGATACGTGCTACAGCGATGCAACAGTAGTAGAATACTACTGCGAAGGCGGAACAGTAAAGACCAAGACCCTTGTATGCGGCATTGGTTATGAATGCACAGGAGGGATGTGCGTTGAGGTAGAGTGCGAAGAGGATGACCTGGATGAAACCCCTGTGCGCTACGAGATGATGAGCGATGATGAGGCAAGGCTCTATGAAGGCGACCTCATTGAAGTCGAAGTAGGAAGCGACAGGTTCATGCTTGAGCTTGTGGAAGTTTCGGATAATGAAACCGCAGTTTTTGCGCTTTATGCAAATTATGAAGACTACCTGGACGGCGATGACATCTGCGATGACGAGGGCGTTGGGCTTGGCGATACCGGCCAGGACATCTGCGATGAAGAGCTTGACCTTGACCTGGAAGTAGTGGACGACACTGACTACTTTGTGGAAATAAGCACAGGGGAAGACTTCAACTTTGTCCAGTACTTTGTGCAGGAAGGGAAGGAGTTCACCGGCTCTGGCTGCGAAGTGGACATGGAGATAGATAAGGAAACCTCCAACTTCTACCCGCCCATTGGAGAACAGCTCGAAGGGAAGAAGTTCAGGATGCTCGGGGAGCTCACAACGATTGATGAGGTGGACGTCTCAGGCCTAACCCTTTCCATAGAATTTGATGGGGATGATTATGACCTGGAAGACGGTGACACTGTAGAGCTTGATGGGGATGATTACACAGTGGACATCCGCTTCACTGATTGGGGAGTGGACAGGATAGTGGTTGAGCCGGACTAATCCGGTTTTCCCCTTTTCTTTTAATTTTATTTTCCTTTTCTATTTCTCCAGAATCCTTTCTATCTCTTCAATAAAATAAGCATATGAAACCCATCCTTCCCCGGTATCCACATGGATATCCTCATTGTCTATAAGCACTTCCACAAACCCTCCATCCCGAATCAGGTAGCTTTCTCCATCCCACTCAGCCCTTGCGAGATATGAGCCATCCTGAGGCTCAAAAATAACATCCTCTGAAACAAGCGCGCAGTGCCCATAACCTCCCCCAACCGGGAAGCACGCAACCTGCAAATCCTCAATCTTCATGTTTATGTCTGCGTAAGAATAATAGTAAGTAATTCCATCATCCGAATAAACCTCAAAATACCCCGGCCTGTTGAAATCAACAACCCTCAGCTCATCCACTCCATGCTCCGCTGCAATCTCATTGATTATTGCCTTTACAAAAATAGACCAGTCCTCGCAGTCCCCTCCCCTGTCCCTTTCAAATTCATCCAGGGATTTTATGTAGTCCTTAGCCTCACTTTCGTATTCGTAATCCCTTTCATCAAGCACATAAACAACACAGGGCATATTCAGCACACCTCCCTCTTCGATGCATTTAGTGTCAATCCTTGAAAGGAACCCTTTTGTTTCCCCGCCAAAATCCGCATTTGCAGTATACCAGTACATCTTCTCCTCCAGGCCCATTTCAAAATCCTCAATCTCCCCAACAAGCAGTTCATATTCCGCAGCTTTCTCTTCGTACTGCCCCTGCAATTCTATATACTCCTCCCGGAATTGCTCAAAATTCTCCTCTATGCTGGTAACCCTTCCCTTAGTCGCCTCCAAATCCACCGCAACCTCCTCAATCCCAGCCTCAAGCGCGGAATCCGCCTGCCCCATCTCCAGCTTCAGCCCGTCAATTCGGTTTCCTTCAAATGCAACCGAATCCCGCACTTCCGCAAGCTCAGCCTTAGTTCCTGCAAGCTCCTCGGAAAGCGCAGCATTCTCCGCCCTGAGGGCTGCAGAATCCCTAAAATGCACAAAACTGAACACAAGCAAAACAATACAGAAAACAAGAAGAACTGCATCTGCCCAGTCTATCTTCATGATTACGGTGAAGCACGCAAAAATTAAATATCTTCTCTAATCCTTTTTCCTGCTCCGTGCATCATCCACGGATGCGAGCCAGGAGTCCCCAATCTTCATGAAATAGTTCCCAAAGGTCTTGCTCAGCGAAACCGTCATCGGCCTGTACTTGCGCATGCTCTCCCGCGCCACAATCGTTTCCCTTTCCACCTTAATCATGCCCACCCTCCTTAACCTGGGCAAAACACGATTGTAAAAAGTAGCTTTAGATATTCCATTTTCGGAAAGGAACTTCCCGATGTCCGCGCCTTCCATATACATCTTCCCGGAAAGCTCTTTCAAGAACCCAACTGCAATCTCATAATACTTGGGCTGGTACTTCCTGGAAAATACAAAATTAACTACTTCCTCCAGGTTCCACAAATTACGCGTTATGTTCTCTTCTTTGTCCTGGAAGCTCCTAAGCTCCGGGCTATTGTGCGGGGGAAGGTAAACTGACTCAGAAGAAGGGACTCCCCTGGGTATTTTCTTTTCCCTGCCCATGCACTCATCCGAAGATGTCTCCCATCCCGCTTGCTGCCTTGTCTTCCTCTTCAGCAATTATCGCAATAATTTTGTCTACAATTTCCCCAGGTACATCCACAAGTAGGTTCTTCAGTTTTTCCCCTGCTCCGGCAACCTTTTCATCATCCCCAGAAATATACAGATAAATGGTTTTCTCATCTCCGCCTACCTGGTTCCCATCCTTGAGCGTGTAGCCCATCATCGCAAAGCTTCCCTTTGCATATGGGTCTGCTTCCAGGATAACAGTAAGCTCTTTCTTCTTTTCCATTGGAATGCCAAACACTTTCTTCATTCAATCTTCCTCCTTTTTGTGGTGCTGCACATGGGGCACAAACTTCCCATCAGGGTTCAGGAACCCCATGTTCCATTTGAGCATCTGCGCAACATACTCCAATACACTGCTAAACGTTATATAGGTAATTGAAATCCCTGCAGCAAACATCCCCCTCTCAACCAGCACAATGGGAATAAGCGCCCACCATGCCTCCGCAGGCATCCCAATGGTATACAGGAATGCCACCGAGCCCACCACGTGCGCCTGGAACGTTGCCCCAAGGCTCCTCAGGAACAGGTGCTTTGCTGCAAAAACCGTAGCAACAATCGGTATCAGCCAAAGAAGCGCATATCCCCATGCCTGCGCTCCAATCGGGTGCATCCAGAACAAAATCATCCCCAATATAGGAATCGCAATCCCGAACCTCTTATCTTTCTTCACAACCCCGAAATAGTATGCTGCAGCCAGCATCGGAAGGAACCTTGCAACCGAAAATGCACTGAAGGTAAAATCATTAATCAGCACCTTCTGCACAACTTCCACACCCAGTATCATGAACACCGCGAGGAACGGGCTTACAAAACCAGCACTTACCGGCCCCACAAACTGGAACAGGGTGAAACTTTGCTCATCCGCCCCCACAACATAGGTCAAGTTTATATTGTAGAATATAAGTGAAAGCACCGCAAAAAGAAGCAGGAATATCCCTAGCTTTATTTTCTTCTCCATAGTCCCAACCAAGCATATTCATTGACGTTAGGGCTTAAAAAACTTCCCTCCGACCATTATCCATGGCCGAATCCCTTTCAGATGCCCTTGTAGATCTTAAGGTCTCCCCCGTATCCGTAGAAATAAAGGAAAGGCTGGAGGAATTCAAGCTCCTGGGCACGCTGGAAGAAGACGAATGGTTCTCGGAGCTCTGCTTCTGCCTTCTCACTGCCAACTCTTCTGCCCAGAAAGGAATCGAAGTCCAGACCAAAATAGGGGGCGGGTTTGAAACACTTCCCCAAAAGGAGCTTTCCGCCGCGCTCAGGAACCTCGGGTATCGCTTCTTCAACAAGCGTGCCGAATACATCATAGAAGCCCGCAAGCACTCAAAAGACCTCAAGAAGCGCATCCAGAAGCTCGCCAAGGGGGGTACGCGCAAAGCCCGTGAATGGCTCGTGGAAAATGTAAAGGGAATGGGCTACAAGGAAGCCTCCCACTTCCTCCGCAACGTGGGCTACACAGATGTTGCAATCCTGGACCGCCACATCCTGCGCACAATGCATGAAAACGACCTGATTCCGGAAGTGCCCAAATCCATGAACCGCGTCCAATACCTTACCTATGAAAACCTCCTGCGCTTAATCGCCTTCAGGTTCAAGCTCTCCCTCGCAGCATTAGACCTTTACCTTTGGTACATGAAAACCGGGAAAGTGCTTAAATAGTGCCCTTGGAAGGCGAAATCATTGGGCACGGGGTTTAGTTTTTCTCCCGTGTCCCAAATTCCTTCCTTTTAAATATTCCGTGTCCCAAGCGCTACGACTGTGTTTTTGCACTCCACGTCGGAAAAGCTCTCTTTTAAAATACAATCCCTTGTAGTATATATGCTCATGAAACACAACATCTTGTGTTCTGGGCATGCTGAGGCGACCAAACATGAAATGTCCATATTGCGTAAATGATGACACAAAGGTTGTGGATTCCAGGCAGGTTGAAACGCAGATAAGGAGAAGGAGGGAATGCGAGAAATGCGAAAAGCGCTTCACTACTTTTGAGCGTGTTGAATACGCGGAACTTTACATTATAAAGAAAAACGGCTCCAGGCAGCCCTTCAACTCAGAAAAGCTCAGATTGAGCATAAGGAAGGCCTGCGAAAAGCGCCCCATTTCCCTCTCCCAGATTGAGGAAACAGTGGACCAGATTGAAGCAAAGCTCCGAAATGAGGATTCAATAGAAATCAAGAGCTCAAGGATCGGGAACCTCGTTATGCAGACGCTCAGGAAACTGGACGCAATCGCATACATCCGCTTTGCCTCAGTCTACAAGGACTTTGGGGACCTGGCAGCATTCGAAGAAACAATCGACAAACTAAGAAAGGGTGGATCCGATGGAAGAAAATGACGTATACCAGATAAGGAAAAGGGATGGGACCATAGTCCTTTTCGACCGCAGCAGGATCCGGGACGCAGTTTGGAAATCCTTCCGTGTAACCGGTGAAGGTGACAAGGACCGCGCCGAAAACCTCACAGACCAGGTAATCAGCATCCTGAACCACAAGTACAGCGAAAAGCACCCTTCAGTAGAGCAAATCCAGGACATTGTGGAAGAAGTGCTCATACTAAACAAATACGTAAAAACCGCAAAAGCATACATCCTTTACAGGAGCCAGCATTCCCAGCTCAGGGAACTCGGCCACCTCATGAAGAATGTTGAAATGATTGACGGCTACCTGGAAAACAGCGACTGGAGAATCAAGGAAAACGCAAACATGGCATATTCCCTCCAGGGCCTCAACACCCACATCTCCAGCATTATTGTTTCCCAATACTGGATGAATAAAATCTACCCAACCGGGCTCGCAGATTCGCACAAGAACGGGGACCTTCACATCCATGATCTCAACACCTTAGGTGCATACTGCGTTGGCTGGGACCTCCAGGACCTCCTCACAAGCGGATTCACTGGGGTGCCCGGCAAAATAGAAAGCAAGCCACCCAAGCACTTCCGCACCGCCCTTGGCCAGATTGTAAACTATATTTACACCCTCCAGGGAGAAACCGCAGGAGCGCAGGCATTTTCCAATTTCGACACCTACCTTGCCCCCTTCATCCGCTACGACAACCTGGAGTATGATGAGGTAAAGCAGGCAATGCAGGAGTTCCTATTCAACATGAACGTTCCCACAAGGGTAGGGTTCCAGACCCCGTTCAGCAATATCACCATGGACCTCACCCCACCGGATTTCCTCAAGGACCAGCCCGTGATAATCGGGGGAAAAACCATGAAGGATACCTACGGGGAGTTCCAAAAAGAAATGGACCTCCTGAACCTTGTTTTCACTGAAGTGATGGTTGAAGGGGACGCATCCGGAAGGGTATTCACCTTCCCGATTCCCACCTACAACATTACAAAAGAGTTTGACTGGGAATCAGACACCTCAAAGGGAATCTTCGAAATGACTGCAAAATACGGAATCCCCTACTTTTCTAATTTCATAAACAGCGATATGCACCCGGATGATGCGCGCTCAATGTGCTGCAGGCTTCGCCTGGACAACCGCGAGCTTCGCAAGCGCGGAGGAGGCCTTTTCGGAGCAAACCCCCTCACCGGCTCCATTGGGGTAGTCACAATAAACCTCCCAAGAATCGGCTACCTTGCAAAGGATGAAGAGCAGTACTTCCAGAAGCTCGGGGAGCTCATGGACCTGGCTTTCCAGAGCCTGGAGGCAAAGAGGAAAATACTCGAAACCTTTACTGAGCGCGGCCTCTACCCCTACACCAAGTTCTACCTCCGCCACATAAGAAAAGCAAACGGCGAATACTGGAAAAACCACTTCGGCACAATCGGCCTCATCGGCATGAATGAATCCGTTCTGAATTTCCTTGGCACTGACCTCCTGAGCGAGGAAGGGAAAAAGTTCGCGGAGAAAGTGCTTGATTTCATGCGGGACAGGCTTTCCCAGTACCAGCAGGAAACCGGGAACGTATACAACCTTGAGGCAACCCCCGGGGAAGGAACCACCTACAGGCTTGCAAGGATGGACAAGTCCCGCTACCCGAACATCATGGTTGCAAATGAAGAGGCATACAGGGAGCGGAAGGCAGCGCCCTACTACACAAATTCCTCACAGCTCAATGCAGCCACCCCAATTGACGTATTTGATGCGCTGGAAGTGCAGGACATCCTCCAGACCAAGTACACCGGGGGAACAGTGTTCCACGCATTCCTTGGGGAAAGGCTCTATGACTGGAAGGTTGCTGCCAAGCTGGTAAAAACAATTGCGGAGAATTTCCGCCTTCCATATTTCACTTTAACGCCTACATTCAGCGTGTGCCCTGTGCACGGATACCTCCCCGGGGAGCACAAATACTGCCCCAAATGCGATGAGGACATAGGGTATGCAGGCGCGATGCGCATGAAGGCAAAAAGCGAAGGATGTGCTTAAGATGGAAGAACGAATAGAAGAACTCGAAAAGAAGAGGGTCCCCTGTGAGGTTTACTCCAGGGTTGTTGGTTACATTCGCCCGGTTTCCCAGTGGAATGAGGGCAAGCAGGAAGAATTCTTCGAAAGGCACATGTTCAATGCCTCGCAGGAGCCCAGAGGTAAAGATGAATGAGCCTTGACTTTGCACAAATACAGAAAACCAGCCTCATTGATTTTCCCGGTGAGGTTTCCTCCACCCTGTTTACGGTAGGGTGCAACATGAGGTGCCCCTTTTGCCATAACAGCTCCCTGGTGCTCCCGGAGTCTTTCCCCCCGCAAAGGGTTTCAGCAGAGCAGGCAATTGCGGAACTCTCAAAGAGAAAGAAGTTTGTAAATGCGGCAGTGATAACTGGAGGCGAGCCAACAATACACCCTGATCTCCCCTGGTTTATTTCCACCCTCAAAAGCGAGGGAATAAAGGTAAAGCTGGATACAAACGGGACCAACCCGGAAATGCTTTCTGAGCTATATTCCAAGGAGCACCTGGACTATGTTGCAATGGACATCAAGTCCTCCCTGGATTACTATACCCAGGCCTCAGGAGCCTCCATAGATGTTGCAGACATAAAGGAAAGCGCACGCATAATCCGCGCTTCAGGAATCCCGTATGAATTCCGCACCACCGTAGTTCCTGGCATGCATGACCTGGACCGAATTGAAGAAATAGGCAAATGGCTTGAGGGTGCAGAACGGTACATGATCCAGTCCTTCTCCCCGGATGGGGGAACCCTGGATAAATCTTATTCTATCAAGAAGCCTTTTGATGACAAAGCACTCCACGCATTTGTGGCTGCTGCAAAGCCGTATTTCAAGAAAGTAGAACTAAGGGAATACTACTAATTCCCATTCCGTAGTTTCATCAAAAGCCGCGCCATCCTTAATAGTGCTGAGTTAGCCTGCTCTATTGAATATGCTGCGTCAATGAAGATGGTGCTCGTATAAGAAGAAAGTTGCTCGTTCGCCATCCTTTTCATGTGTTTCCTGTATGCATTTTGGATAAGCCTGTCTGTCCGTGCCCTTTTTTGCACAAGGGAACTGTAGGTTCCCTTGTTCATCTCCCAGCCCTTCTCAAGCACCTTTTCCATGATCACATCAAACCCTTTTTTTATCTCATCCAGCTCATAAACCGCTTCAGGGATAAGGTGCTCCCCCCTTTCATCCAGCTTCACCGCAAGCTTTGCGAATTCCTTGCTCAGGTCCCCGAGCTGCTCCACCTTGTTCGAGAGCCTTGCAAGTATCACAATATCCTCGGACTGCTCAGGGGTAAGCTCCCGCTCTGAAAGGTCCACAAGAACCAGTGATATCTGCTCCTCCAGATAATTGTTGAGCGTTTCCAGCTTGCCTACCTTTGCCATCTTATCCGCTTTTGCAGCCCTCACCATCCCGTAAGAAAGGTAGAATGAATCCTTTACAAGCTCCATCTGCCGTTTGAGCTCTTTTTCCACCGCAAGGATTGCGCTGTTGGTATTTGCGGGTATCTCCTCCAGGTAGAGGGTTTTGAACAGTATTTCCTTCTCTTTTCCCGGCACTATTTTTTCCGTAATCTTGATTACGGGTTTGAGCAGGAGGAGGAAAATCACGGCAGTTGTGATGTTGAACAGGGTATGCGCATTTGCAATCATGTGCCCTGTTCCTCCGCCCAGGCTTTCCACGAATGAAGTAAAAGGCCCGAGGATGGGCAGGAAGAGCAATACCCCGCAAATATTGAAAATCGCATGCGCAGCCGCTGTCCTTTTTGCAAACAATTCCATCCTCCACGCAGACAGTAGTGCAGTAGAAGTTGTGCCGATGTTTGCGCCCATTATGATGGCTATTGCCGCCCCGACCCCCAGAAGCCCCTCTGCCCCAAGCACCACAACTATGCCCGTGGTTGCAGAGCTTGACTGCAGCAGCGTAGTGAGCAGCGCCCCCACAATTATTGCGGTTATCGGATCATTAAGGCTTGCCATCCAGCCCAAAACTCCGGGGTCACTCTTGAATGGCTCCACTGCATCTGAAAGGAAATTAATCGCAAGGAAAAGGAACCCAAAGTAGAATATTGCTTTCCCTATGAACTTGAACCTGGACCCTGCCAAGCTCACCAGGAACCCAATTACGATGAATATGGGAGCAAGCGCAGCAAAGTTGAATGCAATCAGCTGCGCGGTTACAGTAGTCCCCACATTCGCCCCCGCAATAACCCCAAGGCTCTGCGCAAATGAAATTATCCCCGCATTAACCAGCCCTACTGCAATTACTGTTGTTGCCGTGCTCGATTGGATTGCAGCAGTGGTAACCGCACCCACAAGCCCTCCCATCCACCTGTTCTTGGTAAGGCTCTGGAGTGCACCCCTCATGCGGTCGCTTGCAATCCTCTGGAGCTCCCTGCTCAGGTGCTCTACCCCATACAGGAAAAGCACTATCGCAGCAAGAAGCCCCACGAACGGTTCAAAATCCATCAAAAACCTATTCCCAATCAGGCTTTTATTTCTTGCTCTGTTACACTCATTTAGGTGAACCAATGAAAATCTACATCCTTTTCCTATTGGCATACGTTCTTCTTTTTTCAGGCTGTCTTAGCCCGCAGCCCTCCACCCCCTCTCCAGATGAGATCAATAGTTTTGATGAATGCGTGGCAGCAGGAAACCCAATAATGGAATCCTACCCGCGCCAGTGCGCGGTTCCGGGCGGCCCCAGTTTCACGGAAGTCCTTTCCGAAGAAAAATGCTCCGTATATGATGACTTTTTCTGCCCTGCCGGATGTGTAGTATGCCCCCCATGCGTGGAATGCAGTTCCGTAGGGTGCCACAGCGAGGAGTTCTGCGCCAACCTTGGCTTCGATAAGGACTGGTACGACTCCGTAAGCCCCCAATAGTGCGGCATGCCCCTCCTTTTTATTCTTTCCTTTACCCCAAATAATGTGTAGATGATGACAAAGGTGATCACCGAGCTAGGCCCTAAGCCAGCTACCGCATATGATGTCAATCATTTGTAGTACAGGAGATTTCTTCGGAGTGAACTTCGTTCACTTCTCTTGAGCATAGCTCAAGACTCCGGCCACGGCCAACGCGATGACGAGTGACGTGCGGTCTGATACACAAAATGTTTCGGGTTCTGAGTTTCGGAGCAGAAAAGAAGCCCAAGCCCAGATACGGAATTCCTGAACAGGATTAGGATGATGCAGGAGGGACACTAAAGCATGTTGCACCCCAATCAATATCCATTTAAACATTATTAACCACAAATAATAACTAATACTGGTGAATATATGGCGGAAGCACTCCAAAACCCGAAACCCGAAACCGGAAACGCACAGAGAGTAAGAGGCCCCAATCTCAGGGTCCTCATTACGGGAGCTAACGGCGTTCCATTTCAGGAAGCATTGAAAAGAGCAGATGCGGAAAATCTTGTTCTCGCTTCAAACAAAAGAATGACCAAGGCATTTGTTGAAACAGATGAATGGAAGGGTATTAGGGAAGCATTTACCTGCTGGACCGGTACAATGACCGGATATGCAAAGCCCGGGGCAAAACTCTGCAAATTTGTAGAGTACACAGACCCAGAAGATGGCCAGAAATACGTGTTTCCCGTCCCCGAGCAGTATAAAGGGAAGGATGACGCGATTCTTGTTGCAGAACATCCGAATTACACTTTAGTTCCAGATGGAAAAACTCTGGTTGTTAAAGCTTCTGAAGTGGATTGCATTACACAGTTCCCAAAAGAGGATGGCTGGTATCTTGGTGATAGCGCCCACGATATTCCTACTGGGAAGAAAGTAGATTCTCCAGATGGAAAAACAAGGTATCTTTGGAGGGTTGAAAACAGGGTGGGCCCTGTTCGCCGCGTCGACGTCTTCAACGGCTACGGCGGGCAGTACGTCGTTCTCAAATTCGGGTCGTCCAACGGTCTCGGGCTGGTAGTTGAGTCCCCCGAAGGGGACGCCGCAAAAATCGAGGCGCCTCTTGCCCCAGTTGCAACACCACAAGCCAGCAAGAAAACGGTTATTGAAGTTACCGGTGTTTCAGCTGATGGACTAAGAGGTTTGATAGGGAGAGTCAGGCAAGACCTTGAAACTCTCGGGTCCACAGCAAAAGACGAACTTCTAGCCGCTGGAAACAAGCTTGAGCCGATGCTCAGGGGCGCAAGCTTAAAAGAATAATCTTCTTTTTTTCTATTTAATTGAAATTTCTTTGAAATTTCAAAGCGCATAAATTTTACCAAATTTATGCTCCCAGGTGCAAGCATGGGCCACACATCCGCCCGTTCTCGCCTTCCGGTGTACTCTCAGCATCATAACATCCAAGAAGAAAAACATCGAATTAGCGCTTTCCCTGCGATTTTATAAAACGTATCCCAACCTAAATCTGCGCGAGCAGTGACGTGCGGTCTGATACACACTTCATTATAAAGTGGAAACCCAAGGAGAATCCATGAAGATTGGAAAAACACTTTACGTTGTAGACAGGAATGGCTGGAGGGCATGGCTCGCTAAAAACCATTCCAAGGAAACTGAGATCTGGTTGATTTATTACAAAAAAGCAGCGGAGAAGCCCAGAATTCCCTACAATGATGCGGTTGAGGAAGCATTATGCTTCGGATGGATAGACAGTATTGTAAAAAAGATAGACGAGGAAAAGTTCGCCCAGAGATTTTCCCCAAGAAGGCCCGGAAGCGGGCTTTCGCAAGCGAACAAAGAACGAATCAGGAAGCTAATCATAGAAAAGAGGATGAAAAAGGCAGGACTTGCAGCGGTATCGCATGCCTACGATCCTGGTTTAGACCATGACGGTTTCACCGTGCCAGAAGACATCCTGAAGGCAATCAGGAAAAACCCGGACGCATGGAAGCATTTCCAAAACCTTCCCGGAAGTTACATGCGGATACGAATCGCTTACATAGAAGGCCGCAGGCGCCACGGAGAAGAGGCATTCAGGAAAAGCCTTGAGAATTTCATCAGGCTGACCGCAAAAAACAAAAGGTTCGGATTTGTAAAAGAATGATGTTTCTTCTAATTCCTTTGTTTGACCGTTTTTCTAAAAACCTCAGTGAAATCCGGGTCCCTGAAAACAAGTTCCGCATCCGTGGAATTCTCGATAGTAATGTCTACAAACCCGTACTGCCCCTGCTTATACCAGAGGCTCGTAGGGGAAACATATGTCCTCTCCGGGTTCTGCACGCCTCCAAAGGATCCTGCAACCACATAAATAATTCCATTCTTCTCCAGAACTTCCGAGTGGTGCTTGTGCCCGCTCAATACTATATCCACCCCATTTTCTTCAAACAAAGGAACAAGCTCCCGGATGGTCGCATTATTGTCGTACCAGTCCCATCCGTCCATACGCGAGCCAGAGCTATAGTAGAACGTATGGCTCATCATGATTATCCAGTCTTCCCCAGGAATCTCCGCAAGCTGCTTCTCCAGCCACGCCTTTTGCTCTGGTGTATATGCCTCCAGCTCCCACTCCACGTCCAGCACAATGAAATGCACGTTCCCGGAGTCAATCCTTTTCACATAACAATCCGCCAGGGGGTCTTTCATTCCCGGGGGGCAGAGGTAGGTACCATAAAGCATTACTCCCCCGAAAAGCGCATCATGGTTGCCCATGGCATATACAAAAGGCACCGATGAGCTTGTATTTGAAAACGCGCCAAGCGCCTCCTTCCACATTGCATCCGAAAACCCATACTGCACCTCATCCCCAAGAAGGAAAAACACCGAATAATTATTCTCTGGCTTTTTTATCTCCGCAAGCATTTTCTTTGTAAGGTCCGGCCTGCTGTTGCCTGCTCCGAAATGCGGGTCACCGGCCACAGCAAACCGAATCGGCTCCCCAGATGCAGGCACGGTCCTGAAGCTGGAAACCCTCTCCCCATTAACCCAATAATCATATTCCTTTCCAGGCTCCAGCCCGGAAAGCCTGAACCAGTGTTGGCTGGAAGCCTTTTCCTCATCAATCCCGAAACCCTCCTCCCCTTTCTCCCCCCACTCTAATGTATTCATGCTGGGAGTTTCTGTATAGAAAGCAATAACATACTCCGGAATCCCGCCCCCTCCATCAGAACCGGCAAGGAGCACCTGGGGTGCCACATCCCCCGAGCGGATAATCTGAGGAACGAAAATATATGCAACAAGTGCAATGGAAACGAGCACGGCTATGCTTGCAATAACGCGCACAGGCATTGAAGGTGCCCATAGCCCTTTCCTGCTCTTCCATGCCAGCCCAGCATCAACCAATGCAGCTACCAGCACAAGGAGCCCACAGCCAACGAGCGCAGTGAACATGTCTCGCAATGGAGAATAATCCTTTACATTGTCAAAAGCATCATGCGTGCCCAGCGCCCATGCCGTAAGCACAAGCGGGAAAACCACTCCTGCAGCCACCAGCACAATCCCTCCAAGCCCGGCATTTTGCGTAGATTTAGGCATCCTCTTTTTTGTTTTCTTGGCAGCCATGTGGTTCTCTTTCTGCTCGGGAATATAATTAAACCTTTTTCTCCGGTCTAGAGCAATACTGCGATGCCAGGCCAAAACCGCAGCCAGAAACATATTTATTAAATCTATATGCTGATTTTAGTACCATGAAAAGCAGGATCCTTATTGTGTCGATGTTTATCGCTTTCGTATTTTTGTTTGGATGCACCAATGTCGTTAGAGATACTGCGGAAGATGCCGTAGACCAAAATAATCCCTCCCTATGCAAGAAGCTTGAAGAAGCCACGGATGTCAAAAAGTGCTATGAGCTGGTTGCAGAGAATATGAATGACCCTGAGGTGTGCAAGCAGTCAACAGACAACAATGGCTGCATCACAAACTTTGCATCACAAAAGAGCTCTCTCAAATACTGCGATATGACTACTGATGCGGCAGCCAAAACCGCGTGTATCCTTTCAGTCACAGGAGACCAGACAGGGAGGGCGATAGAGGAAATACTTGCAGACTGGAGGAGCAAGGGCGCAGTTTCCAAGTGCAAGGAGCTGTGCCGGCCTCCGTATGAAAGCTGTATGGATAAATGTTATCAACCTTTCAAGGCAGCAGAGGAGCAGTGCGCAGGCAAGAGTGATGCAACCGATAGCTATTTCTGCATGGATGCTGCCAAGAAAACAAAGGAATACTGCTGGCTGGAATGCTATGATGCGCAAAAAGAATGCGAAGCAGGCTGCATGCCCAAAGAGGATTGAAACACAAATAAACCTAACTGGAGAAACGGGTTTTGCATGCTATTCACAGAAGCTCTCAATAAAATACGCGAAGGCGCAGACCTGGAGATAAACCCTTCGTTTGAAAGGCTCAGGGAACTTTCATTAAGCGAAAACCCTCAGGAAACAAAGTACGGAAGCATGGCCTACCGCACAAAAATAAAGGGAAGGAGCGCCAAGCTTACAGAAATAGTTGAAGGCGAGCCCACTCCAGAGCAGAAAGAAACAATCCAGGAAGTTGCAGAATATCTCCAGGGAAAAAAATTAATCCAGATAGACAGGAAAATGTGCCTCACAAACCCATTCTACTGCCGTTCCTATGTTTCACAATCCTACGCACACATTGCATACCTGTGGGGAAGGATGCTTTTTGACCCGGAGCCCGGAAAAGAACCGGATTTTAACAATGTCCAAATTCCGGAGTGGCCCGAAACCAAAATAATTGCGGACCCCAAAACCTGCACCACATTCATCCTGGGCTCAGACTACACAGGAGAGCTGAAAAAAGCAAACTTGCGCATGGCAATGTACCTCACAAAGCAGGCAGGGGGCCTTGGTTTGCATGCAGGCTCAAAGGTCCTCAAGGTACTTACCCCGGAAGGGAAGCTGAAGGAAAAAGGCGTGCTCCTTTTCGGCTTGAGCGCTACAGGAAAAACAACCCTTACCTGCCACCACCACTGGCTTGACAAGGAAGAAGGAGAATCCACAATCATAAGGCAGGATGATGTTGTGTTGATGCAAAAGGATTCATATTGCAGGGGAACCGAAGACAACTTTTATATAAAAACAGATGCACTGGAACAAGAAGACCAGCCAATACTCTACAAGGCAGCAAGGAGCAGGAATGCCCTTCTTGAAAACGTAAAGGTCCTGGAAAACGGGGAGATGGATTTCTTCGATGATTCGATAACAACAAATGGGCGCGCAGTGGTGCTGCGCTCTGAAATGGAGGACACAGACAATGATGTCGACCTGCCCCAGACCCACATGATAATCTTCCTCACAAGGAGGGACACAATAATCCCCCCTGTTGCAAAGCTCAGCAACGAGCAGGCCGCAGCATTCTTCATGCTTGGGGAGTCCATGGGAAGCGCCGCATCAGATGTTTCTCCTGGAAAGCCCAGGAGGGTAGTTGGAACAAACCCCTTCATAATCGGTTCAAAGGATGAAGAGGGAAACCGCTTCTATGAAATCATCAGCGCAAACCCGCACCTGGACTGCTATTTCCTGAATACGGGCACCATAGGAAGGAACGATGGCCCGGGAGAAAAAATAACGGTGCATGATTCCGCCACCATAATCAAGGAAATCGCAAGGGGCACGATTGAATGGAAAAAGGACCCGGATTGGGGCTACGAAATCCTGGACAGCGCCCCGGGAGTAGAACTCTCCAAATTCCACCCGGAAAAGCACTACACAAAAGAGCAATACGCAAAACTAGTAGAGGAATTGAAGAAGGAAAGGAGGGAGTGGCTCTCCCAGTTCAAAAAACTCCGCCCGGAAATAAAAAACGCAGTCTAGGAGAACAAATTATATTTTTTGTAAACCACCGGTTCCCCCTTTTCAGCAATATACCAATAGTACAGCGACCCGTCAGCGGTGTCATATACATAGCTGTACATCGTTTCCTCAGAATCAGAGGGAGAGCTCGCGTTTACCAGGAAAGCAACCTGCCCATCGGACATTATCCCCTGCGCATCTCCAGCATCCAGCGGATTCTCTGCACTGTAGCCTGAAAGAAGCTCTCTCATCCTGAGCAGCCTTTCCTGCGTTCTTGCATGGATGCCTCCGCTGTATGCTTTGCTGTCCATGCTTGTAATCTCATAATGGTTGGTAAGCGCAATCCGTTCCGGGAGCCCCCAGGGAGTCCGCACATCCTCAGAATCGCTCGTTCTTACTGCATATTCAGTAGTTCCATCGCTCCCCAGGTTCGCTGCTTTTTCCAGCACAAGCGCATCCAGCTCATCAAAAAAGAGCACAATGTGGCTGTAGGAATATTCCCTGGAATTGTAGAACTCAAGGGCGTAATCCACGGAATCATAATCTTCAAGCGCCTCCCTTACGCTGAAGGTATATGGGTACCTGCCGGAAACAGTAAAGTTTTCCCTTGTTCCGCAATCCTGCACATGCAGCCCAAGATTCTTTTCATTAACGCCAGAAGCAACACTCACAATCCCCAGATACCCGATGTTCGCAAAATCATTCTTCCCCTCCTGGTTCCTGAAAACCGTAATCCCCGAATACTCCTGCAGCGCATCAAATCCATACCAGTCAAAGTTTCTCCCCATTATAGTTTTCCCAGTGTCCGTATATTCGGAATATGCAGCAAACCCTGAGCAGGAAGCAGGCCTTCCAATATCTGAAAACAGGTTTATCTTGAGCAACACATCTGCGAATTCCGGCTCACCAAGCCCTTCCGCAATCCCTTCAACCTCATCGATATATTCCTGGGGAACATTAGGCCGTATCTCAGCAAGCCTATCGCTCACATCTTCATCAGTTATATTGACCCCTGCCCTGCTCTGGAAAAAGTAAAGCAGGCTCTCATAATATTCTGTCATATCCGAAGAATAATTCGGGTAATTCCCCTTTATCCACTTCCCATATTCAACCCCAACTTCCCTGTGGGTTTTCCCTGAAAAATCCAGTACAACAATGTGCGGGTTTCCATCCACCATACTCACTGCAGGCAAGGCGCTTTCTTCCGCCACAGCCGCCTCTTCAGGCCCGGAAACGCAGCCCGCAACCAAAGCGAACGCCAATACAAACAAAATTCCTGGATAAATCCTGGATTCCCCACACATGCTTCAAACTTGCTTTCAGCCCTTTTAATCCTTGCCCCCTGCAAAGCAATTTATACCTTCCAGCCGAAGCCAATCCATGGACCTGAAAGAATCCGGAAAGCTGCTCCTCGCAATAATTATATGCAATCTTGCAGGCGCAATCGGTTCAATCTTCACATTTTCTTCAATTACCAACTGGTACGCAACACTAACCAAGCCTGAATTCAACCCCCCGAACTGGATTTTCGGCCCGGTCTGGACAACTCTTTACATCCTGATGGGGATCTCCCTTTACTTAATCTGGAAAAAATACGAAGAAGGAAAAGACGCAAAGCCCGCACTAACCGTTTTCTCAATTCAATTAGCCTTGAACGCACTCTGGTCAATCCTTTTTTTTGGGTTACAATCCCCGCTTTACGGGCTCTTTTGCATAATCCCCCTATGGATTTCAATTGCCCTAATGATACTGAAATTTTATCCTCTCTCACGAAATGCAGCCCTCCTGCAAATCCCCTACCTGCTTTGGGTGTCCTTTGCAACACTGCTGAATGTCTCAATCTGGATGCTCAATTAGCCCTGCATGAGCAACCCCAAGCGAGAAAAGAATTTCCCTTTCCCGGAGTTCATCCCTTTATCAGGAGCATGAACAGCAGCCCCAGAGAGAATATGAGCAGGCTGACTACCTTGTCCCATCCCTCGGATTTGTGCATCTCAGGAATCAGGTCAGAAGCAGCGATATAGATGAAGTTCCCAGCCGCAAATGGAACAAGAAGCGGTAATATTCCCTCACTCACCCCCGCAAGGAAATACCCTACTAAAGCACCCAGGATTACAGTGGATTGCGCCCCAAAGCTGTATAAAATAGCCTTATTCCTCTCAAATCCTCCCTTCATGAGCACCCCGAAAATGCCGAGCTGCTGCGGAAGCTCATGCGCAACTATTGCAGTTGTTGTTGCGATTCCCAGCGGTATGCTCACAAGGAAGCTTGCAGCAAGAATTATGCCTCCCAGGAAGTTATGTATTCCGTCCCCGACAACCATTACATATGAGAAGGGATGGATTTTGCATTCTTTGCACCGGTGCCAGTGGAAAAAGGATTCCACTATCATGAAAAGTACAAAACCCGCAAGCGCAAGCGCCATCGCCATTCCGGCATCAATCTCTTCCAGGGACTCGGGAAGCAGATGGAAGAATGCGCCCCCAAGCAGGCTTCCCGCAGCAAATGCCACAAGGATATGGATAATGTTGTTCAGGTCTTTCTTGCTGAACCAAAGGGAGAATACCCCTACAAAGCCAAGCAGTGCATCAAGCACTGCAGCGCCAAGTATCCACCAAATCATAGTGTAATCTCTGCAGAAAAACGTTATTAAATCTTCCCTACTAAATTATTAACAATTCAACAAAAACCTCTCAAAATTATTAACAGGTGCCCGAAATGGAAATAATAAGCATCTCAATGGACAGGGAAATGCTCAATGAACTGGGCAGCATCCAGAAAAAGCTGGGGTTCAAAAGCCGCTCCAAGCTCCTGAGGGCCACATTGGATTCCCTCTTGAATGAATACAATGCGCTGGACTCGAGAAAGGGGCATTGCGATGCAGTATTTACGGTTGCGCATTCCCCCCATGGGGCAGACTCATTGAGCAGCCTGCTTACCGAATTCGAGGATGCAATCGTCACGGAAATCCACCAGCACCACAAGAATGTGTGCCTGAGGGTCCTGATAACCTGTGCAGATGCTTCCAGGGTAAGGGAGCTGTTCTCCCACCTGAAAAGAAGCAAGGGAGTAAAGTCCGTGCAGGTTTCCTTATTGTAGAAATATTTATATTTTCTGGGGGATAGCCTTTTCCATGGCGGAGCTACTTTCGTTCCTTATACTGATTTCCTCAGGCCTATTCCTTTCTGAATTGTTCAAAAAATTCCATCTCCCTTATGTGGTAGCCCTTATCCTCACAGGCATAATCATTGGCCCCTTCGCCCTAAACATCCTGGTAGTTGATGAAACAATTGATTTTCTTGGCTCAATCGGCCTTGTGTTCCTGATGTTCATGGCCGGGCTTGAAATCAAGCTCTCCAGCTTCAGGAAACTGGTTGGAGGGGCGGCGAAATTCTCCATATTCAACGGAATCTTTCCAATGGTGGTGGGTTTCATGGTTGCATCCTACCTGGGCTATGATTTGGTCGGCTCAATCATGCTGGGAATCATCTTCGTTTCCTCTTCTATCGCAATAGTTATTCCCGTGCTGGAAGCCCAGGGGCTCCTCAAAGTAAAGCTAGGGCGCTTGATAGTTTCAGGCACAATACTTGAAGATGTATTCAGCCTGGTTCTCCTTTCCATTTTCCTGCAGATGGTGGCCCCAACCACCGAAATTCCCCTATATCTATTCTACATAATCGTAGCAATTTCCCTTTACGCACTGAGAGTTTTCATACCAAAGGCAAGGGAGGCATTCAGGAAATTCCACGGTGAAGGGAAGGACCTCTTTGAAGAAGAAGTAAGGTTCATTTTCGTAGTGCTCATCGCCACAGTTGTATTCTTTGATCTCCTGGGGATGCATGCAATAATCGCAGGGTTCTTCACAGGCCTAGTGCTTTCAGAATCCATAAAGAGCGAGATGCTGATGAAGAAAATACACGCGCTCAGCTATGGGCTGTTTATCCCAATTTTTTTCATAATTATCGGAGCAGAGATGGACATAGGAGTATTCTTTGGGGGAGGGGAAGCGCTTATGGTAATATTCATCATAGTTGCCGCTTCCGTATTCTCCAAATTCTTTGGGGGCATTCTTGCAGGAAGGGCAAACGGCTTCACCTCCAAGGAAAGCGTAATCGCAGGAGCTGCGACAATTCCCCAGTTAAGCACCACCCTTGCGGTTGCGTTCGTTGGGCGAGAGATGGGCCTTATAGACGACGTTCTCATCACTGCAATGATTGTGCTCAGCATTGCAACCACATTCTGCGGCCCAATCCTTGTGAAATACCTTACTGAGCCCATGACAGGAAGGGAAGCACCGGAGCCGCAGTAATTTTATATTCTTTGCCTGTTTGTTTTCCCCATGGCAAAAATAGATTGGTACGACCAGTTTGTGGATTTTGGGTACAAGCCCGCAAAAGATGACATCATAGTTCTTTTCTACTTTGAGCCCCCAGCAGGGATGAGCAAGAAGGAATCTGCAGGAAGGATTGCTTCTGAAAGCTCCACCGGCACCTGGACTACACTAACTAATCTTCCAAAGCGCATGGATAAACTCAAGGCAACTGTTTTTCACATGGAAGGAAATTATGTAAAAATAGCTTACCCACAAGGCCTCTGGGAAAACGGAAACGCATGCCAGCTCCTCAGCGGAATTGCAGGAAACATATTCGGCATGAAGGGAGTAAAGAACCTCCGCCTCATAGACGCCACGCTTCCCAAAGACTACATAAAACACTTCAAGGGCCCGCAATACGGAATGGAGGGCATCCGCAAGATGATGGGAGTAAAAAAGCGCCCGCTCACTGGTGCAGTAGTAAAGCCCAAAATCGGCTTTAGCGCAAGGGAGCATGCAGAAATCGGATACCAGACCTGGCTCGGAGGGTTCGACTTTGTAAAAGATGATGAAAACCTTACCTCGCTTAAATTCAACCGCTTTGATGAGCGGGTAAAAATAATGACTGGGCTGCGAGATAAGGCCGAAAAGGAGACCGGAGACAAAAAATCCGCGTTCTTCAACATCACTGCAGAAACTGAAGAGATGAAAAAGCGCGCCAAGCTTGTTGCGGATTATGGATGGAACTACGTAATGATCGATGTTGTAATTACAGGAACAGCAGCAGTACAGACCATGCGTGATTATTTAGGGGACCTGGGCCTTGCAATCCATGCCCACCGCGCAATGCACGCGGCATTCGACAGGAACCCAAAGCATGGGATGACGATGCAGTTCCTTGCAAAAATGATGCGCATGATTGGAGTTAACCAGATTCACTCCGGAACCGGAGTAGGAAAACTTGTAGGAACAAAAGAAGAACTCCTTTCCATTGCAGATGTTTTGCGCGAAAAGAAAGTCAAGCCAAGGAAGCATATGCTTCTCGAGCAGGACTGGGGGAATATTAAAACCGCTTTTCCAGCTTCTTCAGGAGGCCTGCACCCAGGTCTAGTCCCGGATGTAATGAAGATTTATGGAACTGAATTCATCCTTTTAGTAAGCGGCGGAATCCATGGCCACCCCAAGGGAACCCGTGCAGGTGCAGCTGCAACCATGCAGGCAGTAGATGCAGCAATGGAAGGAATCTCTCTGGAAGAAAAAGCAAAAACAGGAAAAGAATTAAGGGAGGCCCTTGGAAAGTGGGGCCACTACAAGCCTAAATGAATTATTTTTTCCAGAGCCCGTGGATGTTGCAGTATTCCCTTACAGTCATTCCTCCCTTTACAGGGAATTCTGCTTCAGGCGCTTCTCCGGCTTTTAGGAATTTCCTGTAGGATTTTCCTCCCGCAAGAACCTGTATCCATTCAATATAATGCGCTTCTTCCATGGGATGCGGAACCGAGCCAATCTTCACTTTCACCCCGGTTTCGGTTTCCTCAATCACGGGGACGTGCTTTTCCATCCCTTCATCTTCACTCTTTTCCTGCATCAGGTTCATCGGCTGCCCGCAGCACACAAGCTCACCTGCACCAGTATGCAGCACATCCACAATATTTCCGCAAACATTGCATTTGTATATCTCATTCATCTTTGTCATTTTCTCACCCATCAATGCACTCCCCATTCTCACACCACTCATCAGAATCGCACTCGATTATCCCGAAGCCCTTTCCCCCGTCTTCGGTGCACCAAACCTCAAGCACAGAATCCGAGTCATAGCACTTGTCGGTTTCTGTATATATCGCATCCATCACCCAGTAAGTTATCGTCCCTTTCTCGTGCGTGCTCTTTCCGCCATCCGTATCTTCGCACTCCCTCTCTTCCAGGTATTCCACACAATACCCATTCTCGCAGTCCATTCCGTCCGGGCACACAACTTGCTTTTGCTTCAGTGCCCCACCTTCACAATAATACTCATACACCACATTGTAGCTCAGGCAGTAGTCCTCGTAAACCGTTGAGCCATAGGTTGTAGTTCCCCTCACAAAAGCTTCAGCTCCTCCATCCGAATCAGAGCATTGCGGAACCGCTACGCATTTCCCGTTGCTGCACTTTTCAGTGCTTCCACATTCGATTACCTCTTCAGTAACCGCACCTTCTTCGCAGGTGTATTCCTTGAGCTGGTGCTCATTAAGGCACACATCCGTATACTCCACATCATAGCTCACTGTCCCCTTTGTTGATGCAACGGCTCCCCCATCAGTGTCAAAACAGCCAATCTCCCTGCATTCGCCCCCAGTGCATTTCTGCCCCGCAGGGCATTCAATATCCTCACTCTTCATCTGCCCCCCGGAACAATAATATTCCATTACCATTTCCCCCTCCCCAAGGCATCTGTCCATGCCCCGTTCCTCACCAAAGGAAACAGTGCCTGCATTGAACGCATCCTTTCCCCCATCAGTATCACTGCATTCAACAGGACCGGCCGGCAGGTTCCAGCCATTATCTGTTGTTTCAGTGGGGGTGGTTGTGCACCCTGCCAGAATAAACCCAAATACCAGGACAATAACAAGAATTCCTCTCATACTCTTACATTGATTGCAAAACATTAAATTAGCTCCCCTTTGCCCAAGTATTTTATATTCTTTGTTTGAAATATTCCACTATGTTAGAAGTTAAAGTTCAGAAGATAGTGCTGGATGTGCTCAAGCCAATGGAGCCGTCAATACTGGAGCTCTCAAGGAACATAACTGCCCTGGAAGGCGTAGAGAGTGTGCATATAGACCTCATTGAGATAGACAAAAAGGTGGAAAACGTAAAAATCTCAATAAGCGGCCCCACACTTGACTACAATGATATCGACCAGGTAATCGAAAGCACAGGAGCTACGATCCACTCAATAGACAATGTTTTCGCAACAAAAGGAACTCCTGCTCCGGATGAGCTATGAATAGCGTGAAAAAATGTCCTTCAAGGAAAAAATAGATCATTACGAAGACATTACCGGCATGTCAAAGCTTGCCAGAAGGTATTTTGTAATGAATACATTTGATGGAGTGCTTACAATCTTCGGTGTCCTGCTCGGTTCATTTCTTGCAGGCTTGATGGACGCACGGGTGCTCATGACCATGAGCCTTGGTGCAGGCGCAGCAATTTTTGTATCAGGTGTCTGGGGCACATACCTCGCAGAATCTGCAGAGCGCACTAAATCCCGCAAGGACCTTGAAAAGAAAATGCTCAGGAACCTGGATGAAACAGACATTTCTGAAGCAGGGAAGTTTGCTACGATATACGTTTCCCTTATAGACGGGGTCTCTCCCCTGATTGCAATCCTGCTTGTATTGCTCCCGTTTTCCCTTTCCATATTCTCCCTGATTGATGTAGTAACTGCCTACCAGGTTTCATTCCTAATCTGCAGTTTGCTGTTTATCTTCCTCGGTGTTTTCCTGGGCAAGCTCTCCAAGGAAAACCTGGCAATCTCAGCAGCAAAGAGCCTCCTTGTTGGTTTGGTCTGTGCGATAATCATCTATGGGATAAGTGTGCTCACCGCAGCACAGGTGCCCTAGAATCAGAAACCAATTTATACCTGCCCTCCCCTAATCCCACTATGACAAGAAACATACTAACATTTGCAATGCTGCTTGTTCTCTTCGGCAGCGTTTTTGCGGGGACAATAGTGAACGTAGGGGAAACCGTTCCCGTAGGGGGAACAACCACCACGACCACAACGACTACTGATCCTGACCCCGAACCGGAGCCAGAACCCGAGCCTGCTGATTCAGGAGGCCTTGGGGGGGTAATAATGACTAACGATGATGGCGATTCCGTACAGGTTGGTGCAGAATCAGGAGTACTTACTCCTCTTGAGAATGGAGAAGAGGGCGGAGAAAGCGAAGAAGGCACTATCGGAATCGGAGTCCCCAATGGAGGCTCATCCGAATCACAAACTACAGAAGAAGCAGCATGCGGAACAGCGTTTGCCCTATTGGCAGTTGCAGCATTCTTTGCCAGGAGAAGCTAAAGAACTTCTATTCTCCTTAGTGTTTTTCTGGCAAAGTCCCTTGCCCCTTTCAGGTCCGCTTCATTGGGCCTGCCCTTATTCTTTAATTCGTATTCCTGCCCCGGGCAGCACCATTCATCCAGCACCCTAATCTCCTTCTTCTCCAGGAGTTCCTTCATTTTTGAAAGGTGCTCTTTGTTGCTTCCTCCGGCAGTCCCGAACACCGCAGCATACCTGTCTTCCGCAGGCACAACTGATTTCAGGAACTCAATTATCTCCATTCCGGGGGCAGATTTGTAGTTTCCGCTTCCCACAAAAATAAGGTCGCATTTTTTCATGTTGTATCCGTTGCCCACCGCAGCAGCCTCGATTGCCTCAGTTTTCATCTCAGCCGCAATCGCTTCCGCAACTTTTTTTGTGTTTCCGGTTTTTGAACAATAGAATACATTTACCCTGGTTTTTTGCAGTTTTCCTCCCACCATTTCATCAGTCCTCTTCCAAATTAATGTAAAACTCCTTCAGCACACTAGGGGTATAGTAATGCAGGTATTCCATGTGGTATTCATCCCCTGGCCCCCTGGCCAGCCTGAACCAGGCCTGGCCTGCTTCAGTTTCCCCTGCCCTGAGGGTCCCCCAGCTAAACATATGCCCCACTGAGCACCCGGTAGGCCTCCTCACCTCGCCCCTCTCATCATCCCTGAAGAACTTGAAGCTGTTTTCATTAAGCTCCAGGCTTTCTTTTCCTGAGTTTGCAACAGTGAGCTGAATCCTCATGTATGTCCCATCATCACACCCCTCCAGGTAAACTTTATCTATCATAAAACTTAGGGTCTCAGTCACCCTTACTGTTTCCTTATTTGAGTATTCCTGCGCACTCGGGTCGAAGCACTCTCCTTCCAGGAGGAACTCCCAGGAGTGGCACCCACACACGAGCGGATTCATAACCAATTCATACTCTTCATTGCAGTAGTACGGAGAGGTCGCAGTTGAGCAGGAATATCTTGAGGTTCCGTCCTCACATGCATTCCTGCAGCTTTCCCCATAAACATCGTATCCGGGCGGGCATCCGCAGGTGCTTACCTTTTCTTCCAAGACAGCTTCGGAATTGCAGTACAACGGCTGGTCAATTGAACAGCTCCCTATGGGTGTCCCGTCTTCACAGCTGAATATGCATTCACTGCCCCTTTTTACAGAATTCTCCGGGCACCCGCACCTTTCTGCATCATCAATCAGGTTCCCATAAATATCGCATACTTTTGGCTTGGTTACAGAGCATTTCCCTACAATTGTCCCGTCCAGGCACATCGTGATGTTTCCTTCTTCTTCAGGAACCTCTCCCGGCGTTTCCCCTTCAGGGACTTCCCCGGGAACCTCCCCCTCAGGAGTCGTTTCTTCAGGCGGCGCTTCTTCTGAAGGGCACCCGAACCCAAGGAACAGCAGTCCCACCAGCAACAATGCAAAAACAAGCCTCATACGCATTACATTAAAGCACACTTTTTTTATTTCTTCTCGGTCCACTGGAAACCCCCTCTGACACCCTTTTTATTACTTATTCAATAACATTCTTCTGATGATTCACTCTCTTTCGCTCAAAAATTGGCGCACCCACAAAGATACTTTCCTAGAGTTCGGGATGGGCACCAATCTCATTATCGGGATTATGGGCAGCGGAAAGAGCGGAGTGCTGGATGGCCTGAGCTATGCGCTTTTTGGCACGTCCCCCGCTATAAAGAGGAGAGATCTTTCTGCAGGCGACGTAATCACTCACGGGCAGGACAACGCAGAAACCGAAGTAGTTTTCGAGCACAAGGGCAAGAAATACAGGGTGCACCGCAAGCTCCGGAGCAAGGACGGAAAGCTTTCTGCAGCCGCAAAGCTTTACGAGGATGGAAACGTGCTTGAAACCGGCCAGGTTCGCGTAACCGAATCCGTTTCTTCGCTTCTTGGGATGGATTATGATTTATTTATCCGCGCAGTTTATTCTGAGCAGAACAACATTGATTATTTCCTCACGATTGACCCCGGAAGGAGGAAAAAGGAAATGGACCGTCTCCTGGGGCTGGACCGCTTTGAGACTGCCCGCGCCAACTCCGTTTCCATCCTGAACCGGGTTTCCTCCGAAGCAAATTCCCTTTCTTCGCTTTTCAGCCCAGATGAGTTTTCCGCAGCCAAAAAAGAGCAGGGGGAAAAGAACGCGAAGCTCTCTTCGCTCGAAGGGCAAAAGAAAAAATTCGAATCCGAATTCATTGCACTAAAGGAAGGGCTAGCACCCCTCTCCAAAACCGTTTCCGCACTTGAAGAAGCAAGGAAAAAACAGGAGGCTGCAAAAACCGCGCTTGAGCGCTCAAAGGCCAAGATCGAGCACATTTCATCCGAGCTCGAAGGCAAGGAACCCTCAAAAGAAAGGCTTGCAGATCTGAAGGAAAAACTCAATTCCCTCTCAAAAGAGAAGGAATCCTTGAACGCTGAACTCCGCACCCTGGAAAAGAATTCCTCCGTTTTTACAACCCAGTTAGGCAGGCTTTCCACATTACTCGAATCCGCAAAATCCTCGGCAGAATCTCTCTCAAATTCAGAAAAAGAGCTTTCCTCAATTGGGAAAATAACTAATTTGAAAACACTCGCAAAAGAAAAGGAAGAAGACTTGGTTTCAATCTCCTCAAAAATAGAATCCACCTCCAATGAAATTGCAGAGCTCCAGGAGGTTGCCTCAACCCTAAAGCCGGACCATTCAGAATGCCCGCTCTGTGGAACAAAACTGACCGCAGACAAAACAGAGCATATTCTTTCTGAGAAAAAACAGAGGATAGAATCCAGGAAAGAGGAACTTTCCACCCTTAAGGAATCCCTTCCCAAAACCAGAAAGCAGCTTTCCCAGGTAACTGAGAGCATGCGCAAGGCGCAGCAGCTCTCCGACCGTATCACCGACCTGAAATCCAAATCCGAAAAGCTCCCTGAGCTTGAAAAGAAGAAATCCGAAGCAGAAAAGCAGCTCTTTGAGCTCAACTCCAAGCAGGAGGAGTTCCGCTCTAAGCGCGAAAAGCTCGAGCCTGCCTATTCCGAATCCCTTCTTGCTTACAAGGAAGAGGAATCCCTCCTCAAAAAACTAGATTCACTCAAATCATTCCAGGAAGAGAATGCAAAATCAAAGTCCCTCCTGGAATCCATAGAATTCGATGAATCCAAGCTGGAAAAAGCTCGCAAATCCTTTGAGGAAGCCCGCGTAAACGAAGAGAGAGTACGCGCAAACCTGGAAATGGTGCGCAAGGAGCACACCTCCCTCACTGAAGTGCTTTCCCTGCTCCAGAAGCGCACTACCCAGATGGAAAAGGCAAAGAAGGACTCCGAGCACCTCCTAAACCTGAAGGAAGAGCTCACTCTCTACAAAAACTCCCTAATGGAGCTGCAGAGCGAGCTGCGCGCAGAAATGACCAGCGCAATCAGTTCCGCAATGAACGAGATCTGGCCCGTGCTCTATCCTTATGTAGACTACAAGCAAATCCGCATCACAGGCACGGAAAAGGATTACTTTTTCGAAGTATATGATGGAGAATGGAGAAGATTGGAAAAGGTTGCATCCGGAGGGGAGCGCGCCTGCCTCTCCCTCACACTTCGTATAGCTCTTTCAACCGTGCTTACCCCCGGAATCGGGTGGATGATGCTGGATGAGCCCACCCACAATTTAGACAGGGATGCGGTGCACACCCTCTCAGAAGCCTTGGAAAACAAAGTCCCGGAAATAATCCCTCAATCAATTGTAATTACGCACGAGGAAAACCTAATTAGCTCAGAATTTGCAAGAAGCTACAAATTCTCCAGGGACAAGGAAAGCCTGGGCCCCACAATTGTTGAAACGCTTTAGTACTACCATTAATCGCAGAATACTAAGTCCTCAGGTTCCCTAAAACCCCGCTTCAATAGAATGTCTCTTTCTTTTAGCAGGCAGCTCCTGTTGTGGGCAATAGCTTCTTTGGTTTTTCCTATTTCCCACGCCTGCATGCACAAAAGACCATTATCGAAAAAAGGGTCATCATATTGAGGGATGTTTAGCAGTTGGACTGCTGTGCGTTTAGCTTCGTACTTTTCTTTATTTAGTTCTCCTCCAAACATTATTTTCTGATTTAGGTTGTGGTATAAGCTTCCCATCTCAAAACTGGAATTGAAAGCATATAGTGGCCGTTCCAGAGAAGAGATTCTGTTTTTGATTTCTTCTTGCAGTGTGGGTATTGAGGTTTTGTCCTCTGAATAGAGAATGGATAGTTTGTTATGGGTAATATGGCCAAAGATTACTGGAATTATGTTTTTGTATTGCCTTGAATCTGAGAACTTGCGGCTGAAATTGCCTATTGTTTCTATATCTATTACTGTGCCTTTGAAAGTGGAAGTTACGGAAGTTTCCTCAGTGTATGAAAAAAGATTGTCTCTAACTTGGGTTGTTTGTCCCGCAGTTTGTTGCGACTCAATTTTGAGAGTAGTGACCGAATGAGGCATGCTCTGCAGTTTGCTGAATGGGTCTCTTAGGCCACTTTGATTTGGGATGTGTTCTACTGATTCTATTGTGGCTTGATTGGCAATATTTTGCATTTTTAGCATCCTCCGTTTCCATAGTCTGAAATTGCATGCATAAAAGGCTCCGCATATTTTTCAAGAGAACTGGGGTCGTCCAGGCCCGGAACCCTTGACATCTCTTCTTTGTTGGTGGGTCTGTGTTTTGCAAGTTCACTTAGATATGAATCTGGGAAGATTGTATTAGGCGTACACCTATATATTGCGGCAAGTTCAGAGCGTAATTTGTTTAGTTTTTTGAGTAAATCCTTTGTAGCATCAGTAATTTGTGTTTTTTCTTTTCTTGGAGAATTGTTTAACAGTTGGAGTATCTCTTTTCCGTACTTTGAGATTTTTGCTGGACCAAGACCGTGAATATTTTTAAGTTCTTCAAGGGAGCATGGGCGCTTTTGCACCAGTTCTTCAAGAGCGCGGTTGGTGAGAACTACGTATGCAGGAACTGAGCGCTTTTTACTCATGGAAAAACGCCATTGTTTTAGGGATGTGGTAAGGTCCTGGGAGACTTCCTGAGAAATTGGAGGCATTTGGGAGGAAGCGGAGATTGGGTTTTTGGATTTAGGAAGAACTGGCGCAGAGTTATCCAATTCAATGATCCTGAGCATGGATTCAGTTATGAAGTGGGTAGGTTTTACGCTAATATGGGTTAGGTACAGTTGGGTTCTGGCCCTGCTCAGAGCCACATAAAAGAGCCTGCGCTCTTCCTCCTCCTTATCATACTCATCCGATTTTACCATATCTATTATGGGGTGCTCGCTTGCTTTGCAGGGGAAATTCTGATTGCTGCAGCCGATTACAAAAACTACATCTGCTTCCATTCCTTTAATTGCGTGGATTGTTGCCAGGGTTATCCTGGAGTCCCGTATGTCGGGTTTAGCTTTTCGTTCGTCGCTTCTAACTCCATGTTTTATATTGCTAAGTTCCAGTTCTTCCGAGAGTTCGTTTAGTTGTTTGTTGGTTCGTGCAAGAACGAATACGCTTTGGGTTGGGTGTTTTTCACGCATTGTTTTTATTACGAATTCAAATTCCTTTTTTTCATTTTCAAGCTCTCTTAGGCACAGGCTGTTTTTTCCTTCTATTTGGGACTCTATATCTGCAATGCCCATATTTTTTATTGAGGAATTCATTAGATCTACTATTGGTTTTGTTGAGCGGTAATTTTTAGTCAGGGTGACTATTTCGCAGGTTTTGTATTTTTCTTCGAAGTCCAGGATGTGCCCCAGGTCTGAGCCCCTCCAGCCAAAAATGGATTGCCTGGGATCTCCCACACAAAAGAGGTTAGGGGGAGACAGCAGGCCTAAAAGTTCAGTTTGAGCAGAATTTACATCCTGGTATTCGTCTACAAGTATGTGCTCAAAAGTTGGAATTAGGTCTTTGTGTGCTTTGAATAGGGAGACCGCATCTACCAGTTGATCCGTGAAATCCCTGATTCCGTGTTCCTGCATGTATTCTTCTATCTCCCTGCATACGTTGAATACTAATTGCGTACTTTCCGTATTGAGCACATTTTCTGAAAAAAAGGAACTTTTGGTTATCGTTTTTCCAATGGACTTGAAGTGGTCTCTTATGAAAAAACAATCGTTTATGAATATATATGAGAGTTGTTCCGGGGTTTTCCCCCGCATCTGGGAAGGAGTAAAGTAGCTCTGGACCGCATCATCCATTGTTCTTGCCAGATTTTTGAGAATTCTATTTACAATTGCAATTTTATCCCCGTAAGATATTACCCGCACCTCTCTCCCGTAGAAGAGATCACCGTGTTTCCTTAGGTTCTTTTCAGAAAAGGAATTGAAGGTTTCTATTGATACCTGGCCTAAGCCGTCTACCCTTGAGAGGCGAGTACTCATTTCTTTTCTTGCTTTGCGGGTAAAGGTAATTGCAAGGATCTTTTTTGGGTCAACTGAGCGTTTGGATACCAGGAATTCTATTCTTTTTGTTAGCACTGTTGTTTTTCCTGAACCAGCACCGGCTACACAAAGAATGTGGTTATTTTCTGAGAGGATCGCTTTTTTTTGTTCCTGGTTAAAAGTGGATAAGAACCGATCAAATTTTTGAAAATTCTTTTTATCTTCGGGAGTTATCTGTGTTTCCACTTCTTTAAAATTAAATGAAAGTTTCTTTTTGTATAGGGTTGGTTGGCTTATTTCGATTTGCCCTCTTCCGGTTAGTTCCAATACTTTACTAAATGAATTGCGCTCAATTGGGCGCTGGGCCACTAAACCATTTAGTATGAGGCTATCGACCATTTGTTCTACTTCATTATCTTTAGTTGCAAGGCTTCCGAAATATTTCACCAGGTGAAGGGAATTTCTTTGTATAGATTTGTTGGAAGCATTTCCTTTTAGGAAATCGATCAGGAGTTTTTTTCCCATGCTGAAATATTTGTACATTCTTACCTGCCCAATTGCCTTTAGCACATAGAGGTAATCCAGATTCGGTGCTTTTGAGCCTGAATTGTTGGGAGGGGCTGTTTTTGGGCCTGAGGGAAGTGTGCAGGAGACGCATTTTGTTCTATGCCGTACTGGTTTTTTGCATTTTTGGCAGAATTGTTTGTCGTGCATAGTATCAATAGCACTATGAGTAATCCGGGATATATAAACAAAAGGAGGGTGGGTTTCCGGTGTAGCACTCAGAGCTCCAGTATCTCATCACTCCTGCATACTCAGGAAAACCTAGAAGAAGTCACTGAGCCCCTTCTGCTTTCCCCCATGCTTCAATTCGTACTCATCGTACCCAAGCTCCTTCAATATTTTCATCACCGAAGGCAAAACCTGGTTATCAATGTAATACGAGGGGTCATAATTATCTGCAAACTCAATCAATTCCGCCCTATCCGAGATGCTCTTCCCCTTCTTTGTTATTACATAAGATATAATGCTCCCCCGCCCAATTTTCTTTCCCCTCGCAATTCCCTTTTGTGTGGCAGAAAGCTCAGGGGATTTAATATCGTAATTCTTCGGGTCCTTCTTTAATTGAGTGTAAATCGCAACTTCTTCAAGCGGAACCTCTCCAGATTTTAGCCGAGCAATAACATCCTTCACAATCTTCATCGCTTTCTCCTTGCTCCCATCTTTTAGAATTGCCTCAAGAACCGCCCTTTGCGTATCCCGTGCAACCCGGGACCAATCTCTCCGAACAAGCTCAAACCCGCGAATCTTTATGCTCCCATCCTCTGAAAGCATCGCATACTTCTTCTTCGCCCCGGTAGCCTCCTTCTGGTGCTTCTTGCTCACAAATACTCCGCGCGTATAGAAATCCTCAAGCTCCAGCTCCATCTTCCCGGGTAAATCCTTATTTACGGAATGCAGGAACGCAAGAGCCTCCTTCTTTCCCTTATCCCCAAGCAAAAGGAACACGGAATCCGTATCCATGTAAAGAACCCTGAATCCAGCCTCCTCAGCCTTCTTCTCAAGCTCCTTTATGTGCTGCCTGCCCCACGCAGTAACGCTCTCCGCACACTGCCGGTTATACCAGCGGGAGCGTGCATACCCAAGATACCCGTAGAACGAGTTTGCAAGAATCTTCAAAGCATATGAAGTGGCATAGGCTTTGTTGTATGCAGTGGAGCCCTTCTCCAGCCCCTTAAGCTTCATCTTTACCTTCATGCGCCTGTCTATCAGGCCCTCAAGAACATCCGGGATAAGCCCCACAGGCTCCTTCAGGAACTTCGCACCGGTAGGCGATTCAAAGCTCTCCCCTTTCTTATCCATGCGGTCAGGATCAATATTATATGAGCAGATTATGCTCGGGTACAGCCCCCTGAAATCAAACACCACAATATTCTCATAAATCCCCGGCTCGGGCAACTTGACATAGGCCCCCTTAATCGGGTTCTTCATCCGCGCATTCACAGCAGAGCCCGAAGGCCTCGGGGGAACAATCATCCCCTTCCGGATAGCCTCACTCATCAGGAGAGATTCCACAAGCTGCCCTGAAGTGGCATAGGCAACATCAAAAAGCGGGAGCCGGCTCACCTCGCTTAGCTCCATCTGGATGGGCAGGATATGCTCCCCCAGCTCATAGGTAGAAGTGGCATCCATCAAAGAATACTCGCAAAGCTCATCCAGCTCCCCGTCGTCCCACATCTTCCAGATATCCTGGCGCTCGACCATCATCTTCTTCTTCCCAGTAACCGCAGCATACACGTTCTTCAACGTATAATCCCCGGTCTTAATCATCCCGGTGAACCCAAAGAAACGCACGGAAGGATACAAGTCTATATGGATTCTCCCGCGCACCTTTAGGGGCTGGATAAGGCCCATTTTCTTTGTTCTGTAGGATGAGCCATCCCTCCCTATTGCCAGGGAAATCTTGTTTCTTTGTGCCCTTTCCTTTAGGTAGGGAAGGTCAAAATTCGTGCTATTGTAAGCCATGAGGATATCCACATCATTCTCCTCGAGAACAGTGCAAAATCTCTCGATAACCTGTTTCTCCCCTTCCAGCGTTTCCACGAATTTCTTCCCGGGAACATCCTTGTAAGTAATTACCCCACTCTTCTTCTCAGTAGCGTAGCTAACCATAATCATTGGGTCCCTCGTCTCCCTGGAAGCACCCTCAGGATTATACGTTTCAATATCGAATGCAAGCCCCTTGAGCCGAGAGCCCCCGTTCCCCCCCACTTTAGTGAATTCCTTGATAATCCGCCCCTTTCTCTCATAATGGATAATAGAGAGCGGCACAAGCCCAAGGTCCATCATCACCCTGCGCCCAAAGGGAATAGAATACTCATAGCATGCAAAATCCAACTTATCTTCTATTACGGGAACATCCCGTGGAGCATTGCAAACCACCTTAAGGAACTTCTTTTTCTCCCCATGGAGCTCCCGCTCCACAACCTCAATTTTCTTAGGGGAAACAATCTCCCCATCCTTGGCCTTCGCAACCACACCCAGAATTTCCTCTTTTGCTGCAGAAGGAGCATCCACGTAAAAATACGGGTCGCATCTATAATATAATGTAGAAGCACACTTCCCCTTTACCTCGAGGCGTGCGTAAGTCTGCCCCTTCTTGATTACATAATCAACATTAAGCAGGACAGCCTTCTTTCTCACCATTGGAAAAAGATAGAAGAGAAAAGATAAAAGGTTAGTAGCTGCCCTTTCTCAGGGCAAGCTCCTTGTCGATAAGCTCAGAAACAACGTCCCTCGGAATAAACCTTCTTCCGCTGATCTTTACATGGGGGATGCGGTTCCTGTCAAGCCTCCTCTCGAAAGCGTTCCTCTTTATTGTTACGCTTCTCTTGTGGAGTTCCTTGAGGGCCTCGCTTACAGAATAGTATTTCTTTGCAACGTGGCTCAGAGAATCAATGGCATCCTTCGGGATAAGCCTCTTTGTCCCAATCTTCAGGGAAGGAATGGAATCTTTTTCGACTCTTCCGATGAACGCACGATAATTAATATTTTTATTATACTTCCTATAAACTTCAAACGCTTTTCGGACCGTATAGAACCTGTCGCTTATTCCAAGCATGTCGTCAAGGGACTGAATGGGGAGATATCTTTTCTTGCCGATTTTCACTGAGGGGATGCTTCTCCTTTCAATTCTTCCTCCGAAAGCCCTAAAGGAAATGTCCAAACCTTTTGACCTGAGGAATTCATATGCTTCTTGAATAGAATACAGACCTGCTTTACTGAGTGCCTCATCATTGAGCTTTTTCCTGGAGCTCATTTCCTTGGCAGCTTCCATAACATTTTCTATGGATGTTGAGAGCTGGGTCTCCCAGCCTTCCCTTTCACCCTTAAGTTCACCCATGTCCAGAGACTTAAAAGTGTCAACTTTATCATCGTCAATTTTCTTGTTTATTACGATCCTTCTTCCCCTTGGCACATTTTTCACCTTTTTCCGTTTTTATTAACATTATTATTACGCCTAAAAGATTTATAAAGCTATCGTTACTCCTCCTCGGTCAGCCCTCGGACATAACTCCACACCGCATACGCAAGCACAACAACAACTACCACACCGACGATAATCAGCAGCGTATTATCCTCCGGTTCTGTGGGTGGCTGGTCTTCCCCCCCATTCGTCTCGTTCGTCGGAGGGATAATAACTCCATTCCCATCTTCGGGGGTCACTAGGTACTGCCCATTCACCGTATTCATGTTGCCTTCCATGTCATATGTTGTAATTGTAAACCTCAGCAGTGTGTTTACCGGAGGCGTCGGCATTTCCACTATATATGAGCCACTGTCCACGTAAGGCACCGCATATTCTGTTACGCCTCCCAGGGTGTAGCTTACGGTTGTCTCATCCAGGTTCGGCCCGGTTGCATATGTTCCATAATCATACACAAAGAACCTTATTCTCAGATCCTCCCCATCCCTCTCCACTTCCACATCTTTTATTTCAGGGGGAGTGAGGTCGAATGAAACCAGGTAATCCGTTTGCTGGACAAGGTCGATCTGGGGGAGCTTCTCCAGGGAGCCGTAGACAACTTTTACATACGGGTTCGTAAGCGCTATCTCTTCTATCTCCACGCCCGTCCCCTCATATTCCTGGTCCTCCACGAATATCTGCGCAACCAGTGGATCTCCCTGGTCATCAACAACCTCCAGGTTCATCGAATACACTTTCGCATGCAGCGTATATGACATATCATCAGTTACTTCTATGTCCTGAGTAATCACCCCGCTCAGGTAGGGGACTGCAACCTCCACTGTCCCCATATTTACGATTATGTTTGCCTGCCCACTGTTGCTGGTGTTCAGGTACATCTCGTTAATCCTTATCTGGGTGTTCGCGATGGGCGCCCCCAGCTTGTCCACAACCTTGAGGCTGAGCAGCCGCGCATTCTCAAACCTAACCGTAATCTCTGCAAAATGGTTTTCAGCCTCAATTTCCTTCTCCACAATTTTCCCGTCGTACTCTGCAGTAATGGTGACATCGCACTTTACCCTGTTATCAAAAACCTCAATATTTCGGATTGTTTCAGTTAATTTTCCATCCGCAGGAGTGTACCGGGGATTCGTAGTCACGTATCCCTTTCCCGTGGTCTGGTCTTTCTGGTATGTTATGGTAACTTTTGCATTTTCAATGGGCCGATATTTATAGTCGATAACCTTCATGTTTATGGTATCGGTAAATCCCGCTTCGCAGCTTGCTGCAAAAGCATCACTTGCAAAAAACAGTAATGCGAATATGAAAATTTTCTTCAAAAGTGAAAGCACGACCAATTTCTTCATGTTTTCCCTGTTCATGACCTTCTTCCACATGTTATCACATTTCATAATCAACATTCCTCCTTTAAAACCTTACTCCGTGCCCTCAGCAGGCGCTTCTTCCTTTGGAGTTTCTGGTGCGGCGGGCGGAGGCTCCTGCGTTTCTTCCCCGGAGCCCTCCTCTTCCGGAGGGGCCTCATCCTGCTTCATCACAGTATAGGAGGAAACCTTCTCCTTCTCCTTGAGCTTCGCAATCCTCACACCCATTGTGTTCCTTCCGATGGTTGAGATGTCCTGTGCACCCAGCCTCACAATTCTTCCCCTGGAGCTCACCACGATAATCTCGTCCTCGTCGCTCACGGCTTTCACCCCAACGACGCTTCCGTTCC
>JAQBFN010000009.1:0-23608 GCA_032123335.1 Microcaldota archaeon
ACACCGGCGTAATTATTACCGTCGGTGGTGATGTAGTTAACACTGTAACCAAAGATGCAATCGCTGGTTCAGACGTTGACTTTGAGGCAACCCCTGTTGTAGTGAAGCAGATCGGCAACAAGATTATCGTTGCAGGTCTCAATGGGGCAGACACCGCAGCTGCTGGAGAGCAGTTCCTCGCAGCACTTACAAACTAAGTGCAGTAAGGAAAAGGGGTTCCAACCCCTTCTTTTCTTCTTTTTCTTTTCTATTTTTCCTAGCCTTACCCATAAGCAAAAATCGCCCTGCATAGGAAAAACCCATCTTTAAAATACTATCCATACAAATCCAATCTATCACGTTTTGAGGTGAGAAAATGGCCAAAGATACACTATTCCATAAGGTATATCCAGGAGAGGGGAAGTTCATCAACGCAATAATAGAAATCCCCATGGGCTCCAGGAACAAGTATGAATATGACAAGGACACCGGCGCAATTGTGCTGGACAGGGTCCTCTACAGCCCGTTCTTCTACCCGGTGGACTACGGATTCCTCCCCCAGAGCTGGTATGATGACGATGACCCCCTGGATGTAATGATTTACACAAGGTACCCAACGGTTCCCGGGTGCGTTGTTGAAGCAAGGCCAATCGGGCTTCTCAGGATGAAGGATGAAAAGGGCATGGATGACAAGCTCCTCTGCGTTCCCACTACGGACCCCCAATTCGAAAACATCGAAGGCCTCACAGACCTCCCCTCATCAGTGCTCGAGGAGATTGCGCACTTCTTCAAAAGGTACAAGGACCTGGAAAAAGGAAAGCACACAGAAGTAATCGGATGGTTCGGGAAAGAGGATGCACTCAAAGCAGTTCAGCGCTCTTTCCAGCTTTACAGGGACAAGTTCGGCGAGAACAAAGAATGAGTTTCCTCATTGATTGGAAATTTCATTTCCGTGTGGCATTTGGTCACATCTCTCCAACGAAGTTGGAGATCCAAAGCGGACAAATTTTGCAATTTGTCCACCCCTGCTCAGGATGCAAAGCGCCCTGCTGCAGGGAATATCTTATTACCCTGACTTCTTTTGACATATTAAGAATAGCGGAGAACACAGAAAAAAACCAGAAGAATTCGCCCTTCTCTCACGTGCAAATCTCCTCAACCTAAACGAATCCACACTCCTGGAATGCTATGATGGAAATGAAAGATATGATTACCTCCTTTCATTGAAACCACATCCCTGTGTTTTCCTTACAAAAGAAAACAACTGCAGCATACACGAATTTGCCCATACATGTGCAGGCCATACCCCTGTTCAACAAAAGGTAGTGTAAAACGGTATTTTTGTTCTGAGAAAGCTTCGCTTTCTTCTCTTGAAGCAAGCTTCAAGACAAATTTTGTACACGAAGTAAAACGGTTATAAAAGTTGATTCAAAGTTTGTAGCGCGTGTGCCGCTAGCGCGTACACTACAAACTTCGAATGCACGGAGCAGGATTTGAACCTGCGTAGACACTAAGTCAGGGGGTCTTAAGCCCCCCGCATTTTCCAGGCTCTGCCACCCGTGCGTTGCCTTTTTGCTACGTTAGCTATGTAGCTCTCTATTTAGAGGAATAAAAGTATAAAAAGGAATTTATTGGACCTATTATCCGTACATCTGGCCCAGATGCTTGCCCTTGCCCTTTTTGGACTGGAGCACCGCTTCCTGGGTTGCCCTGGAAAGTATTTCCGCTTCCTCTTCAAGCTCAGCAGTGTCTATCTTGAGTTTCAGGAGCTTTGCAACAACCTTCAGCACGTTCGCAGCAGCCTTTGGGTCTGGCTGCTCCTCTAAAGTTTCCGCAAGCAATGCAAGCACAGGGGGCTTCATGAGCCCCGGAGTAAGCAGCAATCCTGCAACCCCGGTTGTAGCGCCTTCCTTTACCCTGCTCACCTGATTCCTTTTTTCCAAAGAAACAACAAGCTCTTCACTGGTGGAAATCCCGTAAACTGCATCCTCCTGCTGGTGCATGGATATTCCGCCAAGGGTTATCACTAAAGGAGACTTAAGCTTTGTAGCAATGTCCGAAATATTCTTTGCCATCTCGCTTGAAAGGGAAATTGGGGTAACTATCTCTGAAAGAATAACGACGAGATTATGCTTCTTGGAAACATATACCCTAAGTGGGGGAAGGGGTTTGTACTCATGGATTGCAGTTACCGGGGGCATCCTGTCGCTTGTGAAATACCCTACCATCTCCATGTCCAGTTTGGTAGTAAGGTATGAAGCTGCGATGCTCCCCACAAGGCCTGCGGTAGGGAAGCCAACGATGGTTGTCGCACCCTTCATATTCAAGGGCTTGAGCTCTTTGTATTCGATGTGCATGGTTCTAAATGGAATTAGAAGGTTTTTAATGCCTCGGTTCTGCTTTGATGGCCAAGACATTTATGGACGTTAGTCCGTGGATTGAGTAACCCTGTGGAGTTACAGCTTTTCAGGCAAGCTGAGGATGAATTGGACATGGTGTAGTCGTTTTATATCCCAAAAATTATCTTATTCTTACTATGTAAACTTTCCTTTGGCATAGTGTCACTGGAAACACTGGAAACACACTGCTTCTTTTTCTTTATAAAGTTCTTAATTCACTTCATTACCAATGATGGTTATGCGAAGTTGGAAGTTTCGGATTTACCCAACTAAAGAGCAAGAAAAAGAACTTCAACGTTATTTCTACGAATGCAAAAACATATGGAACTACCTCTTAGACCACACAAAAGAATACTATAAAAAAACCAACAAGTTCCCAATCAGAAAACAACTGTATGCCCTTACAAAAAAGAAAACCAAACTGTTTTCCCAAGTTTCCCAAAATGTCGCAGACAAACTTGTTAAAGCCCTGAAAGGAATGATCGCAACAAAGAAAAAGGGCGGAACGGTGGGTTTTCCCAGGTTCAAGCCAATAGAACGAATGAAATCATTTACTTACCCCCAGTTTGGATTCAGACTAAACGAACAACTTTTACTCTCAAAAATAGGAGAAATACAAATCAAGAAACACAGAGAAGTTAAAGGAAAAACCAAAACACTCACAATAAAACGAATGCCTTCGAGAAAATGGTTTGCCATAGTTAGTTCAGAAGTTGAATTAACCCCGAAGTGCAATAAAGGCCCCAAAGTAGGAATTGACCTTGGAATAGAGAATTTTGGGCATTTAAGCAATGATTCTGTAATAATGAACCCAAGGCACCTGAAGAAAGCAGAACAAAAACTCAAACAGGCCCAGAGATTACTTTCAGGAAAAAAGAAAGGAACTAAAAACAGGGAAAAGGCGAAACTAAGAGTAGCAAGAATCCACGAAAAAGTATTGAACAGCAGGAGAGATTTCCTGCACAAAGCCAGCAAGAAGCTGGTTGATTCATATTCTTTAATTGCAATGGAAGATCTTAACGTAAAAGGCTTGAGTAAAGGTTTCCTTGCAAAACACGTATTGGACTGCAGTTGGGCAGAATTTACAGGAATGCTTCATTACAAAGCGGAGGAAGCTGGTTCTGAAGTAGTTCTTGTAGATCCTGCCCACACTTCCCAAGAGTGCAGCAGCTGTGGTTCAATACAAAAGAAAACGCTTGCAGAAAGGTGGCATACCTGTTCTTGTGGAGCATCTATGCACAGAGACCTCAATGCAGCTAAGAATATATTTAAACGAGCTACCGGTGGGCGCCGGGAAGCTAGGCCGTTTAGGCCAGAAACGCCTGTGGAGAGTGGTCCTCTGCCTGAAAGGGTAAGTTCTGCTGATGAATCAGGAAACGCTATCTGTGAAGATAGGAGCCTCGTCTTTCTTGCAACAAAAGTTGCAAGAGAAGAAACCCACGGTTTCTCAGATTAGGGCGAGGAGCAGTCACGTGTTTTCTATACTAAATAAAACCTTTTCTATACTAAAATAACAGCATATGGCACTGCAATCTGGCTATTTCAGAACCATTAGTTTAGATAATATGGACCTTTTCCTGTCCTTAATCATGACTGCAGGCCTTGCGCTGCAGGCTGAAGAAAGCCAGAGTTCCACTCTTCCGGACCCAAAACAGGTATTCCTTGGGGTGCTGATGGCATGCTTCATCATGCTGTTCATAATGCTCGTCTGTGTTCTCGTCGCATACCTTGCGCTGCAGGCTCTGCAAGCTTTTTAATTCCTTTCCATATAGGTTATCATTATGTCTTTGAAAAGATCAAATGTTTCAATGCCAATGTCTTCGGCAGGAATTATGGGCCTCTCCCCAACCACAAACCTCGGGGGCAAGTCCATCGACCCGAAGCCCTTCGTAATCGGAACAATAATCCTGGTCCTCATTATACACATTGCGGGCTACTTTATCAGTTGACTATCTGAAATAAGCAGCTGCTGCTTTCCTTACGTCTTCCCTCTTTTCCTTAGGGCACAGAATAAGCGTTTTCTTCCTCTTCTCCTCCGCAAGGAAAAGCGAGCGCACTAAATCAGAAACCTCCATAATCCCCTCAAGCTTCCCCTCAATTTTTACCTTTATGTCCAGGGGCTTTGTAAGCACAGGGGGAAGGTCTACAAGCACCTCGCACCCGCATTCAGCTGAAAGCTCTTCCGCAGCCCTTTCCGGGTCCACAAGCGCACCCTCTACGGAATATGCCTGCTTGTACAAATCCCGCTCCATTAGCGCCTTTGCATACTTTCCCCCATTCTCAGTACCCAGCATCTTCTCAAGCACAATATCATCCGTTGCCAGGAATTCCTCAGGACCCATCCCATCATTTATTGCAGAATTTATTCCCCGGTTCAGCATCGCAGAGCCGATACGGACGGTTTTGTGCAGGTAAACGGTTGAAAACATCAGGAACCTTCCCACAAGCAGGGACTCTGTTGCCTCCAGCCCCCTTCTATCCACAACAAGCTCATCTCCATCCAGGAGAACCGTATGCAGAATCCTGTCCACATCCACCATCCCATATGAAACCCCAATGTGGTGGGCATCCCGCAACAGGTAATCCATCCTGTCCGCGCCAACATCCCCACCGGTAACTACTCCATCCACCCCCTTTCCAAGTGAAGCAATTTCCTCCTTTGAAAATCTTTCAAGAAGAATATCTGCAAGCGGCCCGCTCTCCATTTTTTTCCTTCCAACCTTTTCATGGTCCCCGAAAAACCTGGAAAGCGCCCTTTCGCTCTCATGTGAAAATGCTGCGTGCCCCACATCATGGAGCAGTGCATACATCCGCACCTTTTTCCTTTCTTCCCCCCCAATCCCCAGCCTTTCGCATATCCTGGAAGCAACCTGCATGGTGCCCAGGGAATGCTCAAAACGGGTGTGATTTGCCCCGGGATAAACAAGATAGGTTACCCCAAGCTGCTTAATCCTCCGGAGCCTCTGGAAATCAGGGGAATCAATAATTTTCTGCTCAAACTCTCCTACCGGAATGTTTCCATGAATAGCATCCTTTACAATCATCACTACACCCGCACGTAAAGCCCGCCTTTCTTCTCAATATAATCCCCTTTTTCCGCAAGCAGCTTCAGCACAGCCTTGCACCCGTCTATCGATAGGCTAAACTTTTCCGCAACATCCTCAGGCGTAATCTCCTCCCCGAGCTTGGAAATCGCTTCCCACACTTTCTTGAAATAGGTTGAAGTGACAACATAGTATTTGCCATCAAAGCCCCGTATGCCCATTATCGCGCCTTTCTGCTTAAGCAATCTTTCGGAAAGCGATTGCGCATCCCTGCTTGCTTCGAGTATTATGTATCCGTTTGCAAAGAGCTGGTTGGCCATGGCATTTGGCTCCCCCCCTACACTGCCCGTTTTCTTTTTCCCCTCAATTACGTAAATCCCTTCCTCGAATTTTTTGTTGTGTATGTACGCAACCGTCCCCTGCTTCACGAGCTTTTCCAGCTCTTTCAACTCCTCCTTCCCAAGATATTTTTTCAGGTATGAAGGCGACCGTTTCCTGAGCGCAAGCGAATCCAGCTTTCCAATCACCTTATCACCCAGGCTTTCCACTTTCTTCGGCTGGGCAGGAGCCGCCTTTTCCAGAAGCGGAACCGAAAGCAAGTAGTATCCTTCCTTTAGCGGGAAAAACTCTATCTCATCCACTCCCCGGAACTCTTCCGGAAGCTTCAGGTAGCATCCCTTTTCCCGCTTTATTACCTTCTCCTTCATTTTTTCTCTTCCTCGTTGAATATCTGCGCCTGGAACGATTCCAAGCTTACTCCATCCTCTTTCCAGGCTCCGGGTGCAAGCCCAGCTTTCATGCAAATCCCGTCCAGGTATTCCTCCACTCCCCAGCCCTGCTCTCCAGGCACCTGCGGAAGCAGAAGCCCGCTGTTCCCCCCATACTTGATAATCAATCCATCCCTCCCAACCTTAATTTTCTCCAGGTACTCTGAAGAATCCTTAACCTTAATCTTCTCCGGAACAGTAAGCACGCTCAGCTCAAGTTCCACTTCCCCAAATTCCCCTTCACTAAGCGGGGGAAATCTCGGGTCCTCAAATGCAGCTGCAATTGCACTCTTCACAACCGCTTTTCCGAGCGGGAACATTGGCAATGGAAACCCTATGCACCCCCTCAACTCTTTCCCTTTTCTCAAAGTAACGAAAACCCCGCGCGGCTCCTGATACTTGTCCAGGTCCACGCCCTTCAGGATTGAAGGCTCCTCTTTGAACTCAAAATAATGGCCGATTGCCTCCCTTGCAGCACGCAGAAGCTCCTCCCCTTCCTCTTTTTTCAGAAGCATGCTCCCAATTCTGCACTTAAATTTATAAGCGCTTTCCGAGTAGTCTTCCTGTGCTCCCATTGCTTGAAAAGATAATTGCTGTTAAGAAGCCGGTTTCCGGCCTTCCAAAGTCCCTTCTTGCCCAATATGAGGCGATAGGAACAGCCTCCACTTTCCGCGTGGAGCCAATAGAAAAAGGCCTCCTCTTTATAGGGAAAACCGCAAAAGTAGCGCTTAAAGTTGAATTCGGCAACAGGTGGGAATTCTTCAACACAATTACTGCATTGCGCGAAACAGATGCGGACATAAAAGTGCTGGTTACAAGCTCCAACTCCAAGGCAATGAGCCTGGAAACCGTTTACACCGTGCTCAAGAAAAAACTGGAAGAGAAAAAGCGCTGGGTGCTCATAGACCTTGAAGGAAAGAAGGAAACAATGCTCCTGAATTTCAGCCATTCCGACATGGGTGCAAGGAATACTGCCCGCCCTCCGGAAGCAAGGAAAAGAGGAGCGGCGAAAGCCCCTGGCCCGGCTCACAGGCCCCAAGAGCAGCAGGCGCCCGCCACCCAGCCCCAAAAGCCAGAGGAAACCCCTGCGCAAGCGCAGAAAAAAGGCCCTCTTTCTTTCCTTAAGGGACTCCCGTTTATCGGCTCCCGCGCAAAAGGCGGGGAGGAGCCGGTGAAGATGAAGAAAACCAAGAACTACGGAATGCAGCCGGTGAATGCAAAGCCAAGAAGAAAGAAGATTTACGGGAAGAGGAGAAAAAAGCAGGATTAGCTTCATTTGATTTTTTCCTTAATCCTTTCAAGGAACTCTTCTGCTGTTTCTATTGCGAATTTTGCTTCATATTCTGAAACAACATTTGCTTTTTCATACACCACAGTGTGCCGTTTCACCCGCATCCTGTTGAACAATTTTACTTTCTCCCCGTATTTTTCCCCTAGCTTCACATCTGCATAATCCACCATGGTTTTATGCCGTTCTTCCCCAACCGCCACGTAGCCATCTGCAAACATAAGTGCCCGCACTCCTTGCAACATGGAGTTATATGCAATGCTGAATGCCCAGTCAAAATCCTCCTTGAGCATTGCCTTTGCTGCCCTTATGTCCCTTTTGGAAGCCTTCAAGCATTCCTTGGCCTGGGCAGGGTCAGGCTCCCCTTTTCGCACTACGCCCCTTTTCAATAACTCGCTTAAATTCATTTTCTTCCCCACAGAGCATTACCTTCTTCTCTGAGAGGACCCGCCTTAAAAACCCGCTGAGGGTAGCTTTCCGGTGAAACTCCTTCCGCGGATAAACTGAGTAGTTTATCTCCCTGAAAACCTTCGCCTCCACATTCATAATTCTTGAATTAAGCTCCCCCATATCCGGCTCGCCCACAACCATCAAATCCACATCGCTCTTTGCCCCATATTCTCCGCGCGCAAAGCTCCCATAAACAAATGCATATTCAATTCCTGGGATTTTTTCCAGCGCCTTTTCCAGCTGCGCAAACACTCCCTCTGTTTTTGAGTAAAGCCCTTTCAATTCCTGCAGGAAAGGGCAGGATTCTTCCAGATAAAACAAGCTGAGGTTCCCTTTTTTTTCTGCCCTGAGCATCCCTGCGGAAACCAGGATGTCCAGTTCCCGCTTTGCTTCCGAAGATGAGGCCCCTGCTCTCCTTGCAATCTCCCGCAGGTGCAGACCATCTGAGAATAGCACAACCCCGAGCACCTTTACTTCTGCATTTGAGCGCAGCAACTTTTCAAGCATGTTCTCTTTAGTATAACAATTGTTCTTTTAAATATAACGATTAGGTTGAACAATCAAATGAGGGAATAACCTTTTAATAAAAACCAGTCCCAATTACCTTGTGGTATTATGGCAGTTTCACCGCTCGATTCCCGCTACAAAACGGAAATGACCCCGGTTTTTGATGAGGAGAACAAGCTCCGCAAATGGATGGAAGTAGAGGTTGCGCTTGCAAAAGCACATGCAGAGCTCGGCCACATCCCCAAGGAAGCCCCTCCCGCAATAGAAGCAGGCATGGACAAGGTAACCGTTGCCCGTGTTCATGAAATCGAAGCTGAAATCCACCACGACCTGATGGCAATGGTCCGCGCCCTAGCTGAGCAGAGCGGGGAATACGGAGGATACATCCACATTGGTGCAACCTCATATGATATTGAGGATACTGCAACCGCACTCATCTTTATTGAAGGAATCGAAGTGCTTGAAAAGCATCTCGGGGAATTGAACGCGGTGCTCAAAAAGCTTGCAAAGGAGCACAAGAAAACCGTATGCATCGGGCGCACCCATGGACAGCACGCCAACCCGACCACCTACGGAATGAAATTCGCAATCTACTACCAGGAAATGAAACGGAACCTTGAGCGCCTGAAGCGCGCAAAGGAAACAATCTCCGTTGGAAAAATGAGCGGCGCAACCGGCACAATGGCTGCATTCGGGGAAGAAGGCCCAAAAATGCAGGAACTTGTAATGAAGGAGATTGGGATTAAGCCCGCAACCATTTCCAACCAGGTTATCCAGCGCGACAGGCACGCGGAAGTGATGTGCACTCTTGCAATGGTTTCCGGAACGCTTGAGAAAATGGCCAAGGAAATCCGCAACCTCTCCAGGCCCGAAATGGGCGAAATCTCCGAACCCTTTGGAAAGAAGCAGGTCGGCTCCTCCACCATGCCGCACAAAAGGAACCCGCACAAATCCGAAAGAATCTGCTCACTTGCTCGCATAGTTCGCGCAAACGTCCAGACCGCATTGGAAAATATGCCACTGGAGCATGAGCGCGACCTCACGAATTCCGCAAACGAGAGGTTCATTTTCCCTGAAAGCTTCATAGTTACCGATTACATGGCAAAGCAGATGACTTCCTTGCTTGAAGGGCTCGTTTTCTACCCGGAAAACATCCAGCGCAACCTGGAACTCACAAAAGGCCTCGTAATGGCTGAAAGAGTAATGATTGCCCTGGTTGCAAAGGGCATGGGCAGGCAGGAAGCCCACGAATTAATCCGCGACCTTGCCCAGAAAGCCTTCAAGGAGAAGAAAGGCCTGAAGGAAATGCTCAGGGAAAGCGAGGCAGGGAAGAAATTCTCAGAAAAAGAACTGGAGGAGCTATTTGACCCGGCCACATACCTGGGAAAGGCGGATGAAATAGTGGATTCTGCTCTCGATTGAATCCCCCCTTCTCTATTCAATATATTTATAAACCTTAAACGAAATACCCAACGTGGTGTGGTTTAATGGCACAACTTACTGCCAAGCAAATGATGTACGGTTCTATTGCTCTCGCATTCGTGGGCGCAATCATGGCTATAAGCTCAAGCGCCAGCGGATGGCTCGGGCTTATTGGAGGAATTTTCGCAGGTTTGGGCGGAATGGGAGGAGTCGTTTTCTTCAAATATGGGTATCTTGCAGTCCCTCTCATCACGACCCGCCAGAAAATAGTGATGATTACTGATACAGGCTATGAAATTCCCCCGTCCCAGGACGTAATCATAAAGAAAGTGGGAAATGAATATTATGCATCCGCATTCCTTGCAATCAAGATTTATGAATCTGCAACCGAAAGGAGCAATGAGCAGAACGTAGCCTACAACCAATACTTCGAGAGAGCAATCTCGAATATGCGCTACGCAGTAAAAATCTGCTATCTCCTTTACGCGGAAGATGTTGCGGAAAAGAGACGGATGATTGAAACAAGGAAAGCAGAATCCCAGCTCAGGCTTGCAAGGGAAAGGGACAAGGGAGAGCCCGATGTCCTCAAAATGGATAAATTCGAGAGGGAAATCGCAATGTGGGAAACCCAGCTCCAGCGCCTCATTAAGGGCGTAAGGCCCATGGGTGTGCTTGCATACGCAATGACTTCTGCTGCTGGAATCTCAAAGGAAGCTGCGGTGGCAACCCTGCGCGCCCAGGTAAGGGAGCTCAAGGTGACCCTCCAGAACGCACTCAATGTGCAGGTGGAGCAGCTTACGGCGGATGAAATGAAGAAATGCTTTGAATGGGAATTCGCATTCCCGTCTGGCCCTAAGGATATAGAGGAAAGCATAATCTGAGGAGATATTGTGGGAAGGCTCTACATAAGCAAACTGCCTAACAAGGACATAGCGAGCAGGAACATTCTTGTCCACCCGCCAGAGCCCCCCATGGAGGTCCTGTGCCAGGATCCCACCAATTCCATCTATGTGGGAAGGACCAAGATGCTCAATGTCCCATTTTACTGGACATACCAGAACGTAACCAACCCTCACATTGCGATTGTAGGGATTACGGGCTCAGGAAAATCATACTTCATCAAGACCTTCCTTTCAAGGGCCTCATTTGTATGGGACTCCAATGCCCTTATCATAGACTGGGCAGGGGAATACAAGCAATGGGTAAAGATGACAGGCGGCAAGGTGATTGCCCTCGGAAAGGGATCATACCTGAACCTCCTGGACCTTGGAGGAATGAAGCCATACAACCGCATAAAGCAGGTCATGCGTACAATCGGAATCCTTACGGATATTGACCAGTATCCTGAACAGAAAAGGCTTACAGAGCAGGCAATCGAAAAGGGATACAGGGACAACAAGTTCAAAATGGATGCCACGGAGCACAGGGATGAGCTGGGAAGGCCGCTCCAGGCCCCAACCCTCAAGGATATCGTAAAAATCCTGGAGGAAAAATCTTCCATGGGAACATATGAGTTCCCCGCGGAGCTGGAAAACGCAATCTACAGGCTTAAGCAGTTCACAAAGCCAGGGGAAGATTTCTTTGCGCAGCAGAGCACCGTAAGCCTGGATGAGCTTACCGAATCCGGCCTCGTTGCGCTGGACCTTTCCGGGCTCCCGGACGAGAGGTTCAGGGCGCTCGGGGCGCTCGCGATGCTCCAGTTTATCAAGGAGAGGATGCGTGCAGCAGGCTGGGCAAAGGCAAAAGGCCTCAAGCTAATTGTGGTCCTGGACGAGGCCTGGAAAATCGGAAAAGATGAGAACTCTGACGCGGTGATGATTGTGCGTGAGGGAAGAAAGTATAACTTCGGGCTAATCGTAGCTTCCCAGAACCCCACGGACATTGCGGAAGCAGTATTTTCAAACGTAGGAACAACGTTCATACTCAAGGTAAAGTTCGAGAAGTTCCTGGACTATCTCCAGGGCTCACTGAACTTCAGCGAATTCATGCGGGACGAAATCTCGAAATTCGGAGTAGGCTCATGTGCAGTGAACATGTCGTTCTCAAGCGCAGCGTCCTACCCCTCAACATTCCTTCTAGATAAAATCGAGGGAGAAGAACCATTGAGGGAATTCTTCCTGGACCTTGCAAAGGTCCTTACAAAAGAACAGAAAGAGGCGGTTGATGTGGCAAGAAGCGTATCGTTCAAAAAAGACAATCTAAGGAGAAGGCTCCGCGAGTTCGGTCTTGGGGATGCCAGGATAGAGGAGATAGTGAGGCTTTTCGACCAGAAGAGCAGGCACATGGACATAGCATCATTCATTATCCTGCTGGAAAGGTTTGGGGTTGAAAGGCCCAACATAACTATGTTCCTCAAGGAAATCGGAATCGAGGACACAACAATAATCAACATTTTCACGCTCGCTGACAAGCGGAAAGCAGATATCCTGGATAAAGACATAACCCAGGTTATACTTGAGGAGGGATAACATGGCAAGACTGTGCATCGTTTCAAGGGAAGAAGTCCCCAAAGGGGAAGGAACTCCCATCAGGGAGGACGCTATCATCCGCAGCATCCGCAAGGTAAAGGCAAGGCTGGGAATCCTCCAGAACAATGAGCTGGTTGTTTCGGATGAGAAGCTGGAAGAATACAAGAAGAAGCGCTCAAAATTCGAAAAGATGGCAGTTATACATACGACAATCGCAGCGGTTTTCGTAATCCTGCTGGTAATCGGCCCGCTCCTCATGGGAGCAGCCTTTAACATAGTGAGCATATTCTTTGCGCTGGTGCTTGGAGTAATGATCGTGGCACTCGCTTTGCTGGGATACGTCCCGGCCCTTGAAACGGATGATGAAACGATGCCGAGGACCGCAGATGAGGTTGTGGAGAAGCTTGCTCCAAAGAGGTCTGCAAAAAAGCCAAAGAGGAAAACGAGGAAGTGATTGAATGGTTGAAGAAAGGATGCCCTCCCCGAAGGTTGACGGGTTCAGGATGAAGGTAAAACTCCAGGGAAAATTCTCCGACGTTTCAAGCGCGCTTAACAGCATCTCATTCCTTAAAATCGCCCAGGAAAAAGAGGGCGTGAATGTTGCATATGTGGAAAGCAGGAGCATAGACAAAACACCCTACCTCTTTTCCATGATGAAGTTCAAGAAAACTGAAATTGAGGTTGTGTACACAGTCCCGAACAACGTTTCCCCCACAAAAAGGAAGCTGGACGTGATGCGCTACCTGCTCAACATGATAACGCTTGTGGAGCCATATTACGAAATAGACAACAAGGTTGTTTACCAGCTCATAGAGGAAACAATGAGGCAGCTTGAGGAATACACCACAGGAGACTACAAGACCCTCTACAAAAAATACGACCAGCTCCAAAGGGAGGTCGAGAATCTCAGGAGGTCAAGCCTTATCTACAAGGGGCAGGTGAAGAGCCTATCAAAGGAAAACTATGAGCTCAAGAACGAGAGCGATGAGCTCAAGGTAAGATTCGAGAAGCTCCATGGTGGAATATCTGACAGCGTCCTGAGCTCCAGGGTCCAGGAGTGGGTAATGGAACACAATGGGAGCATCAACATAGTGGAATTCGCAAGGCACAACAAGGTGCCCGAAGCGAGGGTTGAGGATGTGCTCAATGACCTCGTGAGGCAGGGCTACCTGGAACAGGTTCAGTGAGCAATATGGCTGACATCAAGAATATCAGGATACAGAAAAGCACTTACCAGTTTGGGGTAAAAAAGCGCTATTCCAGTGAGTTCAAATACAAAAAGGTAGTGAAAACTCCCCTGAAGAAAATCCAGGAGGCAATTGCAGCCTGGAGAAAGCCAAAGGGGAAGATTGTGCTTGAAGATGCGGAAGAGGACCAGAGTACAACAATGGCACTTGAGCGGAAAGTAACAAAGAAGGAAAAAACCCCGCTCCTAAGCCCGAAGCTCATAATGAAAGCAGGGGGGGCACTGATGCTTTTCATCCTCCTCATGGCAACAGTAGTTCTATTTTTCCAATCCAATGTATATTCGCAGGAAATTGTTATTAATCCGGTTTCAATCCAGTCCTTTTCAGTTGATGTGGAGGGGTACGATTTGCTTACCGCAAGCAGCGAGGAACAGCCCAGGTACCCATACCACACGGCATTTGTAAGGCTCAGCTTCCAGGGGGAGGGCGCAGGGGAAATCCCAGTGGAGCTGGAAGCATACAACTCCGTTGTCCCATCCTCGATTTACATCCTGAGGAGCTATCGCTACCAGGCTGAAACATACCCGGAATTCATCAGCACACTCAAAACCAACCTTTCTGCCTGGGGAATCCCGGTAAATGAAATCGGGATGGAGGAGCTTTCCTCCCTGCCTTCACAATCATTGGTTATCGTGCCAAGCGGTTATATCCCGGAGCAGATGCTCACCGGCCAGGACAGTAGGCTCACCAGCCTCCTTGCCAGGGGAGTTACAGTTTTGTATGTTGGCCAGCCATTCTTCAGGATGTATGGGACCCAGGGTGCGGTTGTTTCCGCAAATCCCGCAGCACTGGACCCGATGAGGGTTTCATTTGATGAAGTAACTCCCATCTCATCTACAACAGGGTTCAACCTGAAGAGCCCGCTCTATTCAATAGGCGGGGCTACCCTGGTGTGGGGCTCAGTGAGTGCATTGTCCTATGAGCAGGGATACCTCATTGCACTTCCCCAGACCCTTGATGGGGGTTGGGAAAGCGGCCAGGATGCCGCAGAGGACGTATATAGCCTTATAGTGCAGATGCCCTGGCTCAAGCCCATAGGCACTGCTTCGGAAACTGCAACGGTTGGGGGGAACGCCACGCTCATTGAGCTTTTTACAAGCACATTTGAAGGAGACAACAAGTATGTGCGCGTCTATGGATTCAACCCGGAAACAGGGCTAGGCTTCAGCAAAGTACTCTTCATCCAGAAGAGCACGAACGGGGAGCTGTACACCCAGGGGCATGACATAAAGCCCGCAGGCCTTGGCTCAACTAAAATGGACATCATGGCAGAGCTGAATGAAGCAGGGGGTGAGGAAAGGATTTTCTTTACGGTTACCCAGATGCTTACTGAAGTTGACCGGGAGCCCATTGCAACAACAAAAGTCGCGCTTAACTCAAGGCCCACATTCCCTTACGAATTTGTGCTCGCCAGCGGAAATTACATACTTAATGTTGTGGATGGCGATGGAAATGAATACGCCCGCTCCTACATGCGCGTAGGCAACCTCATCATCCAGCCGGGCCAGCATTCTTTCAGCAGTGATATCTACAGATATTCTTTCTACCTTGACGGTGAGCCCATCCAAGTGAGTGGAAGCGTCTATGTGGATGACCACACTGAGAACAAGATGGACTTTGAGAATGTGCAGGAAGTGGAAATTGAGGCTGCGCAGCTTGCAGGGGGCCCCATCTCAGCAAACGAAGACCACACATTTACTTTTGAGCTTGGGGAATTCACATATGAGGACACAATAAGGAAGACCTCGGCCCGCTCACTTTTTGACAGTCCGTTCATAATGGGCGCAGTGGTAATCGGGGTGATCGCCCTTGGAGTAGGATTCCTTTTTGCAAGGAAGGGCGTTACGATGTACGGCCTGGACATCCCGGACTTCCCGCCCCAGAGCACAAAGAAAATCCCGATGAAGAAGGAAAAGCTCATTGAGATTTTCCAGGATATAAACGAGCGCTATAAATGGAAGGCTACCCCCCTTACACTGAGCGAAATAAAGAGCGGGTTCAGGGGAATCCTGCACGAAGGGAAACCAATTTTCATAAGTGACTACAATCTGGAATACCTGCTCATGAGGCTCATGGGAATGAACCTGGTGAAGAGGGAGCTCAAATATTATGGGCTTACATCCTGGGAAGAGGAAACCGGGCAAACGGTGCGCCACCTTGCATTCTTCAGGAAGCTCAGGGACATCTGCATAAACAACGCAATCCCGTTCACCCCACTTGGAAAAAGCAAGGAATATGATTCAAAAATCACGATAATCGGCCAGGATATATATGTGCACCTTTACGATGATCCTGGAAGAATAATCCCGGATGCTCTCGCAAGCCTCAAGAATGGCCTGAACATAATAATATTTGAGGAACAGGCGGAGAAGAGCGAATTCTATGAATATCTTTCAAGCGGATATGCGGGCGGAACCACGCTCAAGCTTGAAGTGCAGGCGGGCTCAGTGCTCCTAAAAACATGGGATGAGTTCGAGGAAATGGTAAAGGAAATGAAGGTCTAGGGTTTTCCATTTTTCAAAGTGTCTTCATAGACCTTTATTAGCTCTTCCACTCTTTTTTCAGAATCATATCCCCTTGCAACTTCCTTGCATTTTTTCTCCATTTTCTTCCCGTTTTCAAGCGCAAGGAGAAGCTTTTCCCTGAAGTCCACTTCTTCCTTGAACAGGTACCCGGTTTCGCCATCCTGTACAAAATCAGAGGAGCCTGAGCGCTCAGGCGCAACAACGGGAAGCCCTGCGGCCATTGCTTCAAGCGCAACAAGCCCCTGCGTGTCAAAATAGGATGGGAATGCAAACGCATCGGCTACATTGTAGTAATCTGGCAATTCTTTCCTTGGAACAAATCCCCTGAATATGAAATACTCGTCCAGCCCCTTGAGGGCTACGAGGTTTTTGTAATGCTCCTCAGCAGGCCCCTTTCCCACAATAATGAAAACCACATTGGGCTTCTTGTTTATGATGGACTGGGCTTCGTTTATGAGCAGCTCAAGGTTCTTCTCCTTCACCAGTCTTCCCACATGCAGCACAATCTTCTTTTTCCCCAGCCTGTGCCTTTTCCTTATCCATTCCCCATCCCCCCCAGCATAAAACCTGTAATTTATCCCTGCAGGCATCACATTAGTATTGGTTATCCCCTCCTTCTCAAGGATTTTCTGTGTGAAGTTGCTGGGCACAAGCACCCTCTTGAAGAATTTGTAGTACCAGCGCAGGTATTTCCAGGAAACTTCCTCAAGGAATTTCTGCATGTCTGCCCTACTGGTGAGGTAGTGGGTTGCACTGGGCACCATTGTATGGAAGGATGCAATCGAAGGGATTTTCAGGTGGTTTGCGCAGTCTATTGCTGCAAGCCCGGTAGTTGCAATCCCATGGGAGTGTATCAAATCCACGTTCATTTCCTTGAGTAGTTTCCTTGCGGACTGGAACGGGAAAAGAGCCAGCCTGTAATCAGGGTATGGCTTGAACGAAGCAGATGTAAAATAGTACACATTCTTGTCCTTGTTTTCCTGCTTCTGCTTCTTTGTTCCGGGAGTAAGTATGAATATCTCGTGCCCCCTCTTCTCAAGGCCCTTCCGGTAATTAAGAAGGCATGCAACAACTCCATCGTTGTTCGGCAGGTACGTATCAGTGAAGTATGCAATTCTCATCCCATCTACTCCGAAAACATCTTTTCAAGCATAGGCTTTATTGAAACCTTTGAAACTTCCGTAGGTATCGTATCCGAAACAAAAACTTCTCCTGCTTCCTTTAATTTCTCTAGTGAGCCCTTGAGGAAGAACCCGTGTGCAGCAGTGCAAATCACGCTTTTCGCGCCCCCTTTCTTCACGTTCTCCACTCCCCTGAGCATAGTTCCCCCGGTTGAAATCATGTCATCAATTATCAGCACGGATTTCCCGGAAACATCCTTCTCCATCTTCACATCCGTTATCTCCCTATAGGCCTCTCCCCCCTCTGCATACTCCCCCCTCTCCTTTTTCATGCTCGAACCCCCAAACTCAGCAACAAGGTAATTTGCGCCTTCATCCGGGCTCATTATTTCCAGTTCCCCCCCCGCGATCTCATGCGCTTTTTCAACCAGCTCAGTATTCAAAGAGATATTCTTTATCTTCAGCCCCCCATACTCAAATTCTCCCTCCTTTTTCAGAAAGTGGCAATCAAAAGTAACGAGCTTATCCACCCCTTCACGCTTGATAAGCTCGCACAGAATCTCCGCACTCTTAACCTCCCCTTCCTTGAATATCGTATCCTGCCTGGAATAGGGCAGGTAGGGAACAACAAGAGTAATGCTCTTCGGATTATGCGCCCTGAGCGCCCGCAGCACAAGTATCGTCTGGAAAATCGCGGAATCCTGCTCAGGGTAGAGACGAGTAAACACCACTACTTCCTTCCCTTCAGCCTCTTTCGCAGAGGGCACCCTCACGTAGCTGTCCCCGTCAGGGAACTTCTTTATCTCCACGTTGGGCTCGTACAGATCTGAAAAAGAAGGGCAGACAATCTTCATAACCTAGAAAGGGAAAGAAATAGTTATAAAAGGCACTATTTGTGCCTTTTTATGTTTAAACAAGCTCGGATGCCCTAAACTTCCTTTCGCAGTACCCGCATCTGTACTCCCCATCATCAAGCGCAAACCTGCTCAACACGTTCTGGTGATTGGAGATGCACTTCGGGTTCGGGCACTTCCCCACGCCCTCCATCTTTTCCGGAAGTTCTGCTTTCTTTTTCTTCACAACCTTCCCATCCTGGATATGGTTTACGGTTGCATTGGGAGAAATAAGCGCAAGCGCATCGGTTTTCTCCTCGGATACGAGAATTCCCTCAATCTTTACAATGTCCTTTTTCCCGCTCTTCTTGCTTATCACATTCATCACAAGCGCAACCCTGTGCGGATAGTTCTTGTCGATTCCCAAAAGCTCCATTACGCGGATTCCCATCCCCTGCTGGATATGGTCCACCACAGTTCCCTGATTGATTGTATCAACGGTTATCGCCATCTCATTCACCCGCAAGCATCTTAGAAACCTTCGGTTTCTTCTGTTGAGCAGAGCTCAACATCTTTTTCATAATAGCCATCCTCATCGGGATTCCGTTCTTTGCCTGCTCAAAGTACCTTGCGTACTTGCTCTTGTCCACTTCCGGAGGAATCTCATCTATTTTTGGAAGCGGGTGCAGAATAATCATGTCCTCTTTCACTCCCTGCAAGTATTCCGGCTTGATTGTGAACTTCTTCTTCACGCTCATTGCCTCATACTTATCTTCAAATCTTTCCTCCTGGATCCTGCACACATACACCACATCCGCGCCCTTGAAGTCAATCACATCGGTTTCCTCAACTTCTGTCCCGAACTTCTTCTTCACATCCGCAATCGCGTCCCGGGCCATCTCCAGCCCTGCAGGGGCAACAAGCTTTACCTTAGCCCCAAACATCGCCAGCCCATAGAGAAGCGAACGCATGGTGCGCGCATGCTTAAGATCCCCAACCAGGTGCACATTCAAAGCGCCGATATCCCCTTTCATTTTCTTGAGCGTATAAAGGTCCAGTAAAGTCTGGGAGGGATGCTGATTCCCGCCGTCTCCTCCATTAGCTACGGGTGCATTTGCAAACTCGGCAGCAACCCTTGCACTTCCCTCAAGAGGGTGCCTTAATACAATTATATCCGCATACCCATCCACAGTCTTGATGGTATCCTCAAAGCTCTCCCCCTTCTTCAAAGAGGAAGTCTCGCCCACAAAATCAATAATCTTCAGCCCAAGCCTTTCCGCAGCGCTTTGGAACGAGAGCTTGGTCCTTGTGGAAGGCTCAAAGAACATCGTTGCCACAATCCCTTCCAGCTTTTCCACGTTTCCGGATTCAAGCTGCTTGTCCATCTCTTCCGCTCTCGCGAAATAATCCTCGACATCTTCTTTGCTGAGGTCCCTAAACGATATTAAGTCCATAATCCCACCTTTCAGGGTTTAGGCAGAAATACCCATTTAAATCCCCCCTACGCGCGCATGGACAAGGTATTTATTTTATTCCATGCATGATATAATTTTCTTCTAATAATTGGTGGGTGGTTTTAATAAAAATAGTGTTTGACGGAATCGATGGATGCGGAAAGGACACCCAGATTGCCCTTCTTAAGGACAAGATAGATTTCACACATTTCAAATATCCAACTCCGGAATTCCCCTCAATCCGGGAATATTTAGAAAAGAAGCGCTCAATCGAGCCAAAGTCCCTTTTTCTCCTGTTCCTTGCAGATATTGCAAACGAGCAGGAAAAGCTTGCGGATACACTTGAAACCTGCATAATCGACCGATATGTATTCTCCACAATTGCATATGACAAGCATTACCCCTATGGGCAGGCAAAGGATTTAGTCTCGGATATAAATTTTGTGCGCCCGGACACCGTAATCCTGCTGGATTTGCCCCCGGAGATTGCACATGAGCGCAAAATAAAGCAAAAGGAAAAGGAAGGGAAATCCCCTGACAGGTATGATGAGGATATCGAATACCTCAAGCACGTGCGCGAGCGCTTCCTCACCCTAAAAGAAGATTCATTCCTCTGCCCCAATTGGGTTGTGCTCGATGCCACGAAGCCGCCAGAAGAGCTGCATAAGGAAATCCTCAAGCTCATCCAGGGCTGAACGTGAGATTTTTATATACTACTCCTCTAAACTTCTATCTACTTTCACATGCGCCCCATGTTTTGGAGCGCTTGTGCCGCAGGGTTGCCTGCGTGCACTCCAAATCATGCTCCCGTAGTCTAGCCCGGTCAAGGACACTGGACTTTCACTCCGGCAGCCCGGGTTCGAATCCCGGCGGGAGCATTTTACTCCTAGTTAACATCCCGGCTATACGTGCATACGTAAAATACCACCATGCACGGAATCCGGGCAAATCGTTCCACTAATTCTGGTTTTTCTCCAGTGTTTCATACAACACCCTGCATGAATCTGTAAAAAGAATAAAACCGAAGGTGTATACATATGAAATACGACATCCACAATACCGGGTTGCAGCTGGATAATGCTCTTAGAAGGCTGAAGGAAGACAAATCGATTCTGCCAAAGAATAAGGCCCGGATATTCGAATTTGACGAATATCTACAGACTCTGGGGCTGAAAAACTCAAGGCGGCTGAAATACATAATCCTGCTCAGATGGCTCTCCAGGGAGGTAAACAAGCCTTTTGAAAAAGTGACTAAGGAAGACCTCATGAAGATTGTCAGGGTGTTGCAGAATAACCCTGATCTTTCAGAATGGAGCAAAGTAGACCGGAAAGTAACCATAAAGCGCTTCTATAAGTGGCTGACAGGGGACGATGAGCAATATCCCCCGGAAGTCCGGTGGATAAAATGCAGGCTGAAAAACGACCGCTGCAAGCTGCCAGAGGAATTAATCACGGAAGAAGACATAACTAAGATGGCCGATGCAACTATCAAATCAAGAGACAAAGCATTCATTCAGTGCCTTTATGAGACCGGATGCAGAATAGGGGAGCTCCTTACTCTCCAGCTAAAGAACATCAACTTTGATAAGCATGGTGCAGTTCTCAGAGTAACTGGAAAAACAGGAGACAGGAGAATAAGGATAGTTGCATCTGCCCCTGCTCTTGCAACATGGCTCGACTTTCACCCATATAAGAAGAATCCGGATGCATTTTTATGGGTAAGAAACCTCCATAGAGGCGCAAAAGATTTCCTGCCTTTCAGCTATCCATGTGCAGTAATACTGATTAGAAAGCTTGCAAAAAAGGCAGGCATAAGCAAGCGTGTCAACCCCCATACTTTTCGCCATTCCCGGGCGACCGCTCTTGCGAATAAGCTGACCGAGGCTCAAATGAAGGAGTATTTTGGGTGGACGCAGAGCTCAGACATGGCCGGAGTTTATGTCCATCTCAGTGGAAGGGACATCGACAATGCAATCCTGGATGTTTATGATGTAAAACACAGCCAGAAGGAGACCGAGCAATTCAAACCCCTTACCTGTGCCCGTTGCAACACCACAAACTCGCCTGGCTCTAAATTCTGTACGAAATGTGCATATGCACTGAGCGCAGATGTTGCCATTCAGGCCGAGAATGAAAACAAAGCCAATGGCGACATACTGAATCTTCTGATGAAAGACCCTCAGTTCCGTGAAATGATGCTGAAGAAACTGATGGAAAAGGGTCAAAATGAGGCTAACCCCACCGAGGGGATACAATGAATTCAATACACAATCCAACCCAAGGCAATTTCCTGAGGTTTTGCCTTAAGTTTTGTCTAATCTTTTTGCTGTTTTATTAGGCAAATTCTTTGCCTTATTCCTGCCTTAAATCAAAGAATCAACCCCTTAATTCATGCAATTTTAGCAGTTTAATAAATCAGGAATTATACTCTCGTGGCATCAGAGTCTCAGAATATGCACAAAAATGGAGTTTCTGCTTAGGAAAATACCTTTTTCAGAGCACATTTCGGGCATCCTCCAGGAACTCCCGCGCCCACTCAATAGATGCCTTTGCTGAGCTTTCCGAATATATCAGCCCATAGTCCGCATCCTTTCTCAGGCTCATAGTGTCCCGGAACCGCTCATAGTGCTTCCGCCCAAGAATTCCCGAATCTATAAATAAATTTTTCAATGCAACCGATAGGCACAAATGGCTTTTTTCACGGTAGCCCTTGCTTAGCACAAGGGCCTTGGCAGTATGGAACATTGAATAATATGCCTGCACAGTTGCCCACTTGAAATCATCCCCAGAGGCAGAATTCCCTGCCCGCCCCAGATCGCTTTCTGCCTCTTCCACTTCCTTGTCAATGAGGTCCTTCGCCACCGGCTCCCTTACCAGCCCCCTCTCCCCTACGCACCGTTTAAATCTTTCATCCATCTTCCTCACCATACAATTCTATTCCTTTTCGAATTCTTTCATACAGCGGCTTGTCTTTTTGCTGGAGGTTTGTATACTCCACAGAGTCCAGCAGGATTGCCTGCATCCTGGGATATTTATCCAATATCCTCCGTATTTTTTCCTTTTCCCGGCTGAGCATGAACAGGTCTATGTCGCTCTGTTCAGTGTTCCTCCCTTCCGCACAGCTACCGAAAAGGACAATTCTTCTGCTGAGCGGGATAATCTTCTCCACTGCAGGCATAATCCCGTTTATTGTTATGAATATTTTGAACTGCCGCAAGAGCGGGTTTTTTCCATCAGGCCTATAGAACAACATTCTTCCCTTCCTGCTTTTTTCCACAAGACCCATTTTCTCGAACTTTTTCATAATCGAATTTACTGAGCCCACGCTTACTTTTGCTTCCTCTGCAATTTGCCGCTCATATAACTCCCCCTCTTTTTCCGAGATAAAAACCAGCAGTTTCATCTCTGTTTTTGAAAACAAGTTCAATTTTTTGAACATAAGTTCAATATTATGAATAAACATATAAATACCTTTCTGCAGTTAGCTTGCAACCATACAAGATTTCCACGTATTCTCCCCAACCCGATAACTATTTAAACATTACTAACCACAAATAATAACCAATAATGGTGAAAACATGGCAGAACCCGCAAGGAAACTCCAAATGAAAACAACCAGATTTGAACTTAACGGCAAACCTATTACTGTAGGCGTATTAAGGAAATTCAATGACATGATTCCACTCCTGGAAACCCCCGGAGCAGTGAAAGCTGCAAATGCAGAATATGGAACCAATCTTAGGCTTATCAGCCATAGGGCCCTGAACCATCTGCTCACTAAAACCAGCAATTGGAGGGAAATCCGTGAAGTTTTCCCTTGCGTGGCTGGAGAAGGCTTGGCATACGAAAAATCAGGCACCAAATTAGGAAACCAGATAGTTTTTGCTGAAGAAGGCGAGCCCAGAGTAATCATTTCCACTGGAAAGTACAAAGGGGAGAAAGGAATCGCCCTTGTAGTTCCTGAACTGACTGCTGATGACATTCAGAAAGATGGTAAAGACATAGTAATTGCTGTTCCTGACACCAGGTTGGTTGTTGTTCCAGATTTTCCTTCTGAAGATGGGTGGCATATGCCTCATGCAGAAACAGGAATTCCGAATGGCA
>JAQBFN010000010.1:0-2648 GCA_032123335.1 Microcaldota archaeon
CCTGCGAATGCACCGGAAACACTGGAAACCTCCTGCTTCGTTTTCCTTTTAAATAAGAAAAAGAGTATTAGAATTACACGACCTTGCGACCAGAGGTAGGCCCCTATGCCGGTAGAAGATGAAGTAATCCATTGGTGGAAGGATGACAAAGGCGAGCAGCACCGCACAATACTGCGATTGGAGAGCGACGCCCCCACTACTTCGAATGGGTTTCCGCGGGATGGATTGGTTACCGTGCGCGTAATGAATACGGTTGGGCAGGCTGCAATAAAGCTCAACCCGGATGAAGCACTGAGGATAAGCAGCCAGCTGATGTCCGTTGCTAAAGAAATGCTGAATCAAAAAAGAAAAATGTGGAGAGAGCGTGATTAGCTCTCGCAAACATGCTTGTCCAGGTTGCAGACTTCCCCTGAAGAGCAATCCTGGTTTGTATTGCAGTTTCCTGCTTTTGCGCTGCACTTATGGGTAGCGAAATTGCAATTTTCCCAGGAATCGCAATCCTTGGAAACGTCGCAGAATCCGTGCTTGTGGGTGCATAGGTGGGTTGCCAGCTCGCAATACTGCCATGTTCCGCAGTCCGCATCATGCCCGCACGAGCCTTCCGCAGTTACGCACTTGTGCGTATCGTAGTTGCAATTCTGCCACTGGGGGCAGTCCCCATCATTTATGCAATAGCCGGCATTGGCAACGCACATGTAGGTAGTTGCATTGCAGCTCTGCCACTGCTCGCAGTCCACAGAAGTTGTGCACCTTCCCTCGTTTGCAGAGCAGGTTTTGGTAACCACATCGCAGTTTTCCCAGACTCCGCAGTCATAATCACTATAGCAAAGCCCTGGCTTTGGAACGCACTGGTGGCTTTCCGCATTGCATTCCTCAAGTTGTGTGTTGCAGTCGCCATCGGTTGCGCAGAAACCCATCCTGGGCTTGCACATCCCTTCTGTTTTGGAGCAGGTTTGCCAGGATGAAACACATTCAATGTCAGAAGTGCAGGCAGAGCCCTTTGAACAGAGATGCGTGTCTATGCTGCAGGTGTTGTCCTCTCCGGGGCAGTCCGCATCAAGTGCGCAGAACCCCTTTCCAACATCACATGCCTTTGTTTCATTATTGCAGGCCTGCCAGTTGGCACAATCAGCATCAGAGTTGCAGCCTGAGCTGCTGCATCCGAACATAAACAGCATTATGGCGAAAACGCCAATGAGCATCAATTTGTTCATAAGTACACCATGGTAGTCATTCTTACACAGGAAAGCTATTAAAATTATATTTTCTTCAGGAGCTTCGGAAGTTCCGAGAAATTCTTCATTTCAAAATCAGCTTTCCCCGGCTTGGTTGTATGCCTTCCCCCCATCATCGCGCGTATTGTCTTCATTCCAATCTTCTTGGGCGGAAACAGGTCTATGCTGGGCTTGTCCCCCACCATTACGCATTCCCCGGGCTTTGCCCCAATGTGCTTCAGCGCCTTCCTGAAGAACTCCACGTTCTTCTCCATCCCCATGCTTTCAGAGACAAAGACCTCTTCGAAGAACATGTGCACGCCCAAAAGGATGAGCTTGTCCCACTGCTTTACTGCAGTCCCATTGGTTGCAACGTAGAGGCGGTATCCGCTTTCCCTCAGTTTCATCAGGATGCGCGGAACCTCAGGGTAAGGCTGGATTGAGCTCTTTTCGGCATGATAGGCACCTACTGCAGCAGCCACGTATTTTGCAGGGTGATTTATCTTCAATTCTTTGCACAGTTCATTAAAATGGTGGTCATAATTCGGGCCGAGCCTCTTGATTATCTTTATCAGTTTTCCATAGAGCTTTTCCTGGTCCCCATCCAGCCCGACCTCAATCATTGCGCGGATTGCCTTCCTCCTTGCAAGCTCTGCAAATTCAGAAGTTGGGAAGAGCGTATCGTCGATATCTATGAAAACGTGCTTCACCATATATAGATGCCTGATTTTGAGTATTTAAAGCTTTCTGCAGATTTGCGCTTCTTCCCGCTTTTATAATGTGTTGGGAGACTAACCTAACTCTCTATTGGTGATTAATTGGGATCAAGACCAAGAAAATGGAAAAAGAAGGGCCGCATGCGCTGGAAATGGGTAAAGAAAAAGCGCAGAAGGCTCAAGAAGAAGATGCAGAGAAGGGTAGGCGAGCTTTAGGGCTTACTTTTTCAACATTTTTTCATACTTTTCTACAAGAGCCTTAGCTTTATTCTCATCCGTGGATTCTGCAAATACCCTGATTACTGGCTCTGTTCCTGAAGGGCGGAAAATCACCCAGGAATCCTCAAAATTAATCCTTACCCCGTCCACCCTGATTACTTTCTTTGCATCCTCTGGGATGGGAAGCTTCTCGATTTTCGCTTGCATTTTTTCAAATTCACATGGGACCTTGCCCTTCACATTATAGTAAAATGGAAACTCCTGGAGCCACTCGCTCATGGGCTTTTCACATACTGCTTCCGCAACCTTTGCAGCAGTCAAAAATCCATCCTTTGCAAGGGAAACCTCTGGCCAGATTACTCCTCCAACCTCTTCCCCTGCCATTGCGCATTTTCCCTTTGCAGCCTCTTCAGAGAGGTACGGCGCGCCCACAGGAGTGTATATTACCTCCTGCCCAAACATGGAAGCAACATCTTCCACAACCTTGCTGGTTGCAACA
>JAQBFN010000011.1:0-2574 GCA_032123335.1 Microcaldota archaeon
CTCCTGAACATAGTTATGTATTTCGTGTTCTACCCAATTGCGGCAAGCTCATTGATACGGTTCTTTGAAAAAGAAAGTACTGGGTACTAGTGGCCGCCGCAGGAAACAATTGATGCGATTGTCCCGTCAGCTGCTGCAGTGGTTATCTGTTTTACCGGGGAGCTTCTTACATCCCCTGCAGCATAAACTCCGGGGATACTGGTCTGCATCTTTTCGTTTGTAAGTATGTAGCCGCGCTCATCTAAATCTATTTGGCCTTTGAACATCTCGCTGTTGGGAAGCATCCCTACGAAAATGAAGACTCCGCCTAGCTCGATTGTTTTTTCTTCATTTGTTTTGTTGTTTTTTACTGTGAGGGATTCTACTTTTTCGTTTCCGTTTATGCTTACCACTTCGCTGTTCCAGAGGAATTCCATCTTTTCGTGGTTTAGGGCCTTGTCTGCAATGTATTTTTCCGCCCTGAGTTCATCCCTGCGGTGGACCAGGATAACCTTGCTTGCGAAATTTGTGAGGTGGATGCCTTCTTCCACTGCGGTGTTTCCGCCTCCGATTACTGCTACGGCCTGGCCCTTGAAGAATGGGCCGTCGCAGGTTGCGCAATAGCTAACGCCCCTTCCCACGAATTTTTCTTCCCCGGGAACGTTGAGCTTTTTCCAGCGGTTTCCTGTTGCGATTATAATTGAGTCTGCGGGGTATTGTGCATCATTTGTTTTTACAGTCTTGTTTTTGAGGTCTGCTTCGATTACTTCGGAAAAGGGCTTTATCACTGCGCCAAAAGATTTTGCCTGCTCAACCATTGTTTCAACAAGCTTCTGTCCATCGGTTGATTTTACTCCGGGATAATTCTCAACCAATGAACTGAGGTAAATCTGCCCTCCTGGGGTTGCCTTGTCCAGGACCAGGACTTTCTTGCCTGCCCTTGCTGAGTAGAGGGCTGCTGACAAGCCTGCGGGGCCTGCGCCGATTATTATGTTATCATATTTTTCCATTTGGATCACACTTTCTTTCCTGTTGGGCCGCGGTGGTATGAACCGAATTCCTTGAGCTTGAGTGCTGTATCCCCGGAGAGTATCGGGCCGTTTGTGCAGAGGCATATGCCAAGGTCATCAACACAGCACTGGCCGCAAATTCCTATGCCGCATTTCATGTACCGTTCCATTGAGACTTCGCTGGGAATTTTGAATTCCTTGGAGATCTCAGCAACCTTCTTCATCATTATTTCCGGGCCGCAGGTAAAAACCTTGTCGATTTTGTGCATTTTCAGGGTGTTTTTCAGAACATCCGTGGAATAGCACTTGGGGCCTTCGCTTCCGTCATCTGTGCAGAGGAGCACTTCTGCACCTGCTTTTTTCATGCGCTCTGCAAAAAGGAGGCGTTCCTTTGTGCGGGCGCCTTCTATGAAATAGACTTTCTTGCCCTGGGCGATTGCTTCTTCAGTAAGGTAAGAGAGGGGGGCGGAGCCGTAGCCTCCTCCAACGGTTGCGATGGAAGTGCAATCCTTGGGGATCTTGTAGTGGGTTCCAAACGGGCCGCGGAAGCCTATTTTGTCGCCTTTTTTGAGTTTGTTTACTGCCTGGGAGAAGGGGCCGACTGCGCAAACGCTTACTGCGAATTTTCCATCTTTTTCCCCGGAGATTGAAATGGGCTTTTCTCCTGAGCCGGGAAGCCAGAGCATTACGAACTGGCCGGGCTTCGAGTTTAATTTGTAGGGAATAATGAGGGTGGTGGTGTCTTTGGATTCCTTGTGCACTTCTCCTATTCTTACTACTATGAATTCATCATTCTTCATGGACAATACCTCGCATTTCCTTTATGGACTTGTAGCCTTCCTTGTCCATGAATTCCTGGATTTCCTTGGAAACCTTTGAGAAAATTTCGGTGCCGCGGTAGTAGACTCCGGTTCCGATGCCTACAGCGCTTGCACCCGCCATAATCATTTCGACTGCATCCCTCCCGGTGGTTACGCCGCCTGTGCCTATTATGGGGAGATTAGTGGCCTTGTAGGCTTCGTAGACGCATTTTACTGCGATGGGTTTTATTGCAGGGCCGGAGACTCCGCCTACCTTGTTGGTGAGGATGGGGCAGGCGGCTTCTATGTTTATGAGCATTCCTGGGCCTACTGTGTTTATTGCGGTTATGCCATCTGCACCTTCTTTCTGGACTGCTTTGGCAATTGGGGCTACGTTGTGAACGTTCGGGGAGAGTTTTATGAATATGGGGATGTTGGTGCTTTTCTTTACTTTTTTTGTGACTACTGCTGCGATTCCCGGGTCGCAGGCGAAGGGGCGGCCGAATTCATCCTCCACGTTTGGGCAGGAGATATTTACTTCTATGATATGGGGATTGGCTTTGGAAACTGCTTCCGCAACCTTGCCGAATTCAGTTATTGTGGAGGCGAAGATTGAGGCGATTACCGGGACTCCTGCATTTTTTACTGCGTACTCTAGTTCCGGCACTGCATCTTTTGCTCCTGGGTTTGAGAGCCCGACTGCATTTATCATTCCCTGGTCATAGGTTACGATTACCGGGTTGGGGTGCCCCTTGCGCTCATTTAGGCTAATTGATTTTGTTGTG
>JAQBFN010000012.1:0-65561 GCA_032123335.1 Microcaldota archaeon
CATCCCATAGAAAAATGCGCCCAGGAATACTGCAAGGATTTCCCTGAAGCGGATTGGGACCCCAAAGAGGTTGATTCCAGTGAATTTTTCCTGTACTTTCTTTCTTCCGGATTCCCTTTCCTTTGTTTTGAATATGCCTGCGAGATAGATGCGGATTACAGGAATTGCGGCCAATCCTAAAATGGAAATGAGGAAAGAGGCGATGGGAACAAGTTCCCTGGGCATTATGCTGGCAAGGGGGGAGGTTGCAATTCCTTCCTTTGCAGGGTTCCCATACCCGCGCAAATCAGAAAATATGTAATATTTGCCTGCACCTGGAGTGATGCCGGAGCGAACTATCATGTTTTCGGAAATCTCCCAGGTGCGCGTGGAAAGCTCATGGGATTCTAAATAGCGGGCAACGTCGTTCTGGCTGGGCCCACCGAGAAGCACAAGGAATGCGTCTGTGCGGAGGAGCTCCATGGCTTCCTGGTCCCTTATTTTGCGGAACTTGGAGAGAACCGGGTCCTGGTTTACGAACGCAAGCAGCGCTTCTCTCTCCGCAATGGAAAGGTCTGTCCCGATTACGATGTAGCCTTTTTCCTGGATTATGTCCCTTAGGGAAATGCCTCCATAGTAATCGCGAACGTCCCGCACAATAAAGTTAAGCTGCTCGTTCGTGTGTGCATCAGCATTGAGGAATTCGGGGAGGCGGACTTCGGAATTAACAGTGGAATCCATAGGTACGGCTGCCCATAACGGAAGTATGAATACTAAGAGTGCGAATAATGCGAAAAAACGCATGAGAAAAAGATAAAAGAAAGAGTTTAAATTGGTTTATCTAACTTTCAGAGGAAGAGCTCCCTGTACACCCTCCTCATGTAAGGATAGATGTTGGTTGTGGAGAGCTCGCTCCCGATTGTTACCCAATCAACTGCAGGCTTCTCGGCCTGGTGGGCTTTTCTCGTGCGCATGGACTGCACTGTCCTGCTCAGCCGGATTATCTCGGTTGCAAAGTCAACTTCATCTCCGGTCCCCTTTACGATTGCCATGTTCCTGCCTGAGAAAGAAAGCTTTTCGAGCACTTCGATAGTTTCCTGCGGGAAAATATTTTCTAGTGCCCCTTTCTTCTTTGCTTCCTTGTTCCTCTCAATGAGCAGGTTCTTGGATACCTTGTGGAGGGTCTTGATTGTTTCAACTACTTCGGGGCCATGGTCGGCCTGCACTGTGGAAAGGGACTTTGCAAAAATCCCCCCAATCCTCTGTGCCTTGGAGAACGCGGTTGTGACTCCCTGATCGCTGTCAGGGGGGTCTGCGAGCTTGAGCAGCCCCACTTCTGCAAGAAGGGAGGGAAGCACTATGCGCTTTGCAATGTATTCCTTGAGTGCCTCTTCCTTAATGTTTCCTTTTGAATCGAATACTCCGAGCCCAACCATCTTCTCCTGGAGATTCTGGAGATAGTTATCAGGCTGGCTGCCCCAGTTCTTCTGAATTTCATCGAGTACATAAAGTGCAGTCCCTGTTGCCCTGCAGGCTGTGCTGAATGCAAAGGATGGGGAACCGGTGTGCTGCATCAGGTACATGATGTAGAACTCCGCAAGCGGGTTGAAGTTGGTCTTTGTGGGGCACCCATAATGGGTTGAAACATCCTCAACGAATTTTTCGAGTTCGGATTTCTGCCCATTCTCTCCCTGGTATTCACCACCCAAGAAGAGATTCCTGAACTCGCATTCCTTTGGGACGGAGCCAATATCTTCCTTAAAAGTAAGGTAGTTGCGGAGGCACCAGACATTTATTTCGTTCTTGTCCAGACCCTTGAGCTTTATGCCGGTTGCCTTTGCGAACTTCTCCTGGTAATATTCCCTTCCAACTGAGTTTTCAATTGCGGAGAAATCTTCAAGCTTGCAAATCTTTTTCCTAACCGCGTCAACAAGGAGGGTTTTCATTCTCATCTCATGCTTTTCCCTCTCAAGAAGATAATGTGTGTCTGCGTCCTGCAGCTGGTCATCCTGCAGGTTGCGCCTTTCAAAAACATGGAACAGAATTCCGCAGAGCTTTGCTGCACGTGCGCGAAGCTCATATTCACCCATAAGAATGTCTTTTTTGTCTGGGCTCTTGCCCCCAAACTCTTTTTCTATCTTCCTTAGTGCCTTATCAATTGAATCCAGTGCTTTTTGTATCTCTTCTGCAGGCTGCGCAGGGACCATGCGGAAATACGGGTCAAGGTACCTGTGTGCTGCCCCATCCACCACAATCTCATCTTTCTGGGCAATGCCGTTGAACCTTGCTGCCCTGTTCATAGTGTCGCAGATTACTGTAGGCCTTATCTGGTTCTTGTTTATGAAAATGTCGCCCATTGCCATTGAGGCGCGGATGTGTATCCTAAGGGATTCTGCATGTCCCCTGGACCCAAGCTCGTGGTTAACGAGCTCATTGTGCTTTGCGAAAAGCGTATTTACTGAAAGAAGAACTCTTGCCGCTTCTGTTGCGCAGAGGCTCATGTTGCCCCCTGTGGCCATCACTACCTGGGAAAGTGCATCTCCTATGAGCGTGTCCATCATTGCGCGGAACGGGACTGAAGAGCAGATGAGGTATTTATGCATCCTGCCCACTGTTGCATCCACTTCCTGCTGGGAACGGTTCTTTGCATCCCTTGTGGATTCGGCCTGGTCGGTCATGAGCGCGCATCCCATGAAGTCATGCTCCGCATGCGGAATTGTGCTGTGCTCAACAATTGAGCGGTTGAAATCAGAAACTACTGTATCCAATATGATATTCAGGCGAAGGGTGAAATCATCCAGGGGGTTGTCCACTCCCAGGAAGCTTGGCACTTTTTCCCTTTCCCAGGTGTTGGGGTCAATATCAAATGGGCTCTGTGCAAGCCATTCAAAAAAGAGCTCCCTCTGGGAATCCGGGCAAAGGAGCATCATCTCCTTGAGCTTTGCATCCATCTTGTCCTGGTCGTGAAAAAGGGCATTAAGCCTGCAGTATTCCGGGAGCCTCTGCTTTGCAGGGTGCTTGAGCTCCACCTTGGTGGGCCTGAGCTTCCCTTCCTGCTCCAGTTCTGTTCTGCAGCCTGGTTTCCTTTTCTTTTCTTGTGGCCCGTCTGAAACAATGGGCTTCTGGATATTCCTTCTGTTAGATTTCTCCATAAATATCACTTTTAGATGTGTTAATTAGTGTTACAAAACGTTTATAAAGATGTGGGAAGCGAATAGTGCAAAAAACAGACCACCCATATCCACCTTTTTAAACTATTCCCGCGCAAATAATATAATTGTATGAGTGGGTCTGGCGTTTCGGATAGGGCACGTATGGCACAGATTATACGGAGTGCCATATCAGATCAAAAAGACGATCAGAAGATTTTTCTCGCTATTTCTGAAAACGATGTGATGCCTATCGCGGAGAAGGCGATGCACCTGCTTGAGCCTTCTGAGGTGCGCAGACTCATATTCAAATGGTTCAGGGAGGGGAAGGTGGAAAACTGCCTTGCGGTGCTGGATGCTGCCATTGAGTATGCGGCAAAGATGAAGAGGCACGGGGACGGGGAAAAGAGCGTTGAGCTGCTTGGGGCGGCTGTGGGTGCAATTGAAGTCCTTTCAACCAGTGACGATTCTGCAAAGGAAAAGATTTTTTCGCTCCTTGAATATGGGGAGCCGAATGTGGTGGCAGCAGTAGTGGAGAACCTGGGGAGGAGCAATGAAATGGGGAGCTTCAAGAGAGTATGCGATTTGCTGCTGAGGGACGATTTCAATGTGCAGATGAGCGCGGTGAAATATGCTGAGGATTGTGCACGGGATGCTGCATTCCTTAAACGGCCGGATGCATATGCAATGGCACCTGCTGCTGAGGAGTTCATGAGGAATGCGCTGATTTCGCTTGAAAAAATATATGGGGGGCTCAAGGAAAAGGATGGGGGGCACGTACAGAAAAGAGTTGCAATCCTTGTAGCCATGACTTATAATGAGATTCTGGACACTACTGACTGGAAGCGCATGAATGAAGAAGAGGTGAATGAAGTTATTTACTACCATCTTGAGGAGCACCTGCATGAGAAAGTTGGGCCTGAGGCGCTTCCGCTTTTATTTAAAATGCTCAAACGAACCGGGATTGATGATGGGGTGAGGAAATGCGCCCTGAATACTATTGGGAGGATGAGCAATAAGGATGAGTACAGGGGCAGGGTCCGCTCCTGGGCAAGGAACTTTGCCGGGTTTGAGCGGTCCGGGGAACTTTTGAATGTTGCACGGATGATACGGGAATCCTGCATACATGGGAAGCGGTTTTCTTCTATTCCTGCACCTTCGCATTTGAAAGCGAAATCCAGTATTATACCCAGAGGGGTAGCCCCAAGGGGAATAAAAAAACAGATTACCTGAATGGGCGAGAATTTCTTCTTAAATCTAATAAGTTTGGGCCTGCAAATAAGCTTAGGGATTTCTTGGCTCTTTCCAATTCGTTTGGGTCCATCATTGCGCGCAGGTCTGCATCAATTAAAATTGCAGGGTAAGCATAGGAGCGGTTTATGCTTGATATTGTGGAAATGAAATCTGCGGTTTCCTGGAAAGGCTTTTGGCCGTTTATGAATTCTATTCGCATTGGGCGGTCCCCTTGTACTGGTTTTACATAGAAAGCGCAGAGTTTTTCTCCCCATTTTCCTAATTCTCTTAGGACGTGGTGTTTTTGCGGGGATTCGGAATAGCGGAATGCAAAAGTTCTTTCTCCTTCTTGTAGGAGGTGGTGAAGGAATACTGTATCGGAAGCTCTTTCTGAAACATAGGGGTGGAGCATTTCCACCATTCTTCTGGATCTTGAATCTTTTATTACTCCGAGCAAAATGATGTTGTTTTCTGTGCAGAAGGTGTAGAGTTCTTTGTATGTGTTGAGAAGGGCCATGTATTTGGGGAATAATCTGGATTCCTCTGCAGGGCGGTCGGCCATTAATGGGCAGATGGAGCCATCCAGGAGCAGGTGGCCGGGCTTCTCTTTTTGGGCGGTTTCTAATGCATTTTGTATTTCCAGCTGAAGGCGGAAAAGGGATTTGTGCCAGTTCACTTCCCTTTCATCCAATCCTGTTTCTACATCGTAAGTGGGATGGGGGAATGCCCTTGGGTGATAAGTGTGGGAAAGAATTGCACCGTTTTCATAATTGAATGTGGAGGAAACTGCTTTTGCGATTAGTAAATCCGCGCCGTGCATTTCGTATGCAAGGATTCCTCCATCCACTGCGGAGATTTTTCCTTCTATTTTGATTTTGTTTAGGGGGAGGGCAAAACTGGGCTCGAGCGCATCTTTTGGAATTGGCGCCTCTGCCCTTACTTTTTGCGCGGACTGTGCCCTGGAGTTTTCTATTTCCTGTATGTGGGCTGCGGCTTTCTTCAGCTGCTCGAGCATAAGAGTAGATTTGCATTAGAGAATTAATAAATGAATTGGGGGTGGGGTTCCGGTGAGTTCTTTGGAGTTCATGGATTACCTCCCTTGCCATGTGTATGATGAGAACTTCGCATATATTGCTCATCTATTGAGGTTACAAAACCTGCTTCAAAGATGGCTGCGTAGGGGCTGTTGTTATAATGTGCATTGAGCAGGCCATTCAAACGGTTTGAATAGAAATCTTCCTGGATAAAGTCTCGTGGGGTTTTTTTGAGCTTCCAAACCAGCCATTTGGTTGCTGCGATTCTGTTTTCCTGGGAGTGGTAAATGGCATTTGGAGCAGACAGCAGTTCCCAGGGATAAATTTTCTCATTTTGGAAGTTGTCTGTCCTGGCATGTTGCAGCAATTCTTGAATTGAGTATGCATATCCTGCTTCAATAAGTGATTCATATGGGCTGTTGTTGTAACAATTGAGCAGTCCTCCAAGGCGGTTTGAATGGAAATCCCTTTTTAGGATGTCTCGTGGGAATTTTTTGAGCTTCCAAACCAGCCATTTGGTTGCTGCGATTCTGTTTTCTTTTCTTTTGTAAACGAAAGCGTCTGGGGTCATCTTCATCTCCCATGGGTAGATTTTATCAGTTTGGAATTTGCCTGTTTTTGCATGCCGCAGAGATTCCTGAACTGAGTATGCGTAGCCTGTTTCTACAAGGGCTTCGTACTGACTGGATTTGTAATAGCTGATGAGCAGTCCTCCAAGGCGGTTTGAATTGAAATTATCCTGAGTAATGTCTCTTGGGGGTTTTTTGAGTATTTTTTCCACCAGGAACCTGACTGCTTCTTTCTGTGTGCCTTCATCATCTTTCCATTTTGCCAGAGTTAATCTTATTCCACTTCTGTCTTCCGTATACCAACCCTGCATTATCCAGAAATCCTCCATTGTGGGGTTTTCTTCTGAAACTCTGGGAGTGTATTTGCCAAATATGGCTTCCGTGTCGGGCTTTGCAGACTTAAAAGAAACGGAAGGCAGTTCTTTCTTCAGTTCTGCTATTCTTGAAGCTAACTCCCCTTCAGGAATCCTTACTGAAATTGAAGTTCCTTTTCTTTTTGCAATTACATCGAAACCAAGTTTTTGCTGGATAGATTTGGGGATTTTTGCAAGGCCGCCGTGCTCTTTTGCCAACTGCTGGACCTTGCGCATTACTAGGGAGCGGTAGGTCTGGTCTGGGTTAGCCATGTGTTATACTTAGTGTAGAGAAGTGTTTAAAAGAGTATCTTTTATGTATATGTGTGGGAAACACAGAAAAACCCACTAATCTGAGAAGCGTTAATAAACCCTTCTACGATAGCGGTTCCGTGTTACCATGGTATTAAACACGTATACAAAAATGTTCCAGGCACTGTTGCCGAAGAACATCGAAGAATTTGCCAAGAAGGAGAAAGGCACAATTGGCGGAGGAATTAAGGTTTATGTCCTCGCCTGGATTGTTGGGCTCATTATCGGAGTTCTCGGCCTTCTTCTTGCAATAACGACGGCAGGTCCGGATATGCAGGCACTTTCCCAGATGATTGGGATGGATGTCGTGGGTATCCTCGGAGTAGTGATTCTGGTCATTAGTTCGATAATTGGGCTTGTCTGGGGGGTGGCTTCCCAGTACATTACACTGTACGTAGGAGGCTGGTGTGCAACCAGCTTCTTCGGCGGAAAGGGCAAGTTTGAACAGCTGTTTTATGTAGTTATGCTGTTTAGCGGTGCGGTGATGATCATCACTGCAGTGTTCGGAATTCTGGACGTGCTCGTTCCTGCGATTGCAGTGGTTACTGGAATTATCTCGCTTCTGCTTGGGCTCTGGACCCTGTACCTGCTCTATGTTACAATCAAGAGCATATACAAGGTTGAGCTTGGCGGCGGTGTGGTATCCACTCTTGCAGTGCTGGTTGCTGGAATTATACTCGCAATTATCGTGGGTGTAGTTCTCGTGATGGTCCTTGGAGTAGGAATGCTCGGAGGGGCCGCAGCAGCTGGCGCACTTGGCGGGATGTGAATCCCACCCTTTTTTCTTCTTTTTGTTTTCTAATTACCATTATGTTGAATTATAAGCAGGCTATTGTGCTTCGCGCTGATTTGGAAATGGGAAAGGGAAAATTGGTGGCGCAGGGCTCGCATGCATCCCTGGTTGCGTATCTGAAGGCTGGGGCTGTGGAGAAGAAAGCCTGGGAGCTCGGGGGGCAGAAAAAGATTGTGCTTAAGGTTAAATCTGAGAAGGAGCTGCTGGAACATTTTGAATGGTGCAGGGATATTGGATTGAAGCCTGCACTTATCCGGGATGCGGGGCATACGCAGATTCCCTCGGGTACTGTTACAGGATTTGGGGTTGGGCCTGCGGATGAGAAGGAAATAGACAAAATACTGGGGGAGCTGAAGCTTCTCTAGGCAATTTCATTTTTAAACACTCTCTTCCATATATCCTTACATTATGGTTACTACGAACGACTACCACATCCGCGGTGCATTTCAGGCACTTCATAATAAGAAATATTCAACCCGGACCTGGGGCTGCTCAGAACTGATGCGGATTGGGGATGATGCGGTCCCTTTTCTTCTGGAGGCGCTTAAGAGCGAGAACATGTACCATAGGAAGCAGGCAACATGGGTGCTGGGCAAGATGGGCGTGGATGAGGCGGCTCCCAAAATAGTCACTCTTTTGTCTGATGAAATGAGGCGTGTCCGCGCAAATGCAGTGCTCGCTTTATGGAGAATAGGACGCGAAAAGTATGTTCCAGAGCTGGTTGGCTCGCTGCGTGATGAACATCCTGGTGTTAGAGGACAGGCAGCATGGGTGTTGGGGGAGCTTGGAGATTCACGCGGGCTGATCCCCCTCTGCAATATGGTGATGTATGAGAAAAACCCGAGAGCAATCCGAATGGCAGTCAACGCCCTTGGCCAAATCCAGATTAAAACGAAGAAAGAGCTGCGCATCCTCTCCAACTGCGCAAGGACCTGCTCCCGCAAATGGAGAAACCTCGTTCAGCACAGGGAGGATGTGGAATACCTGCATGCTGCCTGCCGCAGAAATTCAGAACTGCTTGAAAAGGCCCTTGAACCGGACAAAAAACGATTTAGGAAAAAAAAGTGCGGGCGGAGCGCAGAGAAGCAGATGCTCCGCAAATGGTCCATTGAAGCTTAGTAATGCATCCTGGGCGGCTGGGAGAAATCCATTTATAAACATTTATGCCCATATATTGAATCCAGTTCTTTGTGTGGTGTAAAAATGAAAAATACACTTATTCCAAATAGGGATGTTACGAATGCCCCCCGGCCAAGCCGGGCGCCTAGGGCTCCCACTGACAGTGAAGAAGGAAGGAAAATCAACCTGATGTTTGCGGAATTGAAAACCTCCAAAAACTTAATAGAAAAGCGGGAAGCCGCAGCCGGATTGCTGAACGGGGAACACGGGATCAAAAACGAAATTATTGCGAAGTTCTTTCTCGGGCCCAAAGAGTTCCAGGAGGTCCTGGAGGATGCACGGGACATAGTACTCCCCCTGATAGAGCTCCTTGATGATGGGGATATTAATGTAAGGGTAAATGCCGCAAAAGCCCTGGGGGAAAAGGGAGATGAAAGGGCTCTTGTGCAGATGTGCGGGGGACTTGGGGAACCCGAATACTGGGCCAGGCATGAGTTTGGACGGGCGCTTGGGAAAATGTGCAGGAACATAAAGGATACTGAAGTGCTGGAGATGATGAGGGATGTAATTAAGCGGCACGTTGAAGAAAAGGGGGAATTCTCAGCCACGCTGAGGATGGTTTCCTCACGCCTTGGGGAGCTGGCGAAGCTTTCCGGGGACGAAAGGAAAACGCCTTTTGCAAATGTTCCTAAGATAGATGCAGGCCCACGCGCTGGTGCCAGGCCGGATACTACCATGAAACTGTTCAGGAAACAACATTAGGGGAGAAAAATGGATTATAAATTCCGGACTGATTCCATCCATTCTGAAGTTGAGCTTATTGCCCGAGAGATTGATGTGCAGAACTTTGGAATGCGGGCAAAGAACTCCAGGCTGCTTGTGTGGTTTGTGCGGGAATACCCGAATGCAGAAACCTGGAGGGTGGTGCCTCAGGCTAAAAAGCATCTCCTGGATGAAGAGAACATCAGGTTTGTGCGGGAGAACTGCGTTGAAGCGCTTGGGGAAATCGGGGTGCATCTCCGGGACGAAAAGAGGGTGCTTGAAGTTGCTGGCATCCTTTTGAACAGCCTTGGAACCTCCATTGAGCTAAACTCCATCTACGCTATAGGGAATATTGCACGGGAACAGGGAAAGAAGAACCTGGACTCTGTTGCATCATGCCTGGTGAAAAGGCTCCTGGATTCGGGCGGCTTCGATTCCAAGCTGCCGGAAGAGATACTGGTCGCCCTGGGGGAGATAAAGCCCAACAACATAAGTTTCCTTGAGGATTTGCGGGAGCTCCGGGAGTGCGTTGTGCACTGGAAAAAGAGGGACCACGCTGCCCGCTGGGACAATTCCCTTAGGCGGCTTGGGCAGCTTGAAAAAAAATGGAAGGATGCGCTGGTTATGAAGGGGATTTTGCCTGAAGAGAGGAAAGTCGGGTTCTCCGGGCCGGTTGCCCCGTGGGATTGTGCAACCCAAAAAACGCAGGGCTGTTCTTCCGTAAGGGGCGTTCCGGTTTTGCGGAAGTATTACACAAAAATATACTTATCCAAACATTTAAATAATATAAATGCCATTAATATGCCCCATGGTCACGGAAGCCAAGATTAAGAGGTATGAGCTCAAGAAAAAATACCCGGGAATCAATCCAACTCTGGCAGACCGTGTCCTGACCAGCATAGGAGGGATGGGGGAAAGCGGAATCGTGCAGGTGGGGAAAAATTTTCAGGATTATGTGGGGTTCAGGCTTCTTCTCAATGCATATTTGTTAAGGCGGAACAGCAAAGACGAACTTGCAGAATTTGCCCTAGAAACAGCGAAAAGGATGGTGCCTTCGTTATTTGGGAAAGAAAAGAAGCTGGCGGAAAAAGACCTTCTGGAGGTAGCTCCGGGGAAGCACAGGGAAACGAAGCGCTCAGAAAAGGAAACCACAGCATCCCCTGTAGAGGAGGTTCCGGCAAAAACCCCTGCATTCTGGAGCATGGTAGAGAATTACGGCAAAATGAGAGGGGCAAATGAAAAGGAAGCCTACAGCATACTCCGGAGAGCAGTCCTTCTGCTGAACAAGATGGAGAACAACGAAGCGCAAAGAAAGATATCTGAAATCGAGGGCAGGATCCAGCCGGGAAGCGCAGCGCTGGTTTTGCTGGAGATAATTGAAAGGGATGAACGCCCTGAAGTAGCCAATAAGGCAAGGGCGCATTTTGTATATTGCATCCAAAACATAGACCCAAAATCGGTTGGGATTATAGCTGATTTAAAGGACGTATTGGAAGAGGCTCCGGCACTGGAAGCCCTTAAGCTCTTGGTGACCCGGGGAAAAGAAGCAGCACAAATCAGGATAATTGAATGCTATCCTTCCATAGGGGTGAATTACGCGCTTTCCGCCCTGGATTGCAAACAAGAGCATGCAAGGGCAAGGATTGAAATCATAAAAGACATTGTCAGCGAGGCAGGGGCATACCAGGCAATCCCCCGGCTCATGGCCCAGCTTAACCTTGAGGGCAGGGAGGCTGCTAACCTGAACCTGGCAACTGCAGTGATTGAAGCGCTCAACGAATGCGACTATGCTGTGCTCGAAGGGGTGATTGAAGGACTAGGGTTGATGGCAACTGAACGTGCGGTCGGGCTTCTGGAGTTTATTGCAGAGCAGGGGCAGGCGAAGCCGCACGTGCAGGAAGCAGCGGTAAGGGCGCTGAGGCTAACCGGGCAGAGTTCCGCGTTGGACGTAGCGGAGAGGTTCCTGGAGAACGAAGAAACCGGAGTGAGGGCAGCTGCCTACCATGCACTGGGGGAACTGGCTTTCCTGAACGAGCCTCTCGTAGAAGAACTTTTTTGCATGGGGGCGGAAAACAATGAGGAAGAACCGAGAATCCGAATGGAGCTCATACGGTGGCTGGAGAAAAATGGGGAAAACATAGGCCTGACAGCGCTGCAAAGGATAATGAGCCGGGAAGGAACCGAAGACCGATTAGGGGCGGCGGCTGCAAATGCAGTTGAAACCCTGAGCGAAAAGAGCAGCAGAAGGTCACTCCCTGTGCTTTCTATTTCAGATAGACGCCCTTCAGTAAGGATTCCTCCCATGAAGAAAATCAGCCACGGCCCGGGAAGAGGCTGAATTTAGAGAACATAAATAAAGTTTCTTGTGCTAGTTTTGAATATGTTCTTTTCGGATGTTGACATAAAGAAGGCGATAAAGAAGGGGGAAGTAAAGATTAAACCGGTTAAGCCTGACCAGATTGGGCCGGGTAGCGTGGACCTGACTCTGGGGGATACGTTCTGGTTCTTTAAGGAGAAATACCTGGGGGCAAGGGTGGATTTAAGCAAGGTTGATTTTAATGAGGCTACAAAGAAGCTGAAGGCGGATACTGTGGTGCTTGCGCCCGGGGAGATGTGCCTTGGGATAAGTGAGGAGAAGATTACGCTTGCACCGGATATTGTGGGGAGGCTGGAGGGGAGGAGCAGGTATGCAAGGATGGGCCTCGCGGTGCACATTACTTCTGCGGTGGTGCAGCCAGGGAGCTCGAACCACCAGGTTTTTGAGATATTCAATAGTGCTCCGTTTACAGTTGTGTTGCATAAGGGAATGAGGATAAGCCAGGTTGTTTTTGCGCGCACGGAGAGCCCCACTTCCAAGCCTTATGCAAAACATGGGAAGATTGCAAGAAGGCAATAGTGAATACACGCATAACCACCAATAGAAACATTTAAATATTCTTGGCATCTTAATTATACTATGAGTTGGTTGTTCGGAAAGAAGGGTAAGTCAGCTGGCACGTATTCCCAGGTCAGTAGCAGCAATGGAAAACCCACCAACGGATTTAGGAAAACAGATGATATTCCCAAGATGATAATTGAGGGCCTGAACAGCCAGAATGAAGGAACTGTTCTTATGAGAATCGGAAATCTGGGGGGCAAGAATGATTATCCAAAAACTGATGTCTGCGAGCACCTTATCCGCCTTATTCAGAGAGATGGGAGGGATGATGTTGTAAAGGCAGCATCAGAAGCGCTTGTGAATGTGCTCAAAAATATGAGGAATACTGATACTGTAATTCTATTAATTAAGCAGGGGCTTTTTGCAAAGAATGATAAGAATGCAGAATTTTTTGTAAATTTGCTTGATGAGCCCGGGTGCAGCCTACTGCTGAAGAAATGTGCTGTGGAGATGCTGGCAGGATTCACAGAGAACGATATAAGTTCAGAAACCATGGACAAGATGGAAGCTGGATTATTTGAAGCTTATGAGGATCCTAAGGCACCAGATGAGGTGAAGAATCTAATAACCTACAGATTCGGGCCAAACAGGGATGGGAGGCCCAAAGTTATATTAGGGGAAGAGAGGGGGGATGAGACTGTGGCGATGGAACCGGAGAAGATCCATGAAAGGGAAACTGAGGCGCTTGATGTGTTTAGTGGATGGTTAGGAATGCTGCAGGACCCTGATGAGAGAAAAAGGGAGGTTGCAGCAAAGAGCCTGGTTTCAATGATAGGACAGAGTAGAGACAGGAAGAAAATTGAAAGAGTTATAGAAGCACTCCGTAAAGGAGGGTCAGAATTCTTTTCACAGTTCAGGAAAGCGAGGGACATTCTGCATAATCTGGGACCTGAGTCAGATAAAATATACAAGCTGAGCACGCTGCCTCCGGGGCCGAATGGGCCGAAAAGGGACAGCCGGGAGCCCACCGGGAAGGTAAATACACCCAGGAAGAGATAGTTCTTAATTCTGGAATACTTCGATTTTTGCCGAACTTATTCGGACAAGTGTTTTAATCCTTAGGGCACAAATCCATGCGACAAGGTGTACTGATGCTAGAGATTAGATTGCATGGAAGAGGCGGCCAGGGAGCGGTAACCGGAGGGGAACTGCTTGCAAAGGCTGCTGGATTGGAAGGAAAATGGTCACAGTGCTTCCCTAAATTTGGAGTGGAAAGAAGGGGAGCACCGGTGCAGAGCTACTGCAGGATTGCGGATGAGAGAATCAAGATCCACCAGGAATTGTATGAGCCGGATGCAGTTATTGTGCTGGATTCGAGCCTGATGGACTCCGTGGATGTGGCTGCGGGATTGAAAGAAGGCGGGACGATTGTGCTTAATTCTAAACTTCCCCCGGGAGATGTGTGCCTGAAGGGGAACTGCAATATACACACTGTGGATGCAACAACGATTGCAATGGAGAAGCTCGGGAGGCCGATTGTGAACACTGCAATGCTTGGGGCATTTGTAAAGGTTAATGGGGTGGTTAAGCTTGAGAGCCTTATTCACGAGGTGGAAGAGCACTTCGGGGAGAAGCTTGGGGCGAAGAATGTGGAAGCCGTGAAGGCGTGCTACGAGGCGGTGAAATAGATGAAGCCTGCAAATGGAAAAGCTGGAACAAGCATGGAGAACAAAACGGGAAACTGGAGGAGCGAAAGGCCGGTTGTGGACCAGAGCAAGTGCATCAAGTGCGGGCAGTGCACATTGAATTGCCCGGATGGGTGCATATTCCAGACTCCTGAGGGAGCGGAGCCAAACTACGATTACTGCAAGGGATGCGGAATTTGCGCAAACGTGTGCCCGGTAAAATGCATCAAGATGGTACTGGAGGAGAAGTGATTATTATGAAGAAAACTATTGAAGGGAGCATTGCGGTTGCGGAAGTTGCAAGGGACTGTGAGCCTGATGTTGTTGCGTGCTTCCCGATTACGCCTTCCACGCATATTGCGGAAAAGCTGGACAAGATGTATACGGATGGGGAACTGAAAAGCTATACTGCAGTGGAAAGCGAGTTCTCCGCGATTTCTATGCTGGTGGGGGCTAGTGCTGCTGGTGCGCGAGCATTTACCACTACGGATTCGCAGGGGCTTGCGCTCATGCACGAAGTGCTTTTTGCGGCTGCAGGGATGAGGCTTCCCATGGTTATTGTAAATGCAAACAGGTCGCTTAGTGCGCCCCTGAGCATCTGGAACGACCACCAGGATTCAGTAAGTGAAAGGGATTCGGGGTGGATTCAGATTTACTGCAAGAACAACCAGGAGGCGGCGGATGCGGTTCCGCAGGCGTTCAAGATTTCAGAGGATACGAACATTCCGGTGATGGTTTGCTTTGACGGGTTTTATCTTACCCACCTGGTGGAGCAGATAGATGTTCCGGAGAAGGAAATGATACAGAAATACCTGCCAAAGAGAACTGCGGAGTGGAAGCTGGACACTGAGAAGCCGGTTACCATGGGGATGTATGCATTGCCTACGCATTACCAGGGATTCAGGATGGATTTGCATAATGATGTGCTCAAGGCTGCAGAGAATGTGAAGAAGGAAATGGAAGCCTGGGGCGAGATTTCCGGAAGGAGATATGGGAACGGGCTCTGGGAAGAGTACGAAGCGGAGGATGCGGAATACCTGTTTGTGGGTTTGGGAAGCATTATGGAAAATGCAGAGCTTGCGGTTGAGAAAATGCGCAAGGAAGGGAAGAAGGTTGGGCTTGTAAGGATTCGGTGTTATCGCCCATTCCCGAAGGGTGTTGTGGAAGCATTCAGGGGAAAGAAGGGAGTGCTTGTGTTTGAGAAAGCGGTGAGCATGGGGGCGGATGCGCCCCTGTACGCTGAGCTTTCCTCAATGATGAAAGAGAAAGGAGTAGATGCTCCTGTTTCTTCATATATTGGAGGGCTTGGAGGAAAAGACGTTACGGTTGCGCACATCGAGAAGATGTTCGGGGAGATAGAGAATGGCCCTGTGAAGAAAGTGTGGGGTGACTGAAATGAAGCCAGAACTTGAAAATAAAGAACTGTTCAAGAGCGGGCACACTGCATGCGCAGGATGCGGGGTAACAATAGCGTTCAGGCACATCATGAAGGCGCTTGGGAAAGATACTATTATTGTGAATGCAACCGGATGCAGCGAGATATTTTCAAGCGCATACCCCAAGAGCGCATGGGAGGTTCCGTACATCCACTGTGTATTCGAGAATTCTGCGCCTGTTGCTGCAGGAGTTTCGGAAGCGCTGCGGGCAATGGGGAACGACCATACAAAGGTAGTGGTGATTGCAGGGGACGGGGCGACCTACGATATTGGATTCGGGCACATGAGCGGGATGATGGAGAGGGGCCATGATGTGATGTACATCTGCTATGATAACGAAGCGTACATGAATACGGGTGTGCAGAGGAGCGGGGCAACTCCCTGGAAAGCGAGAACCACTACTTCACAAGTGGGAAGCAAGATACAGGGAAAGATGGAGTTCAAGAAGCCGCTTACAGAAATTGTGGCTGCACATAATATCCCCTATGTGGCTACTTCAACGAGTGCGCACTATGCGGATTTGCAGCAGAAGGTGCAGAAAGCGAAGGCGATTCGCGGGCCCACTTTCCTGAATGTGCTTACTACGTGTGTTCCGGGGTGGGGAACAGATCCGTCCCTGAGCATCCAGTACCTGAAGGATGCGGTGGATACACACGTATGGCCTCTGATGGAGATAGAGCATGGGTTCATGAAGCTGAATACGAAGCCGGAAAAGAAGCCTGTGGAAACCTACCTGAAAGGCCAGAAGAGGTTCAGGCACCTGAAGGAAGAGGATGTTAAGGAAATCCAGAAGATGCTTGATGAAAGGTGGGAACACTGGGTCTGGAAGGAGAAAGTTGACCAGGAAAGGAAGGCAGAGTTAGGGAAGAGATAGTATTCAGAATAATACTATTTCCTTTATTTTTTCCAGCAATTTTTGTTCTTTTTCCGAGAGGGAATTTTGTTTTTCCTCCCAGGTAAAGATTTGCTTTTTGTGCATTGAAACATAGAGGGTATCGTTTTCGTGCACATCCTTGTTGAGGGTGATTTCCGGGGAAGAGATTGCGACCTTGGCCATTTCCCCTGCTTCAGCTATGGCCTTTCCTTCGGACTGGATGTTTTTTACTTCTCCGAGAACATCCCCGTTTTCGTTCATTATGGAAGAGCCTTTGCGAAGGCGGCCTGCAAGGATTTCAACACCAAATACTGCGGGCTTGCTCATGTGGAAGAAAAAGCCAGGGAGGACCTTGAGCTTTGCGGGCCAGGGAAGCTCGGTTTCCAGCTCTTTTTTCTCGCGTTCCTTTTCTTCCTTTTTCCATTCCTGGTAATCCTCAACAAGCTTGTAGATTACGTTGCTCCAGAAAAGAGGGACATTTGACTTGTGGGATTCCTGGCGCGCTTCACCAAATACCTTTACACCGAATCCGAAGATTACTCCTTTGTATCGGTCACGTTCGGAAACCGCATGCGCGGAAAGGATGTCTTTTTTTGTAATGGGGCCGATTCCTGCGTGCTTTACGGGAATATTGTTTTTCTCGAAAAGGTAGAGTATTGCTTCCACGCTTCCCAAAGAATCCGCCTTGACTATTACGCCGTCTTCATCTGAATCTATGAGCACGTTCTTGAGGTGCTTTTCCATCTCTTCGCGCTGCTGCTCAAAGTTGGAAACCTCAGTGAAGGGGGAGCCGGGAATTGTTCCTTCGAGGCCGGGGGCGACTATTTTTACCCCGGCTGCTGCAATAACTTTGTCTAGATTGATGTATTTTTCCTGGGGATTTTTGGGGGAGAGATTTAGCTCGAGAAGGGCGCGCACCTTGGTTTTCTTTACTCCGTTCTGGGTGATGTATGCGATTTCCTCCCCGCGCTCGAGGGTTCCATCATAGAGAATCACGTCAAGGGTTGTGCCCATGCCTTTTTCCTCCTTTACTTCTACTATAGAGCCCTTGGCAATTCCCCCGGAAATATGTAAACGCTTTTCAAGGTATTTTTGGCTCATTCCTGAAATGAGGAGGAGAAGCTCTGCAAGGCCTTCCCCGCTTTTTGCGCTTATCGGGACTATTGCGATTTGCTTTGTGAAATCCTGCATGCGGTCGAAGCGCTCGCAGTCAAACCCGTGCTCGGAAAGCTGGCCCATCATCTTGTACACCTTTTCATCCATGAGGCTCTGCACATGCTCAGGCTGCATCTTGAAGGATTCCAGGAAGGAGTTGGTGGGCTGCTTTTTCCAGCCGTGGATTATGTCCAGCTTGTTTGCGGCAACTATGAAGGGAGTTTTGCATTGCTTGAGGATTTTGATGCTTTCAAGGGTCTGGGGCTGGAAGCCCTGGGTGATGTCAACTACGAGAACTGCAATGTCGGCTAGGGCGCCCCCTCGCTCACGCAGGTTTGTAAACGCTTCATGGCCAGGGGTATCGATGAACAGGAGACCTGGGATTATGAGCTCGGTTTTCATGATGTGCCTTACAGGGGCTGAAATTTTTTCTATTGCAGACGTGGGAAGATAGCTTGCCCCAATCATCTGGGTAATCTTGCCGGCTTCTCTGGAAGCGACGGCGCTGCCCCTGACGCGGTCGAGAAGAGTAGTCTTTCCGTGGTCGACATGCCCAAGCACACATACTATGGGCGAGCGTATGAGGGCCATGGGGAAAAATATGTTCAAACTGGTTTAAAAATATCTCAGTGTGGAGGAAAATGAGAGAACGATGGATGAAAGAGGAATATAGGAGGGAGGCCTTTCGGCCTGCCCCTCCGTTTGGCACTGCTTATTTTGGTTCACATGAGAGAACGGGGCCTCCTCCACTTCATAAACTTGTGGTCAGGGTCCCCATATGTTTTTTCTGAATAATTTTTCTTTTCGTAAGTTCCGAGTTTCTCGGAAACTTTCTTAGCCAGTTTTTCGGCATCCATACTACCACCCTAACCATGTTCAATTTTTGGAGTATTTAAATACTTGCTGTCCTGTGGAGGAGGACACCCCTTTAATAAAATTACTAATCAGAGTGTATATTGTGGAAAGGGAGAAGGTAGCAAAGTCACTGGGAGTACTAGGATTATCGAGGATGGAGGCTGAGGTTTACATATACGTAGCCTCGAACCCAGAGACTACTGCAGGAGATATAACAAAGAACCTGAGGATAGCCCGCTCGAAGACATATGAGGCGCTCAACAAGCTCACTTCGATGGGGCTTGCTTCCAAAATAAGCAAGGATGATGTAAGCAGGTATTACTCTTCCGGGTCGTCCGTGCTAAAAGGAATGTACATGCAGCGGATGGAAGAAGCGGCCAAGGCAATGGACTATATACAAAACATGAACATATACATCCCAACAGAAACAAGCGTCAGGACAATCGAGGGGGCAGAAGGGTACAAAATGCTGAAGGAGTCGTTCCTCGCGGACCTGGATAAGGGGGAAGAGATGCTGATTATCGGTTCCCCTGCAAATGTGGAGGGAATACTCCTGGACTATTTCGAAAAATTCCACCAGAAAAGGATTGAGAAGGGAGTAAAGCTCAGGATAATGTACAATGCGGATGTTGGGAAAGACAGGATTGATAGAGCGAGACGCTGGAAAAACACGGAAGTGAGGGCGCTCCCGAAAAACAACTCCCCTGCATGGGTGGAGATATATGGAAACCGGGTTATTATCCCCCTGATCTCGGACAAGATTATCGCAATTGCAATAACGGATAAATCAATGGCGACAAGCTTCAGGAATTATTTTGAGCTCCTATGGAAGAGCACGAAGGAATTCCCAAAGAAGAAAAAACGCTAGTAGATTATGTCCTTGAGCTTCTTTTTATTGAATGCATCCTTCAGCTCTTCAGCAATCCTCATTCCTGTGGTGTAATCCTTTCCATGTGTATAAAGGGAGTAGGGGGTTTCCAGGATGTTTGTGCCTGCAACTATACGTGCAGAGATTTCGAATGAGTAGATCTCCAGCTCATCGGTTACGATTGTTTCTACGCAGAACGGGCCGTGTATCCCTCCGAATAAATCTTTGGAGGAATTGCAGACCCCTCTGGCCATTTCCATGTACTGTGGAAGGAGGGATTCCCTCAGGACGAGGGACTGGTTGCCCATTACTGTGAAGGAGATTGGGATATTTGCGCCCACGGAAAGCTGGCGCGCAATTTCATCCGCATTTGTTTCCATCCTGCGGTCTATTCCCATCATTTCCACTTTTCCGTAGGAAGTTTTGTATCCGGCTTCCCCATCAAAGGAATGGAAGTAGTGCATGTAGGCACGAACACCAACAATGAATTCCTGTATCATGGTTTTTGCGCCTTCTTTTACTTTGGAGTGGTACTCTTCAGGGCTGTTTACTACCATGTACCCCCTTCCGCCTTTTGCCCCGGGGAACTTTACAATTGCGGGGCCATCTATTTCGTCGGGCTTGAGCAGCCTTGGCGCCTTCAGGCCGGATTTTTCCATCCACTCAAACATCTTGTCCCTGCTTTTCTCGTAAATAAGCGAGCTCCGGTTTCCGAAAATCGGGACTGAAAGGTCTTCAATCCCGTCTCCTGTGTACTCAACAAGGGAGCCATGGGGAATGAGGATTGCTTCTTTTTCCAGGAGCTCATCTACAGGGAGCGTAGAATAATCATCCACCATGATGAATTCATCAGGCTTTGCATAAGGAAAGGATTCGTAGAGCTCCCGGGATTTTTCTGTGCAGATTCCTATTGTCTTTACTCCGTACTGCTTTGCGCCGTTGAAAATTTGGAGGGCAGAATGCGAGCAGATTGTCGCTATCTTAAAATCTTTGTATGAATCTAGAATCTGGTCTATTTTTTCCTTTGCAAACATAGGAGTATTACTATGAGAAAAGAATAAAAGGAAATGGGATAAGCCTAGTGCTTTTCCCTGAATTTCTTGTATTTCCCTGCTTCAAGCTTTCCGTGGCCTGCCCCCTGCGGCTTCTTCGGGAAAAACAGGATTGCGGCTGCAACTATTGCAAGCACGATGATGAAGCCTGCGCCCGCAAGGAGAATTGTGTTGTAATCCATCTGCTGCTGGGGCTCCTCCGGAGGAACATAGGGTTCCTTTGCAGGTTCAGGCTCCGGCTCTGGCTCGGGTTCTGCTTCCGGCTCTGGTTCTGGTTCGGGAATCTCGCTTATTATCTCGGGCTCCGGCTCTGGCTCGGGGGGAGCAGATACTGCAATTGCACGCTGGGATGTTATTTCATTGTACTTGGCTTGAATTACGAATGCGCCTTCCGTTGGGATTGGAAATGTGAGGGTGCCCTGGGAGTTCGTGTATCCTGCGAGCACAGGTGCGGAGGGGTCATCGAAATAGTAGATTGCAGTATTTCCAAGAACATCTCCATCCTGGTCCCTTGCTTCCACAGTGATTTCCTCCCCTGTTTCAGCAAAGGAGGGCGCTTCAAGGACTATGATTATTACGTACCTGTCGGCATCGGATCTGGGGGGTTTTTCCCCAAGTGCATAGGAACCATTGAAATCTGCAACGGTAAATGAGAAAACACCTGGGGAGGATTCCACGGGAACCGGCTCTGCAAGCGCAACCCCTTCCTGGAGGATTGTGCTGCGCGAGGTTTGGGCTGAATCTGCCTGGAAAACTGCCGTATCATTCTCGGCGTTGGGATCATCAAGCCAAACGGTCACATCCTCAAGAACAAGGTGTATGTATTCCTGGGGTTCGATTGCAATCATGTCATTGGAACTGCGAACATTGGAATCATTGAAATAGTAAAACTTGGTTGTGGTAAAGGGCTTGCGGGAAGCGAATTCCCTGAAATGCATGGAGCCTGGAGTCCCTTCATCACCGAGTAAAAGGCGGATGAAAGTGAATGCGTTGCTCTGGGTTGCAAAATAATTGGGCTGGTTATAGATGTGGTTGTCTTCAAAAGAGTTCTGGGACTCCCTTATCATGAATGCATAGCCTGCGTTTGTATGGAACGTGTTTTCCCTCATCATGGCGGATGCGCCGTAAAGGTCGATGGGAGTAACCAGGGAATGGAAAGTGTTTCCGGAAATTACGGTATCGCTGCAGATTCCTTCTGTGTAAATCCCATACACGGAATCAGTGAATTCGCTGGAATCAACCAGGGAATCCTTGGTGGAAGTGAGGATTACTCCGTAATCCCTGTTGGAGAAATAGCCATTGGTGAGCTCTCCACGCGTCCAGGTGTTGAACCTTACGCCAACATCGTTGTTGGTTAGCCGGGGGTTTGCGATGTAGGCATCCCTTCCATTGTGGAGGGAGATTCCTTCTTTGCAGGAATCTATTTCTGCATTTTCTATGTAGATATTCCCGGCATCATCTTCCGCATATATCCCGTGCCCGAAGAAGCCGATTTTGCAGTCGTTTATGTAAATATTTTTTTCTCCGGTATGTATTCTGATTGCAGTGGAGGGGTAGCTGCCCATTATTCTGTGCTCGCCGCAATTTACGGTAACGCTGCTTGCATCTATTTGGATGCAGCTGGAATCCCCAGTGTATTCAATATCCGAGACAAGTGTATACGAGCCGGATTCAGAGATCGTGATGCAGTGGTCAAAATACTCAACCACGGCAAAAATGCTTCCCAATAATACCAATAATATCATTATGCTTCGCATAGGTCCCACACCTAGGGGAAATCGGAGAAAAGAGTTAAATTGCTTGTTATCAGGAAAAAGAAGAAAAAGAAGAGGGGTTTGGAACCCCTTATTCCATAGTCAAATCTTCCCCATCCGTGCCTTCAAGGCCAGGGCAGTCTGTTTCCCAGGGCTGTACGCACTCCTTAAGGGGTTCACACCAAACATAGCCAGCAGAAGCTTTGCAGCCATGCTCATCTGTGTCTCCTCCAGTCTCGGGACCGGGGCCCTCAGCAGGGGGGCAGTCAGTCTCCCAGGACTTTATGCACTCCTTGAGGGTTTCGCACCATGTGTAACCGGCTGAAGCTTTGCAGCCATGCTCATCTGTGTCTCCTCCAGTCTGGGGTCCAGGGTCGAATGGCTCATCTCCAGGGATGACTGCAGTCACGGTATCGGAGTTAGGCCCTTCATTTCCTGCGCTGTCAACTGCCGTTACATAGTATGCGTAGGTGTAGCCTTTAGCCAATCCTGAATCCTGCCAGGTTGTGGTCCTTGTGCTTCCGGCTTTTGCGAAGAGTCCGAAATCCGTGTTGCTGCGGTAGATATCATACTCGGAGATATCTCCTGAGACTCTTGACCAGCTCAAGTGCACTACATCGTTCCTGTCAACAGTTGCGCGGAGGTTTGTAACCGGTCCGGGTGGGCTGGTGTCCAGGTAAATGGATGCAGACGCAGATTCCTTTCCATAGTCATTCTTGCACTGGTAGCTGACCGTTTTCTTTCCGCTTCCGGAAGTAAGGGTCCATGACATGCTGGTTGTGTAATCATCGTACGATGTCCAGCTGCCTCCACTGTTCTGGAATCTGCATGCATCAGCATTGGTTGCACGGAGGGTGAGGGTTACATCCGCGCTGCTTGTGTGCGAAGCACCGTTGTTTATCTTGATGCTCATGCTCGATGGCGGCACTGGCTCCTTCTTGGAGTACGTTATGTCTGCGGAAGCTGTACCAAGGTCACCTCCATTGGCGTTCTTGCAGTTGTAGTAGACAGTTTTGTCTCCTTCACCTGAAGAAAGGGTCCAGTATTTCTTGGTTGTGTACGAGCTCCATCCGCTCCAGTCACTACCATACTCGTTCCTGTACCTGCACTGGGATGCAGAGTAGGTATAGAGGCCGAGCTTCACGTCCCTTGTGTTGGTCCAGTCATCCCCATTGTCGATTTCTATGGAGATTTTGTCTCCCTTGTGGGTGTCCAGGATTACTGAGTCTGAGGTGGTTTCAGAAAGCTGGCCTTCAGAGCTCTTGCACTCCACATAAACGGTTTTTGTGCCGTCTCCGGAGCTGAGCGTCCAGTGGGTTTCCTGGACATATGGAACCCAGTTGTTCCATGCCATATTCTCGTTTGAGAACCTGCATTCTACTGCATTGTCAGCCATTACATCCAGGGTTACGTAGGTGCTGCTTACGTATCCTGATCCGCTTTCAATGTGGAGTTCCACTCCTGAAGGGGTTGACCCCACAATAAAGCTTACTGATTCTTTTGCAGTGTTTGCGCCATCATTACAATTTATTGTAAGTGTGTGGCTCCCTGCCTTTGCATTTATTGTCATGCTGTCTTCTGTTCCAACATCCAGGGTCCCAATTGCGATTGCTGCACCATCCACATCACCTGTGCAGGTAATTGTGGAGGACATCGGGTCGGTAACCGTGAACTTCAGCTGGAACTGTGTTGCATAGGTCTGTCCGCTCTGGGGCGAAGAGATTGAGATGCTCGGGCCGGTTGTGTCCAGCTCGATGGTTGCACTTACAGAGTTTGCTTCGTTTCCGTGCGCATCCTTGCATGTGTAGTAGACATCTTTCATTCCATCCCCGGATGAGAGCTGCCAGTTCATTGAAGTTGTGTAGGCTGCCCAGTCGCTCCAGGTAACCTTGTCATTGGAAACCCTGCACTCGGATGAGGTCTGCGCTGAAAGCGTAAGCGTAACATCCCTTGAGTTTGTGTGCGTGGCTCCATTGTTAATCTGGACTGAGAGGCCGCTTGGCGGGTTCACATCAGTGGATGCGCTCGCCTGCTCTGTGTTAGTGCCTTCAGTTCCGCCCGAGGTCATTGAGCGGACTGTGTAGTAATATACTACGCTGCTCTCCACGTTTGAGTCCATGTAAGAAGTGGAGGTGATCAGCACCGCGTTGATTTTGACCCCGAGATCCCCTGCGGCCGTGCTCCGGTAAACATTATATCCGGTAACATCGGCTTTCTGGGATGGGTTCCAGTTAACTTCAATTCCTCCTGCGACAGCTTTTGCGGTTACTCCGGTATTTTCTGGGCCTCCATTCTGGGGGCACCCGGCAATAAACACAAAGGAAAGCAGTACAATTCCTAAGAATATGAGTAGTATGCTCTTGTTTTGCATTCCCACACCAAACCCTAATACTGGAAGAAGGTATAAATAGGTTTCTGGAATTTGGAGGGGAACCGAACCTCTGTCCACGATGGAAACCTATTTAAAGAGTTCTATAAATAAACAGTCTACTTCTTACATTGACAGCGTCCCTTCGTCGGGAAGGGCTACGCACAAGAGGGAGATTTATGACGGATATTTGGAAACCCAGAAAGGGTTCTTTAGCGTTCAGGCCGAGAGGCAGGGCAAAAAGCCAAGTGCCCCGGGTCAGCCACTGGGCTGAGTCAAGCGAGGCAAGGCTTCTTGGTTTTGCAGGATATAAAGCGGGGATGACACACCTTAGTTTCATCGATGATTCTGAAGGCCCCACAAGCGGGCAGGAGATTTCCTCCGCAGTAACCGTGATTGAGGTTCCGCCACTTTATGTGTATGGAGTAAGAGGGTACAAAGGCGGGAAAGCTGTGGGCGACATGCTTGTGGATGACGCAAGCGTGCTCAAGAAACTCGGAATCAAGAACAAGAAAACAAAGATGGAGTTCACCGAAGAGAATACGGATAATCTTACTGCGCTTGTGTACACACAGCCGGGCAAGACAGGAATCGGCAAGAAGCATCCGGAAAGGATGGAGCTTGCAGTTGGAGGGTCTGATTTGAAGGAGAAGCTTGAGTATGTGAAGGGGATTATGGGCAAGGAGCTCAAGCCCGAGGACATGTTCAAGAGTGGCGAATACGTTGATGTGATTTCCGTTTCCATTGGAAAGGGATGGCAGGGAACCCACAAGAGGTTCGGAACTGCGCTGCACAGGCCAAAGGCGACGGGGCAGAGAAGGTCTTCCGGTACGCTTGGTGCTTGGCATCCCGCATACATATTATATACGGCAAGGAGGGCCGGGCAGCTCGGTTACCATAACCGAACTGAAGTGAATAAGCGCATTATGAAGATAGGGGGGAACATTGACGAAATAAATCCGAAAGGCGGATTTCCCCAGTATGGTTTTGTGAAGAACAATTATGTTTTATTGAAAGGTTCAGTGCCAGGGCCGGTTAAGAGGCTCATTCGGATAAGGCTGGGAACCCGTGCACCAGACAAAGTGCAGGAGCCCAAGCTTACTTACGTATCCCTGGAATCAAAGGTGTGATGAATGAAAGCAGACGTTTATACACTCAAGGGAGCTGCCGGGAAGCAGATAGAGCTTCCAAAGCAGTTTGAAGAAGATATAAGGGCTGAAATAATCAAGAGGGCAGTCCTTTCTGATGAGAGCAGGGACTACCAGCCACAAGGTCCGTATAGGTGGGCCGGGACCGAAACTTCTGGAAAATACCGCGGAAGGAAAGGCGATTATGGTTCTTTGAAGAATAAGGGGCAGGCTATGCTTCCCAGGGAAGTGAGGCCTAACGGGCTTGCAGGGAAAGTTGTAAGGATTCCTTCCGCAACAAAGGGAAGGAGAGCACACCCCCCTAAGCCGGAGAAGAAGATTGTTGAGAATATTAACAAGAAAGAGTATAGGAAGGCACTGGTGAGCGCAATTGCGGCAACTGCACACCCTGAGCTTGTAAAAGCAAGGGGGCATATGTATGAGGGTGCTGCACCTCTTGTGTTTGAGGATGCTCTTGAGAAACTAACGAAAACAAAAGAAGTTATTGCTGCACTGAACGGGGTTATCGGAAAGGACCTGGACAGGGCAAAGAACGGAAGGAAAGCAAGAAGCGGAGTAAGGTGCAGGAAAGCAGGGACAAAGACCCCAAAGAGCGCACTCATTGTGGTGAGCGGAGGGGAGATACTCAAATCTGCGAGGAACCTGGCCGGAGTGGACGTGGTTGCTGTGGAGAACCTGAAGGTGAAGCACCTTGCGCCCGGAACACACCCGGGGAGGCTTACCGTGTACACGGAAGCTGCACTCAAGAAAATTGGGGAGCTGTGATTAAGATGATATTGAAGGAACCGGTGAAGACCGAAAAAGCGATTGGGAAAATCGAATTCGACAATACGATTACTTTCAAGGTAGAGGAGAAGGCCACTAAGAAACAGGTAAAGGACGAAGTGGAAAGGATCTTCAAGGTGAAAGTGAAATCAGTGAGGACCTACCTTGCCCCAACAGGTGGAAAGAGGGCAGTGGTTAGAATTGCGGACAGCCATAAGGCGGAGGACATTTCCTCAAAGCTGAAGATGGCATAGGTGATTTGAATGGGAAAGAGACTAAAACCACAGAGAAGGGGAAGCGGAACGTCAAAGTACCGCGCTCCAAAGAAGAGATTTAAGGTAGACCTCAAATTCAGGACTTATGATGATGTGGAAAAGACCGGAGTAATCAGGGGGCAGGTTGTGGACTTCGTGGATGACCCGGCAAGGAACGCGCTCCTCATGAAAGTAAAATATGATAATAATGAAGAAGGGCACCTGATTGCACCTGAAGGAATCTGCGTAGGAGACTATGTGGAACTTGGGGTACAGGCAAAGGTTGCGTTCGGCAATGTGCTTCCATTGTATAGGATTCCTGAAGGGACCGCAGTGTACAATGTGGAGAAGACTCCGGGGGATGGGGGCAAATTCATCAGGTCTCCGGGCACATCCGGAACCATTATTGCAAGGGAAGGCTCGGTTGTTTCAATCAAGCTTCCAAGCAAGAAAACAATTAACATTTCTTCCGAATCAAGGGCACAGGTAGGCATAGTTAACGGAGGCGGGCTCAAGGAGAAACCGCTTATGAAGGCAGGTACTGCACACTACAAGCACAGGGCAAGGAGCACCCACATCTGGCCAAAGGTCAGGGGTGTGGCAATGAGTGCATACAACCACCCTCACGGAGGAAAGCAGCATCATGCTGGTAAGCCTACAACTGTGGCGCGCGGAACGCCGCCCGGAGGTAAGGTTGGGCACATCGCCGCCAAGAGGACCGGGCGGAAGGCCAAAGGGTGAATGAATGGTTAAGAAAGAACTTTTCAGAGGCATGGAAGAAAACCAGGCCAAGGATATGAGCGTTGAGGAATTCCTTCCTCTGCTTACCTCAAGGGAGAGGAGGACCATGAAGAGGGTCAACCAGAACCCAAGGCTGAAGAAGCTCATTGAAACGGTGAGGCAAATAAAGAAGGAAAACCCGAAGAAGGTAATCAAGACCCACATAAGGGAAGCGGTTGTGCTCCCCGAATGGATTGGGCTTACCTTTGGAGTGTACAATGGAAAAGAGTTCAAGAATGTTGAGATTACTGTGAAACACCTTGGGAAGAGGCTTGGTGAGTTTGCGCACAGCACCGGAAGGGTTATGCACTCCGGTCCTGGTGTGGGAGCTACCAGGGGTTCAAAGTTCGTGCCCCTCAAGTAGGTGATATCATGTCATATACATATAATATTGGGAATGAAGCTGACTTTGCAAAGGCAAGGATTGAGGATGTCAACGCTTCATACAAGGACCTTACTGAGGTCTGCCATAATATTAGGAGGAGGCCGGCAGAGATGGCGGTGCAGATCCTTGAGGATGCAAAGGCAAAGAAGAGGCCGATAAAGTACCGCTCTCACAATACGAGGATGGCGCACAGGAAGGAACTCCAGGGACAGAAGGGCAGGTGGCCCGTGAAGTGCGTGGGGATTGTGCTCAAGTGCCTTGAGTCTGCGATTGCGAATGCAAAGGAGAAGGGATTGAGTGAAGAGTTGATTGTGGTACATGCATCTGCGAACAAAAAGTTCTCACACATGAGGTATTCTTCCAAGGGAAGGAGAAACACTTCCAAGCTTGAAACTGCTCGTGTTGAAATTGTATTAAAGGAGAAGGTTGAAGGCAAGAAAAAGCGGGTTGAAGAAGAGGCGAAAGCTGCTGAAGATAAAAAGAAGCTGGATGCTGCAAAGAAGGCAGAGGAAGCGAAGAAGGCGGCTGAAGCAAAGGAGATTAAGCCTGCGCCTGAAAAGGCTGCGGCTGCAAAACCTGTTGCTGAACCTAAGAAGGAAGAGGCAACGCCTGCAGAGAAGCCGGTGGAAAAGCCAAAGGAAGTTCCGAAGGCAACACCTAAGGTTGAAGCAAAACCTGCTCCGAAAAAAGAGGAGAAGCCTCCTGAAAAGAAGGCTGAACCTCCGAAAGAGGAACCTAAAAAAGAGGCTCCGAAGACCTCTGAAAAGAACGAGGTGGCATGATGACAATTGAAGGAAAATTCATAGATGACCCGATTGAAAAGTACAAGGTCATGAAGTTCCTGGAAGAGGAGCTTGACCGCGCAGGAGTTGCGAGCATTGAAATCCAGAGGACTCCAGTAGTCACAAGGATTGCAATTGAGGTTCTCAACCCGGGAAGAGTAATTGGAAAGAAGGGAAAGACCATTAACATGCTTACTGAAACCCTCAAGAAAAAGTTCAAGCTGGACAACCCGCAAATCAGCGTGGTTGAAGTGAAGAACCCTACCCTTGAGCCCATGCTTGTAGCGAAAAAGGCAGCAAAATACATCGAGATGGGAAAGAAAGTGAGGGCAGTTCTGCACTTCCTGCTCAAGGACATCATGAGGAATGGTGCGCTTGGGGCAGAGATTGTAGCTGCAGGAAAAATCGGCGCAAAGGGCGCAAGAAGCAAGAGCCTCAGGGTTGCTGATGGATACCTTCCAAAGGCAGGAGAGCCTGCGAGGCTTGTAGATGAAGCTCATGTTTCCGCAAACACAAAATCCGGAGTTATCGGGGTTCTGGTGAGGATTGCTCCTCCTGGCACCGTGTTCCCGGATAAACCTGAAAACGCTGTCTTTGAGTCCCGCCTGATGCAGGATGAGAGGTATGTGAAAACCGAAAGGAGGGAATATAGGGGAAGGAGAGAAGGCGGCGGAGGGGGATACGGCAACAGAAGGTATCCTCCGCGCGGCGGAGACAGGGGAAGGCCTGGACAGCCTGCGGAAAAGCCAAAGGAGGCTCCAAAGACTGAAGCAAAGCCTGCCCCAAAAGAGGAAAAACCCAAGGAGGCGAAATAGATGGCAGTGTATAAAATGTCTGAGCTCAGGGGATTGACCGAGGCGGAAATTGAAAAGAAGCTCGAGGAGCTTAACCTTGCGTTGCTTGAAGAAGGGAATGAGAACCCGAAAAAGAACAGGCAGATACGGAAGGCAATTGCGAGAATACTCACGCTTAAGAATGAAAAGAAAAAAGCATAAAAGAGGTAAATAAATTGGCAGAAATATGTCAGAAATGTGGTATGATAAAGGATCTCTGCGCTTGCGAGATTCTGGATAAGGAAGAAGTAACCAAGATCCGGGTGCACGTCACCAAGGCGAAGTTCAAGAAGCTGGTGACAGTGGTTGAAGGCATCGACAAGAACCGGTTGTCCGAAGCGGCAAAATCCCTGAAGAACGCCCTTGCATGCGGCGGGAGCGCAAAAGAAGGCGCGATCGTGCTGCAGGGGAATCACAAGAGGAAAATGAAGGCCATTCTTGTGAAGATGGGATACCCCGGGGAAAACATCGAAGTTGAGTAGATGGAGCACCGAACCGGGGAACGGAATGAGCCGGTGAGGGCTGTGGCTGCGAGGTCACTCAACTTAATCGGGGAATTCATTGGGAAGGACCTGGTGGTGCTGGAAAGCGCTGCTGAAAGCTTTCTGGGTGCTAACGGAAAAATAGTGGATGAAACCAAGAACACCTTCGTGATTGAAGCGCACGGAACCGAGAAAAGGGTTCCGAAAAAAGGATGCGTTTTCGAGATTGAGGGGAAGAAGGTTCGTGGTGATGAAATAATGTTCAGGGCCGAAGACCGGCCGAGAAAACTCAGGAAAAAAATAAGGTGATGATATGGCTGAAGAAAAAGGCAACAAGCAGAAAAGACCTATCTCCGTACGGGGAGCAAGGCTGGTGGGCAGAGTTGTCAGCGACAAGAATAAGAAGACCGTCGTGGTCGAAAGGGATGTTACAAAGAAAATTAGCAAGTACAAGAGGATGGCAAGGGGAAGGTCTAGGATCCAGGCCCACAACCCTGATGAGATTGGAGCCAAGGTTGGCGACACCGTCAGGATTGGGGAAACCAGGAAAATCAGCAAAACCAAGTCATGGACTGTGCTTGAGATCATCTCAAAGGCTGAAAAGGTGGAAGCATGAAAGGATTGGGCTCACATATTCCAAAGACGCTTACGCTGGGAAGCCGGCTGCTGTGCAGTGACAACTCGGGCGCAAAGCTCGTAGGAATCATCGGTGTTGTCGGATACAAGGGTGTGCGCGGAAGGAACCCGAAGGCGGGAGTGGGAGATGTTATCATTGCCTCGGTGAAGAAAGGAAAGCCGGATATGGTGAAGAAGAAAGTGAAGGCGGTAATCATCAGGCAGAAGAAAGAGCTGAGGAGGCCCAACGGTATGAGGGTGAGCTTTGAAGATAACGCATGCGTGCTCGTGAATGATGACATGCTCCCGATTGGAACCGAGATCAAGGGAGTTGTTGCAAAGGAGATTTCAGAAAGGCACCCCAAGGTGGCTGCAATAGCGCCTGGAGTGGTTTGAGGGGATATTCATGAAAAGAAGGAGAGAAAGAAGGAAGAAGTATTCCGGAAAGCTGCACAAAACGAGGGCATTCCTCAGGGTGCATGTTGCAAAAGAGCTCAAGGACAGTGCAAAGATTGCGAAGAGGGCTGTGCTTGTGAACAAGGGAGACACCGTAACCGTGATGCGCGGAGCGCATAAGGGAAAGAATGTAAAGGTGCAGAAGGTGAGCCACATAAAGGGCCTCGTCTACCTTGAAGGGGTTACTGCAAGGAATGCAAGGGGAGTTGAAAACATGGCTCCGTTCCAGCCTTCAAATCTCAAGCTTACTGCTCTCAAGGAGAGCGCATACAGGAAGAAGTTCATGAAGGGTGAATAAGATGGCGAAAAGAGGAAGGAAATGTCACACTAAAAGAATCGCAGTGCCAAAAGCAGTGCCAATCCACAACAAGAAAGCAGAGGTTTGGATTGCGAACACAAGCCCTGGCCCACATGGGAAAAAGAAGAGCATGTCCCTGGTTGTATTGCTTAGGGAAGTGCTTGGGGTTGCTGAGAATTCCAAGGAAGTAAAAGTGATCCTGAACGATAGGAAAGTGCTCGTGGACGGTGTTGCAAGAACGGACCACAAGTTCCCGGTAGGGTTCATGGACATTGTTTCCATGCCTGTGGCCGATGCATATTATAGGATAGGCGTGAACCGGGGAAAGCTTGTACCTGAGAAGCTTGAGAAAGAAAAGAGTGAAGTGAAATTGCTCAAGGTTACCGGGAAAAGCGTGCTTAAGGGAAACAAGATCAGCATAGCGCTCCATGATGGAAGGAACCTGCTTGCAGACAATAATGTGAAAGTAGGGGACACCATTGAATTTGATTTGAAGGGGAAGAAACTGGCAAAGCTCCATAAATTCGGGAAGGGTGCAAAATGCATAATCACGGATGGGAAGCACTCCGGTGCAAACGTGGTTGTGGAGGAAATCTACCCGAATAATGAGGGGAGGCCGGCGGAGGCGCTCGTAAGCGCTGGGGAAGAGAGCTTCAGAACGCTTGCAAGCTACCTCTTTGTAATGGGTGGGTGAAATGGCAGAAAAAGAAAACCCAATGAGGGAGATTGTAATTGACAAGGTTACCGTGAACATGGGAATCGGAGAGCCGGGTGAGCCTTTGGAAAAGGCGAAGAATTTGCTTGAGGCGCTTACTGAGAATACTGTTGTGGAAACGAAGGCAAGGGACAGGAACCCTACATTCAAGCTCAGGAAGGGCATGCCCATTGGGGTAAAGACTACCCTGAGGGGGAAGAAAGCTGTGGAGTTCATTACAAAAGCGCTCGCAGCAAAAAAGAAGGTGCTTAAGGAATCAAACTTTGATGAACGGGGCAATTTCTCATTCGGGATTAAGGAGTACATTGATTTCCCGGGAGCGAAATATGACCCCACAATCGGGATGCTTGGGTTTGATGTTTGCGTAACTCTTATCAGGAGAGGAGAGAGAGTAAAAAGGAGGACCCTCAAGACCGCAAAGGTAGGGAAGAAGCACATCCTTACCAAAGAGGAAGGGGTTGAGTTTGCAAAGAGCAGGTTTGATGCTATTATGGAGTGATCATATGGCTAAAGTTCCAATAGATGAAAAATTTAAGGGAAAAGGAAAGCGAAAATGCAGGATCTGCGGAACCGCAAAAGCGGTAATCAGGAAGTACAAGCTGTGCATATGCAGAAGGTGCTTCAGGGAAGTCGGTGAATCCATCGGCTTCAGGCAGTACTAGGTGATGATTATGTCAATAGACCTTTTGGGAGACGCGATGAACACAATCAAGACCCACGAGATTGCGGGTGTGGAAGAGTGTACTGTGCGCGCATCAAAGATGGTGGGCGAGATACTCAAGCTTTTCAAGGAGCACGGGTATGTGAAAAAATTCGAGTTCGTGGACAACGGGAAGGGCGGCTACTACAAAGTAGTACTCGGCGGTTTCATAAACAACTGCGGAGTAATCAAGCCCAGGGTCCCTGTAAAGAGGGACGAATGGGCAAAAGTAGAGCAGATGCACATCCCCGGAGTAGGGGTGGGGCTGATTGTGGTTTCCACATCCCAGGGAGTGGTCACGAACCAGGAAGCCCAGGAAAAGCAGATTGGCGGAAGACTGCTTGCATTTGTATATTAGTGATATTAACGATGTGATTTAGATGATAGAGGTAAAAATACCTGCAGGTGTGACCGTTGCTGTTGAAGGAGTCAAAGTAACGGCCAGCGGACCCAACGGGTCCGTTGTGAGAGAGTTCAAAGGAACAATCCTTGACCTCAAGCTCGAAGGCGACACCCTTATAGTAAATGGAAAGGGAAAGGCAATCGAGAACACCGTAAGGGCCCACCTCACCAACATATTCAAAGGTGTGACGGAGGGCTTTACGAGCAAGATGAGGATAAGGTTCGCGCACTTCCCGATTAGCCTGGAAGTGAAGGGAAAGGACATTTTCATCAAGAACTTCCTGGGAGAAAGGAAAGCGAGAAAGACCAAGGTGCACGGGAATGCAAAGGTCGAAGTGAAGGGGCAGGAGATATTTATTTCCAGCCCGAACAAGGAAGCAGTGGGCCAGACCGTGGCGAACATCAGGAAAACCACGACGGTCAAGGGCTACGACTGCAGGATATTCCAGGATGGAATCTACCCGGTGAAGGAGTGAGGTGAAGTTCATGGCTGAAAAAACTGAAACTAAAAAGGCACCTGCGAAGGCAGCGCCCAAGCAGAAAAAGATTTCCGTGAAAAAGAAATCCAAGAAGAAATTCACTGTGCCGAATACTACCGGGCACAAGAGAATGAAGAGCGTCAAGCCAAGGTGGAGAAAGCAGACCGGGATTGACAACAAGAAAAGAATCAGGAAAGCATTCATGGGAAAGTGCCCGCGCGTAGGGAACAAGAACTCAGAAGATGTGCGCGGATTGCACCCACTTGGGCTCCAGGAGATCCTTGTGAACAACGTGAAGGAACTTGAAGGGGCTGAGAGAGTGCTCGTGAGAATTGCTTCAACGGTGGGCAAGAGGAAGAAGGCCGACATTGTTGCAAAGGCAAAGGAGCTGAATCTCAGGATTCTTAACGAAGGGGTGAAAAAATGACTGCTATTACTGTGAAGAGGCTGGCTGCAGATATTCTGAAAGTGGGGCAGAACAGGATCAGGATAAAGAAGGGAGAAAAAGTACGCGCAATGGAATCACTTACACGGGAGGACGTTCGCGGGCTCATAGAGGATGGTGCAGTTTACGGCATCAGGAAGGTTGGGCCGAGAACCAAGCCCCCAAGGAAGAAGAAAGGAACCGGAAAGAGGAGAGGAAAGAAATACTCCAGAAAGGGCAAGAAAGAGGGCTGGATGGAGAGAGTCCGCTCCCAGAGGAAATACCTTGAGGAGATGCTCAAGAGTGGTGAAGTTCCTGCGGAATACAAGAGGAAAGTTTACCTTAAGATTAAGGGTGGCTCGTTCAAGGGGAAGAAAGCACTTCGTACATACCTTATAGAGAACGAGATGTATGTGGAAAAGGCGAAAGCGGAAGTGAAGAAGGTGGAGGAAAAAACACCTGCGATCAAGAAAGCTGCGCTCAAAAAGGAGACACCTGCAAAAAAGGCACCGGCTAAGAAACCGGTAAACACGTCCCGAGACTCGGCAAAGGAAAGCGAATCTCGGAATGTGAAAAAGGAAGAGTGATCATATGGCTAAAGCAAAAGGACCTACATATGTTGTCCCGTTCAGGAGAAGGAAATCCAAATCTACTAACTATGCAAAGAGGCTTGCGCTGGTTAAATCCGGAAAGCCGAGGCTGGTTGTTAGGAGGAGCAATAAGCATGTGATTGTGCAGCTTGTGGAATTCGATCCCTCCGGGGATAAAATACTCGTGTCTGTTAACTCCAAGAACCTCAATAAGTTCAAGTGGGCTTCAAGAAGGAACCTGCCAACCGCATACCTTGCGGGATTCTACGCGGGCATGCTCGGGAAAAAGGCGGGTGTGAAGGAGTTTATTCTGGATGTCGGGCTCGTGCCCCCTGTTGTGGGTGGACTGCCATTCGCTGCGCAGAAAGGCGCGATGGATGCAGGGCTTACAAGCCCACACGGAGAGAATATTGTGGATGAAGGAAGGGTGAAAGGAGCACACATTGAGGCGCTCGCAAACTCGCTTTCCGAAGCAGATTACAAGAAGAGGTTTTCTTCATACTTGAAAGAGGGCTTTGACCCGAAAAAGTTCACTTCGCTGTTTGAGAGTGCGAAGGAAGCAATGGGCAAGGAGTGATCATATGGCAAAAAGGAGAAGAAGGGAAGAAAAAGTAAGGATGCTTAATATCGAAGCCTGGACCCCAAAAACAGAGATGGGAAGGCAGGTGAAGAATAAGGAGATTACCACACTTGAGGAGATATTCAACAGGGGAAAACCCATTCTTGAGCCGGAGATAATTGATGCGCTTCTTCCGGAGCTGGAAGCTGATACGATCATGGTGAGCCCAACCCAAAGGGCTACGGACTCTGGAAGGAAGATGAGCTTCAGGGTAATTGTAGTGCTCGGGGACAAGAAAGGCCACGTGGGAATCGGAGTGGGCAAGAACGAGGAAGTTAAGCCTGCCATTGATTACGCGATGCTTGATGCGAGGAAGCACATGATTTCCGTGAAGAGCGGATGCGGCTCCTGGGAATGCAGGTGCGGAAGCCCGCACTCCATGCCCAGGGAAGTGAGGGGGAAGTATGGGAGCACGCAGGTGGTCCTTAAGCCCGCTCCAAAGGGCCTTGGGCTTGCAGCGAACGGAGTGGTCAAGAAAGTGCTTACGATTGCAGGGGTGAATGACGTGTGGAGCTTTTCAAGGGGCTCAACCGCAAACATTTACAACATGGCAATGGCAACCATTGATGCGCTGGACTCGCTTAATCAGATGAAGCCACAGCCGGGTGATAAGCTATGAAGATCGCAATAGTTAGGATTAGGGGGATAAGGAACATTAACCCGAAGATAAAGCAGACCCTGGACCTCCTGAACATTGAGAGGCCGAACAACTGTGTCATCATTGATGACACTCCTCAGAATATGGGGATGGTAAAGGTTTGCAAGGATTACATTACGTATGGGCCAATATCTGAAAAGGTGCTTTTTGAACTCCTCAGGAAGAGGGGGGAAAAGGGCAGGAGGATGCTCAGGGACGTGATGGAGGAAGAGGAGATAAAGCAGGCTGCACAGAAAATCATGCACAATGAAAAGGTGAAGAATTTCGTGGATCCTGTATTCAGGCTCCACCCTCCCAGGAAGGGCTACAAAACGATTAAAAAGCCGGCACCCGAAGGGGACCTGGGAAAACGGGAGGACATGGATTCACTCTTAAAGAGAATGATGTAGCGGTGATACTCATGCCAGAAAGAAGGAAGAGAAAGATTGGAAAGATGCGTGGCTCAAGGAGCTGCGGAACAGGGAATGCAAAGAACAAGAGGGGCTCAGGAAACAGGGGAGGAGTAGGAAACGCAGGCCTGCACAAGCACAAATGGAGCTGGATTACTACAAACGATCCGGACAGGTATGGAAGGGAAGGCCTAAAGAGGAAAAAACCCCCTGGAAAAGTAATGAACCTGTATGAGATTAATTCCCTCGCAGAAGGGGGAAAGAATGAGATGTCCTTCAAAGGGAAGGTACTTGCAACTGGGAGGATTATGCACCCGGTTGCAGTGAAAGCGATTTCCTGGAGCGCCAGGGCCGAAGAAAAGATAAAGGCTGCAGGCGGAAGCATTTCCAAGATAGACTGAAGTGAACGTATGGGAGCAATTCTTGATGTCGGCCACAGGATAGCGCAGTTTCTTCCTGAGATCAAGCCGCCGGTGAGGCCACCGGATACAAAGGAGAGATTTATATGGACAGGGGTAGCCCTGTTTCTATTCTTCTTGATGTATAACGTTATTGCGTTCGGAGCACAGGATACGGGAAACCAGTTTGACTTCCTGCAGATGATTACGGCGTCAAAATTAGGGAGTTTGCTCACCACAAGTATTGGGCCGATTGTATTGGCCAGTATTTTTCTCCAGTTGTTTTCAGGCGCGGGAATTATTGATTTGAATCCGCGTGACCCTAAGGAGAAGGTTAAATTCCAGGAGCTGCAGAAGGTTCTTGCCATTATTATTGCGCTTGTGGAAGCCACGATTTTCGTAATGACAGGAAGGGTGTTGCTTGCGGAGGGCCTTGCCCCCGAGATTGCAATGCCATTAGTTATACTGCAGATTGCACTGGGTTCAGTCATTGTGCTGTACCTGGATGAAGTGGTAACCAAATATGGAATTGGAAGCGGGATCAGCCTGTTCATTGCAGCCGGTGTTTCATTCTCGATTATTGGAGGGGCCATAGGGCTCATATTCGGGGAAACCGGAGTGCTGGGGGCAATTGCAGGAGGAGGCGCGGAAGCGATTCCAAGTGCACTCATTATCATGGCACCGATACTGGTGACTGCTGTTGTATGGTATGCGGTATCCTATGGGGAAGGGATGAAAGTGGAGATACCTCTTGCGTACCAACGGGCGAGAGGGATGAGCCCAAAGCTTCCCCTGAACCTGTTCTACCTTTCAAATATCCCGGTTATTTTTGCGAGCGCTTTGCTCATGAACGTGCAGCTTTTTGCGGTTGGGCTTGGGGGCCTGGACGTGGATATAGGCGGGTTCAACATAATTGAAGCGCTTGGGTATGTGGATGCGAACAACCAGCTTACGGATGGGTTCCTTTACCTGATTACCCCTGTGTATGGAGGTGGGCAGAATACAATTGCGCACCTTAATTTCATACTCAACGGAGTGACACCCATATTTGGGATACCCCAATGGGTGCATGCCATAATCTATGTGCTGTTCCTCTCATTTGTGTCAGTGCTGTTCGGTAAATTCTGGGCAGAGACCTCAAACATGGACACAAAGGGAATGACTGACCAGCTTATCGAGTCCGGGATGCAGATTCCGGGGTGGAGAACGGATAGGAGGATGCTGGAAAAAATATTGGATAAGTACATACCTCCACTCATATTCCTGGGTTCATTCCTGGTTGGTTTGCTTGCAGGGCTTGCGGACCTTACTGGTGCCCTGGGAACAGGAACAGGTATCCTGCTTACTGTAAGTATATTCTACAGGACTTATCAGCAGATGGAGAGGCAGAAAATGCTGGAAAATGCCCCGTTCCTTAACGGGATATTGGGTAGGTGACGAAAGATGATAATAGTGATGGGGCTTCCCGGAGCAGGGAAGAGCACCGTAATGAAAGGCGTTTCGGCTGATGTGAAGATGCTGAATTACGGTACCCTCATGTTTGAGATTGCGAAAGAGAAGTTCGGGATTTCGAACAGGGATGAAATACGGAAGCTTCCGGTGGGGCAGCAGAAGGAAGTGCAGGCCGCGGTTGCGGAAAAGCTTGCTTCTGAGAGCGGGAAGGTGGTGCTGGATACGCACTGCTCGATCAAAACTCCGAAAGGGTACCTGCCTGGGCTTCCATTTGAGTTGCTTTCCAAATTGAATGTGGAGGCGCTTGTGCTCATCACTGCAAAGCCTGAAGAGGTGTTTGCGAGGAGGGGAAATGATTCCAGCAGGGAAAGGAGTGATGATGTTACGCTTGAGGATGTGCAGGAGCATGATAATATGAATAGGGCACTCCTGGCTGCGTATGCGGCCCATAGGGGATGCCCTGCAAAGATTATCTACAATGCACAGGGAAAGGTTGAAGAAGCATCTGCGCAGCTGCAGAGCATTTTGGAGTGATTATGATGATTCCGGTAGAACTTTATTTTTGGTTTGTTACCATTTGCGCGCTTATCTATTCAGGCATAGGCCAGGTTGTGCGCGGCAAGTTAGTGAACATGGACAGGATGAAGGAGCTCCAGAAAGAGCTGAACAAGCTGAATAAGGAGTACATCGAGGCGATGAAGAAGCAGAATACTCCCAGGATGGATGAGATAAAGGCAAAGCAGGACAAGATTATGCCCGAGTTCAACGGAATGATGGGCGGGCAGCTCAAGGTTATGCTTGTAATCATTGTAGTTTTCATGAGTTTCATGTGGATGCTCGGGACGATTGATCCGTTCTTGGGGGATGACATGGTTGTTGAGCTTTCAAACCAGGGGGATGAATGGTGCGGGGAGGTTCCGCTATCCGGAGGGGAAGTTGGGCCATGGTATGTGGACGTGAAGGCGTTTGAGGGAGATTCCCAGACTGCTGAGAACGGAACAATACTTTTCCATGGGACTGAGGGTTCGAACTATCTGCCTTCGGGCGTAACTAATGGTGCGCAGATGAATGTTTTTGCAGACAAGGGCTCCTATGAACAGGGTGATGATGCGGTTGTGTGCGCGGTGCCTCCTGAGTACAGCACAAGCGTAGTTGCCACCGCAAACAGTGGAACCTGGTTCCACATAAAGCTCCCATTCGAAATACCTATCTTCAACACAAGAACGCTTAATGGTGCGAACATCTGGTTCATACTTGTAGCGATTGTGGGGGGAATAGGGCTGACCAGGGTAAAAAAAGTGATTATGAAAAATTAGGTGATGTTATGCCAAACACAAAGAACAGGTCAACTTCAATGAAGAAGATTAAGAGAAGGGTTCCTTCAGGCAAAAGCAGGGAATATTATGAGAGAAGGCTGGGCGGGAAAAAGGCTTCCTGTGCAATCTGCAAAGGGAAATTGCTTGGTGTGCAGAGAAGCGGTGCAAAAAGCGAAAAGACTCCGGAAAGGAAGTTCGGCGGGCACCTGTGCTCAAAGTGCCAGTCCAAGGTGGTTGTGGAAGCTTCCCGTGTAAAGGAGAAGGCAAAGAGCATTGAAGATGTGGATATCATTTACAGAAAGTACGTTGAGGGGATCCTGAAATGATTATAGCCGTTGCCGGGCTTGCGGGAAGCGGAAAGAATACCTTCGGAAAAGTAATGGCTGAGAAGCTGGGCTACCATGTGGTGTGCCCTACCTTCAAGGACCTTGCAAAAAAAGAGGGTGTTCCGCTCATGGAGTTCCAGAAAAAGGCAATGGAAGACCCCAACATAGACAAGAAGTTTGATGAGATGCTACGGGATGAGGCATCCAAAGGTGAGTGTGTGGTCACTACGTGGCTTGGGCCATGGATGGTGGAGGCGGACTTCAGGATTTGGATTGATGCCCCTGAAGAAGTGCGTGTGAAGAGGCTTGCGAAAAGGGATGAGATTTCTCTTGAGGAAGCTGGGAAGCACGTAAAGGAAAGGGATGCGAACAACAGGGAAAGGTACATGAAGGTTTACAATATTGATATATTGAACCATGAGAAATTTGACCTTGTGCTTAGTTCCGCAGAGAATATGCCCGAAGAGCTTGTTGAGATTGCAATTCGGGCTTTGAAAGATAAAGGATTATTGGGTGAGATTTATGGCAGCAATTGAAGAAGGAAGAATTTGCGTTAAGACGATGGGCAAGGATTCAGGAGACGAAGTTACAATCACTAAAGTGGTTGACAGGAATTTTGTAATGGTCAAAGATGCTAAAGGGAAAGAGAGCAGAGTGAGCATAAGGCACCTTGAGCCCACTTCCCGCAAGGAGTAGCTCCGATGGATGTGCCGGAACTCCTGGACTCAGGGGTTGTGGTGCTGGACAAGCCCTGCGGCCCCGTGAGCCATGAGGTTACTTCCTGGGTTAAGAAATTTCTTGAAGTTCCCAGAGCTGGGCATGCGGGGACTTTGGATCCTGATGTATCTGGAGTTCTGCCTGTGGCTGTTGGGAGGGCGACTAAATTATTGAAGTATATTGCTAGTAAGAGGAAAACGTATGTGGGGATATGCAAATTCAGGAAGGAGCTTAAGCCGGATAGGATTGAGGATGTTTTTGCTAAATTCCGTGGGGAGATTGAACAGACTCCCCCTCTTGTTTCTGCAGTTAAGAAAGTGAAAAGGAAGCGGTTTGTGCATTCGCTTGAAATTCTGGAAATTAAAGGGAAACGCGTACTGTTTAGTGCTACTGTGGAAGCGGGAACCTATATCCGGACTCTTTGTGAAGATATTGGGAAGGCTGCGGATACTGAGGCATTTATGGAGGAGTTGAGGCGCACTGCTGTTGGGCGGATCCGGGAGGATTCTGCGCACACTGTGCAGGTGCTTGTGGATGCATATTGGCTCTGGAAGGAGAAGGGGGATGATTCTTTGCTTAGGAAATGTGTTGTGCCTGTGGATACTCTTATGGAGTTCAGGAGGGTGTATGTACGGGACAATGCTGCCGGGAGTTTAGCAAAGGGGGCGCAGCTGATGGCTCCTGGGCTTACTGCCGCTGAGCCCTTGATTAAGAAGGGGGATACTGTTTCGATTTATACTGAGGGTGGAACGTTTGTGGGGGTGGGAGTTGCGCTTTTTGATGGGCCGGGAATGAATGAGCAGAAAAAGGGGAAGGTTGTGAAAACCGAGAGAATTCACTTTAAAGCGTAGTTCACAAATAACCATAAAAAGATACATTTTTAAAGACTCTCTAAGATAAATATATAGTATATGCCTCGCCAGAAGAACGCTGAAAAAGAAGTAAAGGGGAGCCCTAGCAAAGCAAAAGAGCGCATAGGGCGCCTTGCTCCTTATGTGGAATCAGTGTTGAAAGAGAGGTATGGTTGTTATCCTGAGTCGCATCCGCTTTCACAATATGTAAAATCCATAGTGGAGAGGATGGAAACTGGTGCGGACAAGGGAAGAATTTCAGTTTCTGTTACAAGGGGCTGGGAGGAAGCAAATGCATGTGCATTGCCGAATGGCGCAATCCTGATAAGCGACAGGATGTTCAAGTTTTGCGAAACAGAAGATGAGATTGCATTCGTAATAAACCATGAGCGCTCGCACATTAAGGGAGGGCATGCTGAAAGAATGTGTGATAACCAGAGCACCAAGGACATAATTTTGACAATCGGCAGCCTGAGGAGCCAGGAATACGAAGCAGATGTGCAGGCGGCCATAGAAAGCGGGGAAGGGCCCTTCAACCCGCATGGAGGAGCAGTCTTTCTGAACAGGATTAATGAAATGGAGAAAGAATGCGGGGTTGTGGAAGATATCGGACATGGCAGCAGCCTGTTGAGAATCCTGGCCTTGGATTACACTGCCAGGATAGTGGATATGCCTTCACTTTCCCATGCATTGACTCCTCTGCCCCAGGATATGTTGAGGAGTATAGAGAGTGATGTTGATCCTTGGAAAACAATCCTCAGGGATTCTTTAGATGAAACAGATCCACAGAAGTTGCATCTTGCACGTGAAGCTTTGGCTAAAAAGTGCGGAGTGCGTTCAGCACTAAGCCTAATGGGCCCAATATACAAGAGATATAACCGAATAAAGCAACATTCAGGGAAGAAGTATAATGGGGCCTCCCTAAGTGCAAAGATGAGGATGGAATTCGAAAGAAAAATACTCAAAATTCTTCTTGGAAAAATTGACTCTTTAATCAATAAGGAATATGGGGATCTGGATAAAGAAGGAAAGGAGGTAGTGAGGGCCTTGGTCCTGGAGTTGTGTGCGGGGGTCCCTCTCTCAGAAATGCATTTGAAAGGCGAGGACCACTTTGGGCTTTTTGATAGTTTCTCTAAGTTACTTCTGGGGAGAAAAAGCTATCAGGTAATGAAGATAATGGGGGAATTTTCAAGTAATTTCCCTGAAGAGCTGGTATTGGAAAGGTCCCCGAAAAAATTCATTGGGTCGATAATCAATATGCTTAGTGAAGGTGGTTGGTTCAGTGATAGGAAATACTCATTGGTGGTCAATATCCTGATGAAGGACCTTGAGAAAGCATACAGGAAGAAAGGGGCTATAGATATTGACTGGGGAGAAATAGAAACTGAATGCTCAATAGATATGATACTGGACACTAGTGTTGATGAAAATGCGGAAGCCATAGCGATTATTGATATTTCCGCCAAAAATTTGTCTGAAGAAAACAAGGCAAAGATAGTCAGGAATCTATTCAGCAGGGTTGAGTTCGACCCAAAAGACCTTCCTGAGGGCTGGTCAGTGATGTTGGACAAATGGAAAAAGGAGAACCTGCCTGAGAAGTACCTGGAAGCAAAAGAGGCCATGGTGAGGATAGCGAAAAGGAAGTGGGAGGGGAGTATGACCACTTCTCTTTCGGAAGGAAAGGAGGTTCCTGAAGAGGATAAATACCCATTTAGTGAAGCCCTAAGAATCCTGGGCACTGGTGACCTAAAAGAAATTGAATACTTCTTAGACAGCATCTGGGAAGACATGAGTATTGGGAAGAAGATTAAGGAAATTGTAGTGGGTGATATCTCTGACTCATTTCTAAGAGGATGGGATAACGAACAACACAGGGAATTTGTAGATGCCCTACGGAGCAAAGAAGGTATTCTTGGGGTCTTGCACATCATTTCAAAGTTCCCCTCTTGTACGGCGCAGTTAGAGTGCATTTGGTTTATGGAAACGGCCTGCGGAACAATGCAAACCCCGGAGGAATTGGCAGAGATAAAAGAAGATTTGAAAAAATATGGGTTTTACTCTGAACCTGAAGGGAAAGCGCTGATGGGCAAGTTATTTGAGAGCAGTGCTTCACGTTGGGCAGATGTTTTGCCCAGGGGGGAATTATTCAGGCAACTCAAAAGATCTGTGGAAATACTAAAACCGCACGAGTTTATGAGGGCGTATATACTGGGAGCTGAGATAGATAGGGGTTCAGCTGTGCTGGGATATGATGAATTGCTTGCAAAAATTCTGGATAAGTATTCCTTTGATACTGATAATGCCAGTGAAGCAGAAGAGTTGCTAACAGTATGCGCATTTCTTGGGGACTATGACCTTAAATCCCAGGTGTTGAGAAGCGTCCTTAGCAAGCAAATCCCTAAACTTGGGGCAGGAAACGCCAAGAAATTGCTTTTTGGAGACCCCAGATTAGATGGAGTTAGCCTTAATGAAATGAGGGAAAGGATAATAAATGAAGAAATCCTTTCTCCGGAAAGCCTGGGGGAAGCAATAGATGAAGCAGTAGTATTCATGACGAAAAAGGAAAGCAGGAAAACCCTGGGCAAAGCAATAGTTGGGAATACTGTAATGGGTGAGCTCCTAAAAGACAAGGATGGGGCCCTGAAGCTCTTCCTGAAATGTGCAGAGGATGACTTTGAGTTGAGAAAAGCCACATATCATGTCTGGGAAGCAGTAGGCGATAGATTAGAATATGTGATGCCCCTGTCTACATTGTATGAAAGAATGTATAATATAGATTTTTTGACCAAACAGCTTATTGTGCAGAATCTTCTCATGGGAAAGAATGGGGTGCTTATTAAACAGTCAAGCAGAAAAAAAACTGTAGATTGGGTTTTGGATTACTTTGTACAATCTTCAGAGGATGAAAGTGAAAAAAGGCTGATGGAATTTCTGCGGGAGATACTTGGAAAACTGGCAGAAAAATCAGATGTTTCAACAATGTACTTCCTGCTTTCACCACTAATATTGGACAGGATATTGGTTAGGCCCAAGAATAAGATGACTTGGGGGGAATTCCTGGACAGAATGGCAGGAGAGCACTATGGAAAAATAAGAGCTGAAGCTACGGAAGATGTGGAGGAGCAGCATTATGCGTTCCTGGAGGAAGGTGAAAAAGAAAAGAAGATCCTGGAGACAATTGATTATTTGTCTGATTATTATGAAATACGCGATCTCCGATACGTATCAGGACGTGATGCCGTATTGGAGAAGATAGAGGGGTTTGGGCCGGATAGCACCATACCAATCGACACAGAAGAAAGTGAAAGGCATCTTCTACAAAGTGTGAGAGTTATAGAAAAATTATCCAAATACATAGAATCTGAAGCAGTAAAGGATAATGGAAAAAGGATCTTGAAACCCATGGAATTCGTAAGGCTTGTTGCAAGCCACTTGGGTTCGCCGGGAGTAAGGTTCCTACAGACGCTGGGGCTTTATGTTGATTTGCCTGATGAATACAGGGAAGAATTCGACAAAGTATATGATTCAATGAGAGGGCAGCCAAAGCTCTCTGCTTTCCATACTCTAAAGAGGGAGTGGGAAGGGCTTAGTGGAGAAGTGGCAGAGATGAGGGCTCCGGTTGGGGCAGGTTCCCTCCTTACTGTTTATGAAGTGAAAACGGCAGAGGGGGAGAAAGAGGTTGTGAAGGTGCTAAACCCGAATGCATCTTTCCACACAGAATCAATGTGTGAATTAATAGAAAGCGCATTCAAGGCTATGAAGAAACACGAGGGACTTGCTGTTCCTGTGCTAAGGGACATCAAAACCTGGATAAACGAGGATATTTCATTTGAAGATTCATTTGAGAAAGACCGGAGGTTCCGGGATATTCATAGTGGATGGAATGCTGAGGACTCTGCGTACTCGATTTATGTTCCTGAGACGCGCGGGAAGGAGAATAAGTATTACATACGAGAGGAGTTTGTTGAGGGGAAAAACCTTACCCAATGGGACAGCCTTGTTGAAGAAGGGCATAATATGAAAGATATCATGAGCACTGTGGTGAAAAACTCTGTTATTCAGTTGGTGGATGGGCAGGTGCATTCTGACCTGCATCCTGGAAACATAAGGATTACCAGTGATAAGAGGGTGTGCTACCTGGACAGGAATTACTATATAGAAATAGATGATGCGGACAGGCAGTTTATACTGGGGCTGGAATCTTCCCTGGAGGATAGGGAAGAATTGGCTGGAAAGATTGCTAGGTATTTTGCTGGAGAAGATGACCCTGTGCTCCAGAAGAAGATTGCTGAGAAAATAGGTGATGATGAAGGGGACCCTGCACACCTAGTTGCAGGGGCTTTGGTAGAAGTAAGAAACAGGGGATATGATGTTCCTCTGAAAGTGACCCTTATTCTGAAGAATATCCTTTCTTTGGACAGGCTTGCCAAGAGGGCTGGGTTCTCAGGCATTACAGAAGCATATCTTTACGAGAATAAGTGAAGGTAGGTCTGGGTTAAGGCTAAAGAATAAAAAGAAATGGTATAAGTATAACTACACACTTTTTGCGGAGATGGCAGAACCTGGTTATCGCGCACGCCTGGAAAGCGTGTGCCCTCACGGGCTTGGGAGTTCAAATCTCCCTCTCCGCGTAGCGCAGCGAAGCGGGAGGGGCTGTGGCCGAATGTTGAGCTCTGCTCAACAGATGTAACCGAAGGTTACAAAGAGGTCACTCAACCCTCTCCGCGTCAATTTTTATGACCGTCTTAAGCTAGTACAAAACTTGACAAAAACACCGTATTACACTGCTTCTTTGTTTTATTCTGGATTAACTTCTACTGGGTTCTCATCTGTTGAGGGCTCCCAGTTTTTAGAGAGGGTCTCCAGAACAGAGGAATGGGGATTCAAAACCATAAATTCTAGTTCTTCAGGAGTTGATGCTTTGAGTTTAATGTTGCGTTCTTTGAGCCGGTTTGCAATTCCTTCAATTGGGGAATCCGTTGCAAGTGTGTAGCTCTCTATAACCATGAAACTGGGCACGAAGTTTGCATAGGAAACAACATTCTTGAAAACCTGGGAAAGTGCGGCGTTGACTCGACCGAGAACGTGGGGCTCAAAATACGAAGATGTTTGTGTAGCAAGCACTCCGCCTTCGTTCATTCTGGATTTGAGAATTTCGTGGAATTCCTTTGTAAAGAGCATTTTGCTGGGGCCTTCGGGGTCGGTAAGGTCTAAAATCACTACATCGAATTTCTCCTGGGTTTCTTCTAGGAATTTGCGTCCGTCCCCGAGCCGGATTTCAACGCGGGGGTCGGAGAAGGCGCCATTGGAAACGGAGGGAAAGTACTCTTTTGAAAGGTTGATTACTTCAGAATCAAGCTCCGCAACTACTGCTTTTTCTACAGGGTGCTTTAGAACTTCACGCAATACGCCCCCATCTCCACCTCCGATAATCAGAACCCTGGAGGGGTGTGGGTGCAGGGAGAGGGGAGGATGCGTAACGGTTTCGTGGTAGTGCTTTTCATCTTTGAGTGAAAACTGCACAATAAAATAATCATCTTCGCCTATGAGCATCATCCGCTCAAAAACCGGGGATTCGAAAACTATTATTTCCTGAAAGGGAGTTTTCTTTTTTGCAATAATTTTCCCGTTTAATTCAGCTTTAAGTGAGGGGTTGATTGTATAATAAACGATATCTTCACTCATGAAAATCACCGCATAATTCTCTGGGTGGAAACCTTGGTGGGCCTGAACTTTCTTTTGATTGCTTCAAAAGCCCTGTCTGCATTCTTCGGGTCTCCACAGGTGAAGATATCTACGGCTGCAGAGCCATCCTGCTCAGGCCAGGTGTGAATGCTGATGTGGGATTCGGCAAGAAGGATTACGGAGGTAACTCCATATGGGTCAAACTGGTGGTGGTTTTCACCGAGTTTGGTAAGATCAGTTTCAGAAACTACTTCATTTAGAAGCTTCGCAACTACGTCAGCACGCTCTAGAAGATCCGGAGGGCATCCATGCATGTTTACAAGTAGGTGTGTTCCCATGCTCACCCTCATCACCTTCCTCAGAATCTGAATCCATGGAGAAAGGAAATGAAGGAAAAAGGATTTAAAGGAAACGGAAATTCAACCAAAAAGCTTGGACCAGTTCCTTTTTTTGCGGTCTTTCCAGTATCCTTTATGGTATGCGTAGTTTGCAATTAGGGGAACTACTGTGGTGGCCTCTGCATAAACCATCTGCTCGTGCACAGTGTCCACCTTGCCCCAGGAAGATGCTTCCTTGAGCGTGGAGCTGGAGCATGCGCCATCGCGTACATCTGCAACAGTAATCTGCACTGCATATTCGTGCATCGGGACTTCTTTTCCGAGGCACTCTGCGCAAACAACTGTGTCCTGGGCAAAATTCTTGGGAACTCCGCCTCCAACCATGAACAGGCCGGAAGTGGGGGACTCGATTTTTATTTTCGTAACTTCGTAGAAATCCTTCACCGAATCTAGGGAAACGTGCTCCTTGGGGTGCTCTGCCTGGTGCATTACAAGGCCGAAGCCTGCGCTGGAGTCTGAAAATGCGGGACAGAAAATGGGGACGTTGTTTTCGTAGGCGACCTGGACAAGGGAATCCTTTTTCTTTGCGTGATTCTGGAGGTACTTGCCCATCTCCGCAATGAATTCACGGGAAGAATAGGGCCTTGGTTCAAGGGAATCTGCGATTTTCTTTATTGTGGAATCGCATGCCTGGAGTTCTTCTTCATCAATGTAAGTATCGTAGATACGGTCGATGTAGCGCTCCCGGAGCTCGGTATCGTTTACAAATTGGGAACCCTTGTAGTGCTTGAAGCCCAAGGCTTCGAAAAAGTCCATGTCTACAATCGATGCGCCGGTAGCGACTATTGCATCAATCATGTTGTACTTTACCATATCAGAGTAGACCTGCATGCATCCGCCTGCACTGGTGCTTCCTGCAAGGGTGAGGAAATTAGTGCATCCTTCCTTTTTGAGCATCATGTTCAGGATGTCTGCGGCACGTGCGGTGTCCCTGGAAGTAAAAGACATGTCGCGCATTGAATCCAGCAATTTGGTTCCATCAAATGAGGTTATGTCTATGTGTTTGACTGTTTCCTTGAGGTAGTCTTTCTTCTCCATTTTGCCCACCAGGAAGGATTTGGAAGATAATTGCTTAAAAATTGATTGCTAGAGGAGTTCCGGGAGCAAAAAGAACTTTACCCGCCAGTTTCCCTCGGTATTTTCTAAACAAAGGGGTGAGGAATAGCGGGAAATGTGGATTGGGGGTTCTTGGGCTCCGGTGAGGAGAAAGACTGCAAGCTTTTCTATGTGAGGGAGGTGGCCTACGAACAAATACGTGCCGGTTTCTTCCAGGGTTTGAAGCTTTTCTTTTATTATGGTGGGATCGTCCATGGGCTTGAGGCCTTCGATTTCTTCTGCGGGGGCATTAAGGGCAGAGGAGAATATGTCAGCGGTTTGGCGGGCGCGGAGCTTGGGGGAGTGGAATATGTGGGTGGGATTTGTGCCCAGGTGCTGGAGTTTTGAGGCGATAGCTTCAGTTTCCTGGATTCCGGTTTCGGAAAGTGGCCTTTCTGGGTCTTCTTCCTCGGGCTTTGCGTCCCCGTGCTGTATTAAATAGAGTTGCATAAAGGAGATACTGCGGGAAGATTAATAGGGGTTATGGGCACTTCGGGGATTGTCAGAATATTTAAAAAGGTTACTATAAACTAATAGAAGCTACGCATATCCTGTGTGTCATGTCACTTATTCATTCAGGGGATAACTTCTCTGAAAGAACGCACTGGATTTTGTGTAAGAGCTCTAGGGCGGAAAACCCATATTTGGGTTTAAAAAAGAAAAGTAGAAGGGTTGCTCTATCCGAAAGGACCTCCGCGCACCCTGAACAATTGGTGAGCTAATGGGAAAGGCCAAGAAGAAAGATAAGAAAGACAGCAAGAAGAAGGAATCTGCTAAAGCTAAAGATAAGGCTAAAGATAAAGAAGTGTCAGCTGATGCTGCAAAAAAACCTGCAAGGAAGAAGGCGCCACAAGAGGAAGAAGGCGTTAGGGGTATCATCAGGCTTGCAGGAAAGGATGTGAGCGGGCACCTTACCCTCAAGAGGGCACTCCTCAGGGTAAAGGGAATCGGGCAGACCACCAAGGGGCTTGTTGCAGATATTATATCAAAGGAGCTCAAGCTTTCACCTACTTTAAAGGTCGGTACGTTTGATGATGCTCAAATTGAGAAGATCGATGTTATTCTTGCAAATATCCAGAAGTATGATGTGCCTCCGTACCTTTTGAACAGGAGAAGGTCCCAGGTGACCGGGGAGGATGAGCACAACATAATGAACGACCTAGTGTTTGCGGAGAGGCAGGATGTTGAAAGTGAGAAGACGCTCTACACCTGGAAAGGCTACAGGCACCACTATGGGCAGAAGGTGCGCGGGCAGAGAACCAGGAACACCGGAAGAAAGGGAATGTCTCTTGGTGTTATCAGGAAGGCTATGCAGCCGGGGCAGGCACCGGGAAAGAAGGATGACAGGAAGAAGAAATAGGTGAATGATTATGGGAGACCCACGAAAGTTCAGCAACAAATACGAGCACCCTAAAAGGCTCTGGGAAGTTGGCAGGATTAAGGAAGAGAAAGGGCTTAAGCGCGAATACGGGCTCAAGACCATGAGGGAGCTCTGGGTAATGAACCAGGAACTCAAGAAAATGAGGCGTGAAGCGAGAAGGCTGTTGTCAGTTTCCCAAGACGAAATGGAGAGGGACCTACCTAAACTAATGAACAAGCTGGCGAGGCTTGGGATTCTTAGTGCGAACTCAAAGCTGGAACAGGTGCTTTCGCTTAACGTGCGTGATGTGCTCGAGAGGAGGCTCCAGACCAGGGTAGTTAAGCGTGGGCTTGCAAAAACCGTGAAACAGGCAAGGCAGCTTATTACCCACGGGTTCATTTCAGTAAAGGGAAGGAAGGTTAATTCACCGAGTTACCTTGTTCCTGTTTCTGAGGATGATTCCATTAACTATTACAAGAAGATAGACCTTGAGGTGCCTGAGCCCGAAGAAGAGCCTGCACCAACAAAGGAGGCGCCTAAGGCTGAAGCGGCAGGCGAGGAAGAGGCTCCAGCAGAGCTTGACCTTCCGCCCGCAGCGGAGAAGGTAGTTGATTAGGGGTGACGATTATGGCTGAAGAAGAAACGAAAATTGAAGAAGTGCCTAAGGCTGAGGAAAAGAAAGAAGAAAAACCTGTTGAGGCACCTAAAGAAGTAAAGGCTGAGGCTCCAAAGGAGGAAAAGAAAGCTGGAGTCAAGGAAGTGCCGGCTGAAGCCCCTGTGGAAGAAGGGGGAGAGAAGGAAGAGGTCAAGAAAAAGAAGCCGGGGAAGCTTGCAATTGTGCATGTTTACTCATCCAAGAATGATACGATTATTACCGCAACTGACATCAGCGGGGCGGAAACCCTTTCCTGGGCAAGCGGAGGAATGATGGTTAAGTCCTCGAGGGAAGAGGGAAAGCCCTATGCAGCAATGCAGGCTGCGCAGAAAGTCGTGAATGAATTGAAGGAAAAGGGAGTGGATACTGTCCACATAAAGATTCGCGCACCTGGAGGAAACGGTTCAAAGACTCCGGGAGGAGGGGCACAGGCAGTAGTGAGGACTATTGCAAGGATGAAAGTTCGTGTAGGAAGAATAGAAGATGTTACACCCATACCTACGGACTCCATGAAAAGAAAGGGTGGAAGAAGGGGCAGGAGGGTGTAGTGGTATGAAAGCAGAACTTCTCGAATCAAAAGGAAACAAGATTTCCATGAAAGTGAGCGGAACGGACCTTGCGTTCCTGAACGCTGTGCGCAGGTACAGCATGGGAAGGGTTTCCATACTGGCTGTGGATTCCATTACCATGTATGAGAATACCTCATCCATGTTTGATGAATATGTAACTCACAGGATTGGGCTCATTCCAATTATCACTCCCAAGGGAGTGAAAGAGGGAATGGAAGTAGCCTTTTCTCTGGATGAGACCGGGCCAAAGGTTGTGTATTCCGGTGACATGAAAACAACAGACAAGGACGTGGAGGTTGCGAAAGACATGATTCCAATTATTACGCTGTTTGAAGGTCAGAGCCTAAGGCTTGAAGGGAGAGCAGTTATTGGGACCAGTCTCAAGCACGCAAAGTTCCAGGCCGGGATTGCAGCATACGATGATGATGGGAAGGGAAATGTTGTGTTTAAGGCCGAGAGCTTTTTCCAGATGACTCCTAAAGAGATGCTTGTGCGCGGATGCAAGCAGCTTGAGGAGGACCTTGCGGATTTGGGAAAGACTGTGAAGAAGGCGAAGTAGGGTGCTTGGGCGGGGGGTCAAAATTGACAGATTTTGACCGCTGTGAAGATTCGAAGAAATCTTCACTCAAGGACAGGTTTTCTTTTTCTCCAGGGGTTATTGAAGAGTTTTTGAAAAAGCAGTATGGAATTGTTGGGAATCATTCTGCTGTGCAAATTTGTGGGTGGACTAAAAGGCTTCTTCGTGGGAAGGGGGCTTGCTATAAGCAGAAATTTTATGGTGCTGATACTGCTTCTTGTGCGCAGATGAGCCCTGCTGCTGCGTGGTGTTCGCAGAATTGCGTATTTTGCTGGAGGCCCATGGAATGGATGGAGTTTAAGCCGATGGGTGTGGATTCTGTTGATTCTCCTGAGGAGATTATTGAAGGGACTGTTGCGGCTAAGCGGAAACTTATTTCCGGGCTTGGAGGGGCTGATGATGTTAATGAAGAATTATTCCGCAGGGTATTGGATTCGTTTCCTGCGCACTGGGCAATTAGTTTATCCGGGGAGCCTACGCTTTACCCTAAACTTCCGGAATTAATTAGAAATTTGAAAGAGAGGAAGGAAGTTAAGACTGTATTTCTGGTTACTAATGGGCAGGAGCCGGAGATGCTGCTTGGATTAAAGGAAGAGAAGGCTTTGCCTACGCAATTGTATATTTCTGTTGATGCTGCTGAGAAGAAAACTTTTGATAAAGTGAATGTGCCTGTTTACCCGGATGGGTGGGAGAGAATAAACCGGACGCTTGAATTAATTGCGGATTTTCCGTGCAGGCGCGTTTTGAGGTTTACTGTGATTAAGGGGGTTAATGATCTGGAGGAGATGCTTCCTGAATATGGGGAGATGTTTGAGAAAAGCGGTGCTGATTTTATTGAGATTAAGGCGTATATGCACCTTGGGTATTCAAGAAAAAGGTTGGGTGCGGAGAATATGCCTGCGCATGAGTATGTGAAGGAGCTTTGTGGGAAACTGCTTGAGAATCTTCCGGATTATAGGTATGAAGATGAGGTTGAGGTTTCCAGGATTGTGCTTCTTAAGAATAAGAATTCTAAATATAAGAATATTATAGAAACTGTGGGAGGCTAGGGATAATGTTTATAAGCACTTTACCACATAAGTAAACACATGGTCAAAACGGTGCGCAGTTCTAAGATTGAATATCCTGATCGCAGGGAAACACCCAAACCCAAAAAAGGATGGGTTAGGCGGCACCCGATTGTGGGTGGGTTGATTGTGGCTGCCGGAATCGGAGGCGCAGCCCTTTTTCTCTCTGGAAATGAAAAGGCTGAGAATGAAAACTTGCCCCGCGAAAAAAAGAGCATGCAGGAAGATTCCAAAAACAGAAGAGATGCGCGCATCCGGAAGCAGATAGGCAAGCTAAGGCGCATTGTTGAATTCCAAAAACAGTTAATTGAAAGCGGCTGGTATGGACAGCGTGAAATTGAAGAGCAGGAAGCAAGAGAAGAGATGCGCGAGCGTGAAAAGGAATTCGCCTTGGATTTGGAAGAAAAGAGCAAAGATGAGCTTGTGGAATTATTGATTGCACAAAATAGGATTATCGAACAGTTAAGGGGGGATTCTTACCAGGAGAGGGACCCTGGATGCGTACATGAAGAAAACAAAGGGCAGCTAATTCAGCAGAAGCTGGATGAAATTGAAATTGCAGAACGTGGGCTTATGGAAAATACAGTTGAAGAATTAGAAGCACTCTTGCTGGAATTAGACGATATTGTTACGCAAGAGAACTACTATCCGATTGAACGGTACATTGAAGCAATGGAAGACAGGGCTTTAATTACAAAGGCGATTGAGGAAAAGCAGTTTTGGAAGGGAATGTTTCCTAAGGCCTAAAAACATTAATATTTATAACCATTTTTATCCATAATGTATCAATATGGAAAAAATGCGCCCTGTTGGAAGTGCATTAGAGCAAACGAAGAAACAAGTGCGGATTCCGAGGAAAAAACCGCTTACCGCAGGCATTATAAAAACAACACTTGCTGCTTCTGCGATTGTGAGCATTTTTGTAGGCGCATACTTGCTGTTTAATGAACCCAAAACTGAAGAGAGCACATGCGAAAAAAAGGAAAGAATCGGAGTTCTTGAGGAGATAAAGTACAAAATATTTGACTTTTTTAGAGACATAGAAAGATGGGGAATGCCTCCTAAGAGGTAATCTCCTCCAATCTGTTTGTTTTTTCTGCTTCCTTGATTTCCTGGGCAACCCTTCTTCCGAAGCTTACTGGTTCTCGGTATAAATACGAAGAGTACGGGGTAAATCTTGTGCCGGGTGAACCGGGCATGCGGAATGAAACATCGAAAACTACGAAGCGTTCCTTGCCGTCTTTTTCTTCAATTGCGCCCTGCAATGCAAAGGGGCCGATTAAACCTTTTGGATAGAATTTCTTTACTGTTTCTACAAAGCGCTCGCCTGCTTCGATTCCTGTTTGGAGAAGGGATTCACGCATTGTTGATGCGATGTGGCCGGCTTCAATTGTAGTGAAGCGCTTGTATTTGAGGGCTTCAATCTGCTGGGGTGCTGGGAGGCGGAGCAAACCATCCAGGTTGGTCTGGCGGCGGCAATCTATTCCCAGGAGCTCGAGCTCGTTGTGGAGCGGGGAATAGAAAAAGTTGAAGTTGAATTGTGCGCCCAGGATGAATTCTTCGATTCTTGCGACCCTGAGGTCTTCCTCTTTTATTATGCCCTGGGCAATGAGGGACCTGCTTCTTTCTTCGTATTCTTTTGGGGATGCTGCAAAGAAGAATGCACGCTCGTAGGAGCGCCTTGCATCCTGCACCTTAACTAGTGAAAGGGAATCAATGGAATCCGGGGTAAATGTTTTAGCGATGTTCACGTCTGCGGCTTCGAGCAAATCATACTGGTTGTTTTTTGCGGTGCGCTCCTCTGCGCGGAGGAGGTATTTGTTTCCAAAAATAGGGACGTTGAATTTGTTTTCAATATTATCATATCCAACGTAAACGGAAAAGGAGCGGTTGGGGATGAATACTGAATCCTTGAGCAGCCCAAGGACTTCGGGCTTCACCATGTCTGTGAATTCATCCACAAGGATTACTTCGTCTACAATTCCGATTTCTTTTGATCCGCGCTTGCGGGTTTTGTAGTGCTTGGAGTAGGTACTGTCACGGCCTTTCTTGCATACAACTACTGATTTGTATCCTTCTGCTTTTGCTCCTTCTGAAACATCCAGTGCTGAGTGGCTTCCTAGTGTTGAAATAAACATATTGCTCACCTTGGGAATATTCTGCATGATTAGGAATAAAAGAGTTGGGGGTTCAGAAAGTGGATGTAACCATGGTTACAAAAAGAGAACTGAATAAAAAATCAATCGTGGAGAAGCTCAGTGATTTCAGCCTTCTTTCCACTGAAGCATGAATCGCAAAACACGTACGTGAAACCGCACATGCTTATGCCGAAATTCTTTTCCGAATCATCCATTTCCTTGTCGCACAGGGTACATCTTGTATTTCCTTCGAACATACTGATCGCCTCCAATAAAAAATAAAATGAAAAAATATAAATGCAACTACTTCGGGTTCTTTGGTTTCGGTTTGCTTTTGGCCATTCTTTCGTCCTCCGATCCTCCGCTTCTGGGGCTTTTGGCACCAGGGAGTTTAGCAGCTTTGGGCTGCCGCAGCGTGACCGTTCCCTATTTGCTGTGGATGAGGTTAAAAACAGGAATTTTGTATTCTGAGGGTTTTTTACGGCGTGGATATGAAGATGAAAAATTCCGAGGAAAAGCTTAAATACTAATGAAGAAATGGAAGAAGTGACAGAATATCCGTATGAACGCGTACATCATTCGGTGTGCTTGTGATTACGGCGGAGAAGCATTTTTGCATAGTTCGTATTTATAAACATTTTGCCACTAATTATAACACTATGGCCAGATATAAATCACAATCACACAGGGTAACTGAGACGAGAAGGATAACCCAGGTAAAGGCACTCGTGGCGAAGAATGCCTCCCCTGAAAGGTGCGGAACACAGGCTTCAATGGAAGGAATTTGCCTGAATGCGCACAGGAATGGAGTTGGAATGGGGGCTGCGGCATTAGCTGCAGTGGGAGTAGGTTTCCTGGCAGCCAAAACAGCTTCAGCAGAAACTGCCACGGATATTATGGTTATGCGGGAGGAGGATGCACCTAAGGAATCCAATTTGCTTTATTCTCATGAGGTTTCTGTTGCGCTGGCAGTAGCAGCAATAGCATCAGCAGCCTCCACAGTAATCTTTGGAGTTAAGGCATACAAAACCAGGAGAAATGTGCCGGGAATAATCGGGCCTTCCGGGCTTGTGCCCCTTAATCATAGAAAGGATGAGGGGAATCCATTCCGCAACGATGGAGTAAGCGATGATGAGTACGTGAGAATAAGGAAAGAGACACATGTTTGGGGCAAAAAAAACAGGAAAGAGAGGTATATGATCCACATGGACGTGAATACTCTGGATGTGAGCCTCAACCCTACGGACTTCCAATTTACGTTTAACAAAAATACCCTGCCATTGGTGGCATCAATAGTTGCAACCATGGCATTTGCAAGCCTTTATCTGTATGTAAATACACCTACAGACATCGCAGAGCCTGCAAAGATTGAGCAACGGGTAGGGGAAAAGAAATAATCTATTTCGGGAACCAGTTTATCCGGAAATATTCTTCTAATGCTTCAGGGTAATCTTCAAGTATTGATTCTTTTCCAAGGAATTTTGCCTTTGAGATTCCAGTTACATGGGAAGGCAAATCCTTGCGCTTCTTGAATTCTTTAATTGCAAGCGAAATGTTCCAGAGTTTCCTTTCCCCCATTGAATGAATCCTTCCATGGTCAAAGAAAAACGGGCGTTTGCGTTTGCGCATGAAAACTGAAACGTGCTCGGTCTGGTCCAGGTACGGGCCGCGGAAGGTCTGGGTTTTGGGCAATACCGGGGAGCGCAGCTCGAATAGGATTATGCATTCTGAATCTGTTGCGTGCGGATGCACCCCGAGCACCTGGAACTCTGCTTTCTTCAGGTAGGATTCCAGCTGGCCTGAAACCCTCCAAACCTGGCCCCAAAGTACGTCATCAACTATTTCCTCCTTTGCAAAGGAAAGCGCGAATATGTTCCTTTCTTCTAATCTCCCCTCCAGTTCCTCCCTGCCCAGTTCCTTGGGGAAGAAGAATGATTCTGAGGGCTCTGCAAGGTATGCTGCAGAAAGGAAAATGAGGCGCTGGAGGTTCTCATGGGTGATTACTGCCGCAACATTCCTTGTGAGGTCTACGGGGTCGATTACTGTAAGGGGAGTATTGAAATCCGGTACTGCGCGGAGGCTCTTGTAGTTCTTCTCCTGGTCTATTACGACCGGGAGTTTCCACATTGAAGCGGCTTTAAGGAATTTCTCGAATGAACCGTAGTGGAGCACCATAAGCTCGCAGAGATAGCCTGAGAAGCCCTTGGTCTTGATTTCCGCCCCATAGAGGAAATTTGCCTTGAGGAACTGCTTCAGCAGGAGAACCTCCTTGTTTTGGGCAGCTTTCATCTTGGAGAGAACATACTCTGTGTGGAGCTGGGAGCGGTCCACCGCAGACCTTACGCGCTCCCCTGCCTTCATTTCGTACGACGGAACAAGGTCGAGCCTCTTCCCTTCCAGGTAGATGCGGAGGTAAGGGTGCTCAGCGTACCCAGTTTCGCGCTGGGCGCGAGGAAAGGCTTTTTTAGCGGCTTTTTCCAGCTTTTTGAACATTTCCTCCTTTGAGTGGGAAACCGGGAAAATAGCGAACAGGTCGATGTCTCCGGCTCCTTTCAGGAAAGTGCCTTTGGCTACGGAGCCTGCAAGGAGGGTTTTCACTTCCTTGGGAAGGTGCTTCTTGAGGGCTTTCTGGGTGCTCTCTGCAAGCCTTTTTGCCTCTGAGGCTTCCGTCTTGGAGGGTGTAATTTCCTTCAGCACCGCAGCGAGCTTCATGGGTTTAAAGTAGGCAAGAAAGGTTATTAATGAAAGGGGTCAGAAAAGGCATCCGTCGGTGCCCATTTTTACGACGGCAATATATTGTTAAAATTAAACAAAGGTTTATAAGTTAAATCTTCTAAATTCTGGGCATGAGATGGCTACCGATAATCCTCATTATGGCCCTTCTGTTTTATGGTTGTGTGGAAGAGCGCCAGGTAAGCATTACAGGCTACGAACAGGTTGAATCCATAACCGGTATGGACATCACCGGGGACGGGGTAAACGACATAAAGATTTACACGTATAATGCGAAGGAAATAAACGACCAGATTGGCCTGTATATGCGGAAAACGGTAACCACATATCCTGTTTCATATTCAGCGCAACTTACTACATATCCTCCCATAACCGGGATGGAGCTTCAGGGCATAAAGGATAGTATCGGGGAATTCAGGGATGCGAAAGCCTCGGGGGAAAGCACCTGCTTTTCAAAACTCGGCATAACCCAGGATTCCTGCGGGGATGAAGATTCCTGCATTGAGAGGTGCACAACCTCCACATGCGAAAAGGTAATGGAGTATAATGAGGAGAGCTTTGGCCATGAATTGTATTTGTTCAGCTACAACACAGGTGAGCTGGACCAGCTTATAACCGAGGTTGAGGCAACGGGCTCAATCACCACGCAGGAAGACAAGGATGCGATGGCGGGCAAGCTTGCGAATATGCTTGCGATAACTGCAAAGCTCCGGGCGAGCCTTCTGTTCAGGGCAGATGTGTTTGGAGCGTGCACCGCACCCAATTATGATACAAGCAAGATAAGGGCGGCAATCTCAGAGCTCGGGGCATATGAGCTGGAAGCAGGAAACTATGAGTACAAGGTTGTGGTGCTCCTGGATGGGGGAGATGAGGATGAGTTCCTTGAGCTTTACCTCAGGGACAGCCCGCCAATACTTGTAAGCGTGGAGCAATTCTCGCTGGATGTGCTGGGCAACGGGAAGATTTACGAGAAGGAGCCGCTCACGGTTGGGTGGGACAGCGTGGAGGTGAATTCCCCGCACAGGCTTGTATACTATGATTTTGTTTCCACTACTGAGCCAAGCGAAGAGGTGATGGCGAAGTGGAGATACCCGAGCGTAAGGGAGAGGAACCTCACTGCGCTCAAATACATAAACCAGATTTATGAGAACCCGATAGGGCAGTTCATATTTGGGGTTTCTGCAGCAGTGTTCAGCATTTTCCTATTCCTGGGTTACTATGCGGCGATTGGGGCTGCAGTTGCGCTCTGGGTAATAATGCTGTTTATCCTGCTGCTTCTGCTGGAAACCCTCTACCATGTGATAAGGGCGGCGATGGACAAGAAAAGCATAAAGGAAGTGCTTATGGATTCGTTCGGAGCACCCATGCCGGACTGGAAAACATATGTGGTTGTGGGGGGAGTGCTTGTGCTTGCTGCAGTGCTCGTAAACATGTTTTATACAACTCCTGTGGAGGCCAGGCTATTTGAGATGGGAGCGCTTATCACGAACCTGGGCTCGGACTTTGCTGGAGCTGCAGTAGTGGTTCTTTTCGTTATTGGAGTATATACCCTGTTCCTTGTGCTTGAGGACCTCATCAAGGGGCTGATGATAGGGAAGGATTATTACGAGCTCAAGGGCGCAACAAAGGAAGACAACCTGGCGGAGCTTGCAAATCTCAGGGAAACCTGGCAGGCATTGCGCATGCGCGTGGAAGACCTTTCCAAAACCGGGATGGTGGTTACGGAAGAGTATGCAATTATTGTTTCCGTTCCTGTGGAAAGGCTTGAGCAGATGATTGAATCCGGCAAGCAGGGAATGGCGAAGCAGCTCATAAGGTTTAACCAGGAAAGGCTGGAAACCCTGGATGGAAGGCTGGACGAGAAAGTAAACGTGATGAACGAGAAATGGCCGGAATGGAAAGAAGAGCTTGCAAAGGCCCTTGCGGGGAACGACAGCGTTCCGCTCAACACACTGCTCTTTATCCCGATGCAGTGGAGGGAATGGGCAGTTGAAAAATACATAAGCGAAAACAGGACAAAGGGATACGTGCTTGAAAACGAGGTAATTGTAAAGAGGGAAGTAAAGGTTGATGAGCTCCTTACAAAGAAGCTCAGGGACCTGCTGAAGAAGAAAACGGTGAAGGATGCTGTTCTGCTTTCGCAGGACCTGGAAGTTTTCAATTCATTCCACAAAGGAAAGAAAACCGTAGTGGATGTTCTTTTCCTGAAGCTCAGGTCATATGTGGAAGCGCTCTCAAAGAAGATGGGTGCATCCGAAGTGAAGAGGTTTGTGGTTTCAGGAAAGAATAATGCTGCTGTGTATGTTATGCATGGCAAATACCAGGCGTTGATTGTTGCTGACAAGGCAAGGATAAGGGAAGTCGTTGAAGACTGGAACGCAATGGTCGAAAAGCTATCTTAAGCTAAATGAAAGACAGGAAATTACGGGAGTGTGAGTAAAAATGGTCGAAGAATATGGAGCTGAATCCATCAAAGTGCTTGAAGGCCTTGAAGGAGTTAGGAGAAGGCCGGCGATGTACATTGGGGACACTGCAAAGCGTGGGCTGCACCACCTCATTTTCGAAGTGGTGGACAACAGCATAGATGAGGCCCTTGCGGGATACTGCAAGAACATAGAAGTGCTTCTGAAGAAGGATGGCTCAGTAATGGTCAGGGATGACGGGAGAGGAATTCCCGTAGACATACATTCAAAAACCGGGAAATCCGCGCTTGAGCTGGTCACTACTGTGCTGCATGCGGGTGGAAAGTTTGAGAAGAAAGCCTACCAGGTTAGCGGAGGGCTGCACGGAGTCGGGCTTTCGGTTGTGAACGCGCTGAGCGAGTGGATGGAAGCGGAAATACACCGGGCAGGAAAAATCCACAGGCAGAAATACGCGTTTGGAAAAGCGATTTCTCCAGTGGAAGTAATTGGTGAGACTGATACAACGTGCACCATAATCAGGTTCAAGCCGGACACGGGCATCTTTGCGGGGGAGCTGGAGTTCAACTACCTGAAGGACAGGATGCGGGAGCTTGCGTTCCTTAATGCAGGGCTGCGCATAGTGATGAGGGATGAGGAATCCGGGCAGGAAGAGGTATTCCAGTTTGAGGGCGGGCTGAAAACCTTCGTGGAATACATGAACAGGTCCAGGAAGCCAATCCAGCAGCCTTTCAGCTACGGGAAAAAAGTAAATGATGTTGATGTGGAGTATGCAATACAGTACACCCAGAATTTCACTTATGTGGTGCACTCATTTGTAAACAACATAAACACGATTGAGGGCGGAACGCACCTTGTGGGGTTCAAGATGGCGCTTACCCGCGCAATAAACGAATACATGAAAGACAATAAAACGCTCAAGGGAAGGAAACTCAGCGGGGACGATGTGCTTGAGGGGCTTACTGCAATCATAAGTGTAAAGGTTATGGAGCCCCAGTTTGAAGGGCAGACAAAAACCAAGCTCGGGAATACAGAAGTGAAGGGGATTACCTCAAGCATAGTATATGAAAGCCTGATGCAGTTCCTGAATGAGAACCCAGCTGAAGCGCGGATGATTGGGGAAAAGGTTCTTGGTGCGCTGAATGCGCGTGAGGCTGCGCAAAAAGCAAAGGAGCTTATCCGCAGGAAGAGCGTATTCGAGAGTTCCGTGCTTCCGGGGAAGCTTGCGGACTGCATCGAGCGCGACCCGCAGAAAGCTGAAATCTTTATTGTAGAGGGAGACTCTGCCGGGGGCTGCTTTTCGGGAGATACTACGGTTGCATTGGCTGATGGGAGGAATGTGCCCTTCAAGCAGCTCGTAAACGAGCATGCCGAAGGAAAGAAGAATTATTGTTATACCCTTGATGATGATGGGGGCATTCGGATCGCAGGGGTAAAAAATCCGAGGCTCACAAGAAAAAACGCAGATGTGATGAAGGTTGTGCTGGACAACGGGGAGGAGATAACCTGCACTCCAGACCACTTGTTCAGGCTCCCGGATGGAACATATCTTCCTGCAAAAGAACTTTCATCAGGAACAGGTGTGGCGCCTCTCTACAGAAAATTGTCCAAGAAAGAAGGGCGGATAACGATAGAAGGCTACGAGATGGTTTATGATTCATCCAAAAGAAAATGGATTTTCACCCATCTCTTGGCAGACCGGTTGAATCTAAGGCGCAACTCATACTGCAGGGAAGCTGGCAGTCATAAGCACCACAAAGATTTCAACAAGCTAAACAATAATCCAGACAACATCACAAGAATGAGCGGAGAAGAGCACATGGACCTTCACGCCAAGCACGCAGAGAGAACAATCGGGCGAGAGGACGTAAAAGAAAAATGCAGGAAAATCAAGAAAACACCTGAGTACAGAAAAAAAATAAGGAAAACTATGCTTAAGCAATCCGGAGCATTGAGTGCAAGGGCAAAGCAGCAGTGGGGGAATAGTGAATACAAACAGTACATGGCTGAAAAATACCTGCAATTCTACAATGAAAATGAGGAATACAGGAAAAACTTGGCAGTGCGGCTGCAAAAAGAGCAGGAAAAATACTGGGGCGAGCCTGAGAACAGAAAAAAGCAATCCAAGCGGGTAAAGGAATTCTTTGAAAAACACCCTGGACACCGGGCTCGGTTTTCAGAAGTGGCCAATATGCAATGGAAAGACCCCGAACTCAGGGCATGGAGGTCTAAAAAGACCTCGAAGCAGTGGACTCCGGAATTCAGGATAAAAAGAAAGGCTGCTTATGACAAAACATATTTCAACAACACGATTGCATTCATGAAGAAAATCGATGAGCGGGATGGGTCGCTGGAGAAGTATGATGCTGAACGGATAAAATCACGGAACAAAAACCTCCTGAGGCTTGACACCTTTGCGGAAAGGTTCTTCAGTTCAGATACTGATGCACTGCAGGAAGCAGTTAGAAACCACAACCATAAAGTGACAAGGATTGAGAAAATCCGCAAAAGAACGGATGTGTATGACTTGGAAGTAGAAGGCACCCATAATTTTGCTCTTTCTGCAGGAGTATTTGTCCATAATAGCGCGAAGCAGGGAAGGGACAGGCGAATCCAGGCAATCCTTCCGCTCAAGGGAAAGATTTTGAATGTGGAAAAGGCGCAGATTCACAAAATCCTGAAGAATGAGGAAATCAAAACGCTCATACTAAGTTTGGGAACAGGGTTTGGGGAGGATTTTGACCCCGGGAAATTGAGATATCATAAGGTTGTGATTATGACGGATGCGGATGTGGACGGAAGCCATATCCGGACGCTGCTGCTTACGCTTTTCTACAGGTACTTCAAGGTGCTTATTGAGCGCGGGTACCTGTATATTGCGCAGCCGCCTTTGTACAGAGTGAAGAAGGGGAAGGTGAGCGAGTATGCATTTAATGATGCGGAGCTGGGGATTGCGCTGGAAAAGTTCGGGGAGAACTCACATGTGAGCAGGTACAAGGGGCTCGGTGAGATGAACCCTGTGCAGCTTTGGGAAACTACGCTCAACCCTGAAAACAGGAACCTGAAGAGGGTAACAATCCAGGATGCGGTGCTTGCGGATGAGCTTTTCACTACGCTGATGGGGGAGGATGTTGAGCCCAGGCGGAAGTTCATAGAGGACCATGCAAAGGAGGTTGCGAACCTGGACGTATAGGTGATTCTCATGGCGATTACAGATATACCGATTGAAGAGGACATGAAGACCTCATACATGGATTATGCAATGAGCGTTATTGTGAGCAGGGCGCTCCCGGATGCAAGGGACGGGCTGAAGCCCGTGCACAGGAGAATCCTGTACTCGATGCATGAGCTTAGCAACACCCATTCAAAACCGCACAAGAAAAGTGCAAGGATTGTTGGGGAAGTGCTTGGTAAGTACCACCCGCACGGTGATGCTGCAATTTATGATTCGCTTGTCAGGATGGCACAGCCGTTTAGCTTGAGGAGCATTCTCGTGGATGGGCAGGGAAACTTTGGGAGCGTGGATGGGGATTCCGCGGCTGCCATGCGTTACACTGAGGTGCGCATGATGGCAATTGCGGAAGAATTGCTCAGGGACATTGAAAAGGGCACTGTGGATTTTACGCCCAACTTTGACGGGACGCTTAAGGAGCCTACGGTGCTTCCATCGAGGATTCCGAACCTTCTGGCCAATGGGTCTGCGGGAATTGCCGTGGGAATGGCTACGAATATTCCGCCGCATAACCTGGGTGAGATTTCAGATGCGATTATCGCTGCAATTGATGGGGCGGATGAGGAGAGGATCCTGAGCATTGTTCCCGGGCCGGACTTCCCTACGGGGGGGTACATTGTGGGGCGGATGGGAATACACAGCGCCTACACAACAGGGAGGGGAATCATCAGGATAAGGGGAAGAACAGAAGTAAAGGAAAAGGAAATCATAATTACGGAAATCCCATACCAGGTGAACAAGACCTCGCTTATCCAGCAGATTGTTGAGCGTGTAAAAGAGAAAAAAATAGATGGGATAAGCGGGCTGCACGACTATTCGGACAAGGATGGAATGACCATCAAGGTTGATTTGAAGCGGGGGGAAGATCCGGAAATCGTGCTCAGGCAGCTTTATGCGCATACTGATTTGGAGAAGAGCTTCGGGATAATCAACCTGGCGCTTGTGGATGGGAAGCCAAAGCTGCTTACCCTGAACGAGATGCTCTGGGAATTCATAAACTTCCGGAAGGAGATCATTACAAAGAGGAGCCAGTTCGAGCTGCAGAAAGCAAAGGACAGGCTGCACCTACTCGAGGGTCTTGCCATTGCGCTCCAGAACATTGATGCGATTGTGGGGATGCTCAAGGCAGCTAAGAATGCGGAAGATGCACGGCTTGCCCTGGGGCAGGTTTACGGGATTTCGGAAAAACAGGCTGCGGCCATTCTCGATATGAAACTGCAGAAGCTCACGAATATGGAGCGCGAAGGGCTCATAAACGAGAAGAAGGAAAAGGAAGAGGAGGTACGGATACTTGAAAGCCTTCTTGCAGATGAAAAGAAAATATTTGAAGTAATAAAGCGGGAAGCGGAAGATGTGCGCGCAAGGTATGCGGATGCACGCAGGACTGAGATTCTTGATGCGGAAGAGGATGGGGACATTGAATCGCTTATTCCGGATGACCAGGTCGTAGTTACATTCTCAAAGAGGGGCTACATAAAGCGGGTTCCTCTCGAGGAATACAGGAAGCAGAGGCGAGGTGGGCTCGGAGTTATAGGGGCAGAGACTGTGGAAGAGGATTTCATAGAGGATGTTATCGTAACTACCAACCACAAGTACATGCTGTTCTTTACGGATGCGGGAAGGGTGCACTGGCTCAAAACATACCGGATTCCGGAAGGGGGAAGGTATGCAAAGGGGAAGCCAATTGTGAACCTTCTGGAGCTCAAGGAAGAAAACGTGAGCGCATGGGTTGCAGTGGATGAGTTCAGCGAGAATATGCACCTGATGATGGCAACCAAGAACGGTTCCATTACGAAGGCTAAATTGTCCGCGTTCAGCAGGCCCAGGAAAGGAGGCATCATCGCAATTACCCTTAGGGAAGGGGACAGCCTCATCGAGGTGCGTAAAACAGATGGGGAGCAAAACCTGATGCTCGCGACCAAGAAGGGGCTCGCAATCAGGTTCGATGAGAAGGATGTGAGGGAAACCGGAAGGGGCTCCATGGGAGTCCGCGGAATAAGGCTCAAGAAAGGGGACGAGGTTGTAGGGTTTGCGGTATGCAGCAAGCCGCACATACTCACCATAACCGAGAATGGGTATGGGAAGAGGACCAACCTTGAGGAATACAGGCTCCAGGGGAGGGGCGGCCAGGGAATAATCAATATAAAGACTGGAGGAAGGAACGGAAGCGTCGTTGGGGTGAAAGCCGTGAGCGACGAGGACGAGATTATCGTGGTGAGCTCCAGGGGAAGAATTGTGAGGCTGGGTGCACAGGACATCTCAACCATCGGGAGGAACACAATGGGTGTGAGGATTGCGAAACTCAAGGAGAAGGAAAAGGTTTCCTCTTACACTGTGATGAAGCAGGAGGAGGCTCCTCCGGAAGAGGATGGCTCCGGGGAAGAAACGCAGGCACCACCACCCAAACCACCAGAAGCTCCAAAGGAAGAAGCGCCTGCTGAGGGCACGGAGTAAGGTTTTAAAGGAGGAATGTTGATTATGAAATGTGATAACATGTGGAAGAAGGTCATGAACAGGGAAAACATGAAGAAATTGGTCGCGCTTTCACTTTTGAAGAAAATTTTCATATT
>JAQBFN010000013.1:0-38017 GCA_032123335.1 Microcaldota archaeon
AAAAAAGAAGATTACACTGAAGTTGCAGTATTTCCCCTGATGAAGAAGCCCGAGCTTAGGGAGCCTGCAAGAGAGCTTGCAGCACAGCTCAGGGATGCGGGCATCAACACCCAATTTTCGTATGTAGGCTCAATAGGGAAAAGATATGCCCGTGCGGATGAGGTGGGAATTCCCTATGCAGTAACAATAGACTACGATACTCTAGAGGACGGAACGGTTACGATAAGATTCAGGAACGATGGGCAGCAGGAGAGGGTAAAGAAGGAAGAGCTTGCTGAAAAATTAAAAAATTATAAAAAAGAAGGAAAATTCACACTTTGAGCAGTTCCTTTACTTTCTGGAGATGCTCTTCAATAGGCTTCACTGCAACTTCAGTGTAATCTTCTTTTTTGTTTACAATATAAACGCTTTCAAGGTCAATTCCCCGGTTTGCCATTTTCCTGGTGAGCTTTCCAAGCTCCCCCGGCCGGTTCATCATTCTTGTTACAATGACATCTGAAACAACGATTCCCTTTACACCCTGTGTCTTGTCCAGTGCCTTCCTTGCGCTTGTGGCGTCGTTGGTGAGAATCCTGAACACTGCCTGTCCTCCCTGCTCATAAGCAGCGACTGCCTCAATGTTGATTCCCACTCCTCCAAGCGCTTCAGCTACATTTGCCAGAGTACCAATCCTGTTATCCGTAACGATGCTCAATTCCTTCATATCGTTCCTCCCGTAAATGGATTGTTTGGAAGATGTTTTAATTCTATCAGCTGCAGGTGAGGTCCACATTCATCTCTGCGACCACAAACCTCATGGACTGGTTGCACACATAATCGGTGCATCCCGCAGCATTGCTTTTCCTGCAGGTTCCCTGTATGCAGATGTACCCTAACTCTCCTTCTCCCTTGAAGTAGCTTGCCTTTACCCCTGAAAGGTCCTTGGTGGTGCTGAGTTTTGCTTCGGGCGGAAACTTGAGCACAGGTGCATAGTAGCACTCCGGGCAGCTTCCCTCTAGCCAGAACCCAGTTAATGTAATGCTGTCATCTCCGTCCAGCTGCATCTTCTGCCCAGGGTAAATCGTCTGTGTCATGGTGGGCTCTGGTGCCTGGCTTGCAGGAACCCCTGCAGGGTAAACATTTATTGTTACGTAGCTTCCCGGGCCTGCTGTTGGGGTGCATGCTTTCTTTCCGATAGGATTGTCTTCAGTGCCGCATCCCTGTATCGGAATGTGGATGCATTCATAATCCGGCCCTCCTGAGCAGAAATCAGTAGTGCATGGATCTCCGTCCGCACATGGCGCGCAGCCAGTATTTACACACGCTCCTTCCTTGCATTCATATACACACTCATGTGTCTGGTATTCCCACTTTCCCTCTACACATTGGAAATCGTAGTAAAGCAGGCTTCCCTCGCAGTGGTCACTTATCTCCGGAGGGTCGCATCCAAATGCTTCTTCATAATCGTCAGGTTCCTGGTAGAGTTCCTCATAAAGATAGCTCGGCTGGTCATACAGGAACGGGGGCTCTCCCCTTGGCTCTTCCTGAACGTCTTCCTGTTGCACACAACCCGAAACAAGCAGCAATGCTGCTAAAGACAAAACAAGTACGAACGTTGCCCTTTTGGTCGCCATATTCCTCTTTCAAAAGTCATCTTTAAAAATCAAGCGCCGCCAAGGCAGTGGGGTCTGCACCCTTTGAAATGTAATACCTGACTTCCCCTTCAGATCCCTTCACCTTGGCATCTTTTGCCGCCTCATTGAGAACTTCCAGACTGCCTTCAATAATCCTGGCAACCTTAAAATGCCCATTCTCTCTTGCGTAATCAAAAGCAGTTTTTCCTTTAGTGTCCTTCAAGTATGCCTTTGCCAGGTATTCAAGGAGAATCCTCACTGCTCCCAGGTGCCCGTTTGCAGCAGCAACCATGAGCGCGGTCTGCCCAAAATTATTCACAGCATTGGAATCAGCGTTAAGCATCAGGAGTTTTCCTACGCCTCCATCTTCCCCATTAGATGCAGCCCAAATAAGTGCGGTATTTCCGTTCCTGTCCCTGGAATCCACATTTACTCCTTCCTTTTCCACGAACCATTCAATAAGCCTTCTTTCTCCCTTTGCAGCCATCTGCTGGAACGCAAGTATCTTTCTTGGAACCCTTACGCTCTTTACATGCTTCTTGGATTCCATTGCTTTGGCTGCCTGATCCATAACTATCACACAATTATTGATTTTAGGCAACTTAATGTTTAAAAACCAGTCTATTTTTCGTTTCCGCCCAAAACTCTTATAAGCCAGGCCATCAGGCCCGCTTCCTCTTCTTCATCGTCCCCGTTGTTTTCATTGAGCCTTTTCTTCCGTTTTTCGTTTATCTCCTTTGCCCGTGCGTACGCCTTGCTCATTTTCCTGCTCTCTTCCTCATGCACTTCACTTCCCATGGTCAGGTATTTCCTCTTTATGTTGGTCGTGCAATCGTGCCTCCCGGGCATCTTGTGGCCAATGCAGTAGGTATTGCCACAGAGCTTGCATTGGTGCATTAGATTCGGGGACCTTTCCCTCAGGCAATGGGCACAGGTTATTTTTTGCATGGGAACACCTATCTATTACTTTGGCACAAAATAAGCAGAATGCCTGAGAATAATATTCTTGCATTCTTCTTTTAAACCCTTGTGTCCTTTTTCACAGAACAAAAGTAAGGAAAACGCCGGGGGAGGGATTTGAACCCACGAATCCTTGCGGAAAACAGATTAGCAGTCTGCCGCCCTACCGGACTAGGCGACCCCAGCAAACGAGTATCTAGTTACTACCCCAAAACATAATTAAATCCTTCTTAGGGCCAACCCAAGAAGCCCAAGAAGAATAAATGCAGGAAGGCAAACGCCCTCAAGCTTTTCAGTGCTGAGCAAATCCTCGCTGGATTCGGGCGCAGGCCCATCATCATAAACGCAAGTATGTGAAACACAGCGCTCAAAAGAAAGGTATCCTCCAACGCAAAGCTGAACCCCTACAGAATGCGTGTGCTGTTCCAGGGGAAGGGGATAAGCAATGGTTATCATTCCCTGTTTTCCAGGTTCAATATTCTTGGAGTACGTATCCCCGATGTGGAAATTGCTGGAAACCCCTCCATCATTTACAAAATAAACATCATAGAAAACCTGGTCGAACTGCCGGTGGCCTTCACAGGAAATAACCCGTGGTTGGGGAGAATCCTGCTGCCCGGTTACAATGCAGAAAGAAAGAGAAGCTAATGCCAAAACAAAAAGCAAATTTTTCATAGTGGACTTGGGGGGAGTCGCACCCCCGGCCTCTCCGATGCGAACGGAGCGCTCTACTACTGAGCTACAAGCCCGACATCTTGAAGTGCGCACGAAGCGGCAAAAGCGCTTCATTATGGCGTACGACAGGGTAAAAAGAAAACAACTACTTAACAACAACAAGGGGAGTTACTCCCTTCTCGATTTCCGCTTTAGCTACGTTTATGAAAGTAAGCTCAGGAGTTACCTTTATGAGGGGAGGCGCACCCAAAGAAAGCTGGAGAGCGCGAGCACCCACTATTCTTGCAAATTCAAATGCGTTTAGATTTTTCAAGAAGATCAACCTCATTTCTTTTTCTTTTTCTTGCCCCGCATAAGCTTCCCAATCTCGTCCCGAAGCTTTGGCTTCGGAGACTCCTCTTCTGCGGGCTTATCTTTAAGTTCCATAACCTTTTTTAACTCTATCAACTGCACCAGGATCTGCTTCAGGTAGAAAATATCAGTATCTTCCTCGTGTTTTTCCTTTTTCTCCCCCTCCTCTTCAGTTTCCATCCTGTTCCTGCTTCTTTCCACGAGCTCCATAGTGTGCTGGACAAAGCTGTGGTAATCTCCCAGCCCGTCAATTATGCCCTCTGATTCCCAGGGGTTTGTTCCGGCGGTCTCTATTTTTACAGTTGCAAGACCGAGGGAGCGCTGCAGCACATTTCTGTTTATGTTTACGTTCTGTATCTGGGAATATGGGATCACAGTCCTTTCCTTGTTCAGCACACCCTTCCGTATCACCAGCCTCTTTTTCCTGAACTGGTAGGTGTAATTGTGATAATTCAGCTCTATCCACACAAGGTATGGGAGGAGCAGAAGCACTATCATTGTAAAGAAGAGGAGCGGGAACAGTCCCCTGTCTATTCCAAAGAGGTTGTCCATGGTGAATCCTGCGACAATCATGAGGATTACCCACGCTACCAGGCCCGCGGCTATCACACTCATTGACCAATAGATGCGCACCCCTGGGTCCAGATGGTAAACGGGTTCCCCTTCAAGGAGCTCGTCCAGGCCCTCTGTCACTTTGCCCCTGTCAGCTAAGGTAACCCGTTGTTCCTTCTCGACTTTTACTTCTTCTTCCATCATGGGATCGTAGGGATTTGAACCCCAACATGCAGGTTTCTTCTAAAATGGGCTTTCGCCCTCTGGAGCCTGCCGCGCTACCAAGTTACGCCACGACCCCTCCCAAGGAGTAAATAGTTGTGAGAAGACTTTAAAAATGCCCGCCTGAAAAGGCGTTTTCCAAAACTGTTTTTCAACAAATAATTTTTTACTTCTGCAAACTGTTCTATATGTTGCTGAAAATCAACTTCTGTTAAAAACCATTCACGACGTGAAAAACAGTGCTTTTATTGGTTGAGTTCTATGTAGGTAAGGGTGACCAGATGACAGCGGAGGAGAAAGTACTCAAAGGCATGTGCCCTGTTTGTGATACCCGGCTTGTTTTCCAGGAAGGGTGCAAATCATGCTTCTCCTGCGGCTGGAGCGCCTGCGGAGCAGCCTAGCTCTTTTCCTTAACCTTCTCTATTATTTTATCTACTACACTGCCCACGAACCCTTCCCTTATTTTCAAAGAAGCGGCACGTGCATGGCCTCCCCCGCCATCTATAAAATCAGCCATTTCCTCTTTAAGCGAAGCAATTATCTCGTTTGCATGCACTCCCTTCTCAATTGCTCCATCATTGATCCTGAAGGATAAGCCGTTCTTCCAGACTCCCAGCACAACTGCAGGAGCTTCACCTGCAAGCTCAAACCCGCGCGTGGTAATCTTTCCCTTCCCGGGGAACTCCTTGCTTTTTACCCGGTCCGCATCCACAGTATAAACTGAGATGGGCCCATCAAGGCGTTTCTTCATATTTGCCTTCACATCGTCCGTAATCCTGTCCAGGGATTCCCTTGCCTGCACAAGCACGGAAGCATAGAGCTCCTTATTTTCCAGTGCATTCTTGTAGAAATCCAGCTTATTCCCAAAACCCGAGTAGGTAGCCATATAGTCAATTACAATTGCAACTTCCTTGTCTTTTTCTTCAACCGGGAGTATGGAGCTCTTGTCCCCTGCGCATGCAATGGGAGCAAGGTATTCAACATCAGGGATTCCGCATGCACGCGCAACCTCCACTGCAAGGTACCCTGCAACGTAGGAAGAAGCATTCTCAGCATCGCTTACAATCCATGGGCTCAGGAACAAATGTGAATTCTCACCCGCTTTCCCTTCGTTTGGATGGTGGTCAATAATCATTACTTCCGCCCCGCTTGCCTTCAGGATTTTGAGGCCTTCAGCACTTTCCACCCCACATCCGAAATCCAGAAGAATAACCATTGGGTTTTTCTCCCCCTGCAGGTTTCCTATATCCCGCATCGCATCATATACCGTGTAGTTTGCGGAGTTCTGCTGGGAAGTATATGCGCGCACAATCTTCGTAATCGCAAGAGCCCCGGAAATCCCGTCCGCATCATTATGGAACCTGAGGAGTATGTGCCTGCCAAGTTTTTTTGCAGCAATCAGCTTCTTCGCGCAAAGCAGAATCCGCTCCTTTAGTTTATCCATGATTTCCCCGGATACAAGAAACGGAACCTCCTTTACCTGCACACCAGCTTCAATCTTTTCAAGGATTTGAGGGTATGCCCCCTCGCTCTTTTCCAGCGAAGAAACATTCAGCTTCATGAAGCCCCGATCATTGTAAATCTTCCCGGAAACCCTGAGGCCCTCGCCCACATCAAAATGTGAATGGCTTTCAAACTCAAGCTCCCCTTCCCCATCAGTAATCTTGTAGATGGAGCCTCCCCTGGACCTCATCCTTTTGGAAATAATGCATTCTGCATCAGCTATCTCGGTTTCTTCACCCACGTTCCTGAAACTCATGCTTTTATTTAGCTGGTATCACCCTTAAAAAGTCCTTCTTCCATTTTTTGATTATGTACCGCTACCTTGAGCACACTGCGGATGAGCTTCTTGAAGTGCAGGCCCCTACGCTCAGCGATGCATTGCATGATGCTGTGCTCGGCTCATTTGATTTGATAGGGAAAGGGCAAAACGAGGAAGCGGATTTTGAAATAGAGGTGCATTCCCCAACCCTGAAGGACCTGGTTGTGGATTTGCTCCAGCAGGTAGTTGCGCAGTGTGAAATACGCGAGATTTCCCCGGTCGGAGTAACGGTGCTGGACGTAAATGAAGATGAGCCCTTTGCAAAAATCCTTATCCGCGGGGAGCACGCGGTTCCCCCAAACGAAATAAAGGCGGTAACCTACCACCTGCTGAAAGTGGAGCAAAAAGATGGGGACTGGCATTTCAACATACTTTTCGATGTTTAGATAGGTATAAAAAAGGTGGAAAAGAAGGCGTTTGTGATAGGCGATGTTCAGGTACAAGAACCGGAAAGTGGATGTGAAGAAAGAAACACTCGCTGCACTCACGACCTTCCTTACCGTTTCCTATATTCTCGTAGTTAACCCGAGCATCCTGAGTGAAGTGGGGATTGACTATAATGCTGCATTTGTAGCAACCGCAATCTCTGCAGGATTTGCAAGCATCATATTTGGTCTTATCGCGAACCGGCCCTTTGTGCTTGCTGCAGGGATGGGGCTGAATGCATATTTTGCATATGCCATAATAGCGGGAATGGGCCTTCCTCTAGGGGCTGCGCTTGCCGCGGTCTTTGCTGCAGGCCTGCTGATGCTGCTTGTTTCAAAATCCGGACTCAAGATAGGTGAAGCGATACCCGAGAGCTTCAAGCATGCGCTTATTGGGGGGCTTGGACTGTTCCTGGTGCTGATAGGGCTGCAGAATTCTCATCTTGTTGTTTCTGATTCGGTAACGATTGTGGCGTTGGGGGACGTGGCCTCTGCAGGGGCAGTGGTGGCGATACTGGGTTTCTTCATAACGAGCTTCTTTGTTGCAAGGGGCACAACAGGAGGGCTTTTCATTGGGATTGTGCTTACCGCAGTGCTTGCGATGTTAGTAGGGCTTACGCCCCTGCCTTCCGGAATTGTGAGCATGCCTCCTCCAATAGACCCACTTATATTCGCAATAGACTTTTCCGCGCTTCTTGATGTTGCGCTCCTTCCGGTGATTTGGGCATTTTTCGTAATCTCGTTCTTTGATGAGATTGGGACGATGACTGCGCTTTCTGCAAAGTCCGGGTATCTGGACAAAAAAGGGAAGGTGAAGGGGCTGGATAAGTCGCTTGGCGCAGGCTCGCTAGGGATGATGGGGGGCGCGGTGCTGGGTGTTCCCCCGGTAATCCCATTCCTCGAGAGTGCAACAGGGATAAAGGCAGGGGGGCGCACAGGGCTTGTTGCAGTAATTGCGGGTTTGCTCTTCCTGGTTTCGATATTCTTCTTTCCGATCATAGAGTCTATTCCAATTGAGGCTGCGGCCCCTGCAATCATTATCGTAGGGCTGCTTATGCTCAGTGGGATAGGGAAGGTGGACTACAAGGATTATACGGAGTCGGTTCCCGCGTTGATGACGCTTGCGATTATACCGTTTACGTTTTCAATCGTAAACGGGATTGGAATCGGCTCAATAAGCTACGTGTTCCTGAAGCTCTCTACAAAGAGGTGGAAGGAAATACACCCCGTAATGTATCTGGTTGCATTCCTTTCTCTGCTGATGTTCCTTGAAGTCATCTAGCCCTTTCCCCAGGCTTCCCACATTCAATGGAAGATTGTAAAATTGGTCTGTGCACTTAGATACTCCGGGAGGCTGCAAAATGATAGAATTCCTTAGAGCTAAAATCCACCGTGCTACTGTAACGGAAGCCAATTGTGATTACATGGGAAGCATTTCGATAAGCGAGGAGCTGCTCAGGGCTTCCGGGATAAGGGAATTTGAAAAGGTCCTTGTAGGGGATATTACAAATGGGGAACGGCTGGAAACGTATGTTATCAAAGGCAAGCCCGGACAGATATGCCTTAATGGTGCAACCGCCAAAAAAGTAATGGTGGGGGATCTCGTGATTATAATGGCGTTCCAGTTTTTGGAGGAGGGCAAGGAACCCAATCCAAAGATTATTCTGGTAGATGAAAAAAACAGGCCCGTGCGCGAACTGAAAGTGTAAGTCACAATTTTTCGTAGCGCACCCTTCTTCCTTCAACAATATACTTTCCTTTGGACAAATTAGCTACTACCTTGCGCATTGTTTGGTGCTCAAGGGGAAGAATCTTCTCCGCAACTTCATGCGCATCCTTGCAGTCATCTATGCGCACACAGGTTTGCTCTATAATCGGCCCAGTATCGGTTCCCTCATCCACAAAGTGAACTGTGCACCCGGAAACCTTCACTCCATGCTCAAAGGCCTGCACTTGCCCATCCAATCCAGGAAAGGAAGGAAGCAGTGCAGGATGAATGTTTATCATCCTGTGCCTGAACGCTTCAATCAACCCGTGCGTAAGGATGCGCATGTACCCTGCGAGCACAACCAGGTCCACATTCCTGGAGTTCAGGATTTCAATGATGCGCTCGTCCATTTTTTCCCGGTTTTCAAATTCCTTGTGCAAAACAACTTCAGTGGGAATCCCGTTCTGCTTGGCGCGCTCAAGCGCATGCGCATCCGCTTTATCCGAAATAAGCACAACTATTTCCCCATCTACCTCCCCTTCCTTAATCCCATCAATAATGCTCTGGAAATTGGAGCCGCGGCCTGAAGCAAGAACACCTATTTTCATCATATTATTCTTTTGTTAGAAGGGAATTAAACACTTACTTAAGGACCGAGGAAAGCAGCTCGTAAGTTTTTGCAGTGTCCCGTTCCTTTATTGCAAGTATAGTATCCGTATAGCAGGAGATGAATTCCACTACGTTTATTCCCTCGTGCGCAAGCGCATTTAGCACAAACGCAATAACCCCCGGAGTCTCTTCTATTTCCTCTTTGCTCTTGATTGTCACCAGATTGAGGTTCTCGGTCAGCAGCTTTATTCCCCGCTCCTTCCGCACCTTCTTCAGCTCCGATTCTTCCACAATATACGTTGTGTAATCTCCGCTCCTTGCATGCGTAATCGCCTTAAAGTCTAACTCCTTCCGGGAAACCACTGCTGCAACTTTGGTCTGTATTGATATTGAGCTTCCGCGCAGCACATCCAGTATTTTTTCCTCTCCCCCGATTTCTTTTTCCGCGAGCTTTTTGGAGGTGCGTATCAGCGCAACCTTTACTGCATCAAACTTTTCCCCAGGCAAATCCAGCTCTGAGAGGAGTATGCGCGCAAGCGCACTATGGTTTATTATCCCGTGCTTTAGCCCCTCCCTCAATGATGGCCTGCCTTTTACATAGAGCCATACAAGCTCGCTCAGCTTCTCCATAAGTTATATTTAGAACAAATAGATTATATTTGTAACGTTTGGAGCAGAGAGTTTAAATATCAGATTCCTTCCCAAAAAGCTCGTGATTATTATGAATCAGAATGAGAAAGTTGTGTTGGCCTATTCAGGTGGATTGGATACCTCATGCATCCTGAAATGGCTTATGGATGAGGGGTATGAAGTAATTGCGTACATTGCAGATGTGGGGCAAGAGGAAGACTTTGAGGCTGCAAAAGAAAAAGCGCTCAAGCTTGGCGCCAGCAAGGTATATGTCGAAGATTTGAAGGAAGAGTTCGTAACCGGATACATATTCCAGGCGCTCAAGGGGAATGCTCTTTACGAAGGCACATACCTCCTGGGCACCGCAATTGCAAGACCGCTTATTGCAAAGAAGCAGGTGGAAATTGCGCAAAAGGAAGGCGCAAAATACGTTTCCCATGGTGCAACCGGGAAGGGAAACGACCAGGTGCGTTTTGAGTTCACTTACTTTGCGCTGGACCCTTCCCTGGAAACAATCAGCCCCTGGAAAACCCAATCCTTCCTGGACAAGTTCAAGGGAAGAAAGGACCTGCTTGAGTATGCAAAGGAGAAAGGAATCCCGGTAACCGCTACCCATGCGAAGAGCTACAGCGAAGACGATAACCTGATGCACATAAGCCACGAAGCGGGAAGCCTCGAGGACCCCTCCAAAGCCTGCCCTGAGAATGTTTACAGCAAGGCGAACCTTCCCAAGAATGCTCCGGATAAAGAAACAAAACTCAAAATCCACTTCAAGGACGGCCTTCCGGTTAAAGTGGAGAATTTAGAAGATGGAGTTGTTGTGGAGACTCCCCTGGAACTCTTTCAGTACCTGAACAAGCTTGGCGCGGAGAACGGAATCGGAATGCTGGACATGGTTGAGAACAGATATGTGGGAATCAAGTCCCGTGGGATTTACGAAACTCCCGGAGCCACAATCCTCTGGGCTGCACATCGTGATATGGAAGGAATTGCAATGGATAAGGAGGTTATGCACCTTCGTGATAGTTTGGTCCCGAAGTTTGCAGAACTTATCTACAATGGCTATTGGTTTTCCCCGGAAATGGATTTCTTGATGTCTGCGTTTAACCAGTCCCAAACCCTTATTGATGGTTGGGTTGAGGTTAGCCTGTACAAGGGAAACGTAATGCCGGTTGCCCGTGCTTCCCCAACTTCTCTGTATAACCAGGACCTTTCCAGCATGGATATTGAAGGCGGGTTTGACCAGAAGGATTCTGCAGGTTTCATCAAGATAAACGGGCTTCGCCTTAAGGCGCACAAGGCACTGATAGACAAGGGCGGCCTTGGAAAATACGTGGTGACTGAAGATGGGTAAGCTCTGGAAAAAAGGCTATACCCTGGATGAGGAAATTGAGGAATACACAGTTGGGGAGGACTACCTGCTGGACCAGGCACTTCTTCCCTACGATGTCCAGGCATCAATTGCGCACGCAGAGATGCTTGGGGAATGCGGTTATCTCACCAATGAAGAGGCGGAAAGCATAGTTGCTGAGCTCAAGAAGCTTGAGAGCTTAGAAATCAAAAAGGAAGACGAGGATTCGCACACAGCTATTGAGAACTACCTTGTAGAAAAGCTCGGGGAAACCGGCAAGAAGATACATACTGCCCGCTCAAGAAATGACCAGTGCCTTGTTGCAATGCGTTTGTACTTCAAGGATAATTTCCAGAAGCTGGAAATGGAAATCAATGCATTGATTGTAGAGCTGAAAAAGAAGAAGGGCCTGCCCATGCCTGGATATACCCATACAAGAAAAGCAATGCCCAGCTCATCCGGGCTGCTGTTTTCAGCATATGCAGATATGCTTGAGGATGATTTGCTTTTGCTTCAATCCGTGAAGAAAATCCTGGACAAAAATCCCCTTGGTTCTGCTGCAGGGTATGGCGTCCCGCTAAAAATAAACAAGGAATCCACAACCAAGAAACTGGGATTTGCAAAAACCCAGGAAAACCCAATCCACTGTGCAAACAGCCGTGGAAAATACGAGCTTTTTGTATCGAATGTGCTTACTTCCATAATGCTGGATTTGAACAAGATGGCAAGCGACCTAATCCTGTTTTCAACTTCAGAGTTTGGATTTTTTAAGCTTCCAAAGGAATTATGCACAGGGAGTTCTATTATGCCGCAGAAAGTGAATCCAGATCCACTGGAACTGGTGCGTGCAAACTACCATGTGGTTTCTGGATATGAAGCGATGATTAAGGGAATCTGCTCAAACCTGATTAGCGGATACCACAGGGATCTCCAGCTTACCAAGGGACCTGCAATCAAATCCATGAACATAACCTTGAGTTCGCTTAAAGTAATGGCTAAGGTAATCACTGGGTTGGAATTAAATGAAGAAAAAATGAAAGCAGCGATGAGCAAGGAGCTTTATGCAACGGAAGAAGCATACAAATTAGTAGAAAAAGGCACCCCATTCCGTGATGCATACAAAGAGGTTTCGAAAAAGTTTATGTAACCATGGTTACATCCGGACTGCACCGTGCTCAGTTACAATAATATTCATGGGCACGTCATGCGGCTCCTCAGGAATCCCATCCACCAACTGGAAACCAAAGCAAACCCCAACATTCACGCATTTCTTATCTTTCAAATAATGGTCATAACAGCCCTTCCCCATCCCAATCCTGTGCCCTCTCCCGTCAAACACAACCCCAGGAACCACAATCAAATCCACGTGGTGCCTTTCCGGCTTCCCCACCGGCTCAGGAATCTCATACTTTCCCCCTTTCAATTCATCCAGCGGCTCGTACACCACCATGCACATCCTTTTCTCCTCATGCACAACAGGGACGCATACTTCCTTCCCCTCCTGGTGCGCCCACTTAATCATCTCAGTTGTGTCCACTTCCCCGTTCACAGGAAGGTAAAACGCAACCACTTTCGCTTTCTTGAATTCCGGAAGCTCAACCAATTCATGCATAATTAAACGGCTCTTAGCCTCACGCTCTTCTTCAGTTTGGGCCTTCCGCTTTGCAAGAATTTCACTTCTTAGAGAGCGCTTCATACACTTCCTCCATCATATAGATTGAGCCGGTAATTAAAACTATTCCATCTACCCCAGCCATCTCTTTCGCAAACTCAATCCCGTCTCCCATTCCAGCTGAAGTATACGCTTCAGCATACTCCTGCGCCTTTTCAAGAAGAACTTCCGGCTCTTCCGCTCTCTCTTTCCCCTCAGGCTTCACAACCACAAACGCATTCACTTTTTCCCCAAGCACCTTTAGCATCTCCCCATATTCCTTATCCTTCATGCATGAGAATACGCATATGATTCGTTTTTCCCCAAGTACGTCCAGCGAATCCACAAGCGCTTTTACCCCCGCAGGGTTGTGCGCAACATCCGCCACAATAAGTGGCTCATTCCCAAGAATCTCCATCCTCCCCCGTATTTTTGCTTTCTTCAATCCGTCCCTTATTGCTTTTTCAGAACAACCCAAATTCTCCGCAGCGCAAACCGCAAGAGATGCATTCCGCACCTGGAAATCCCCCAACATCGAAATTTCCAGCCCATTCAATTGTACCTCATTGGAATAGTCAAACACGCTCCCATCTAAATTTTTCTCCAGCAGATTCCCGTCGAAATCCTCCCCAAGCACAAGCAGGTTCACCCCCTTTTTCCTTGCTTCACTCCTGATAGTCTCCAGCCCAATTCCCGCACCAGTAATCGCCAATCCCTTTTTCATAATCCCTGCTTTCTCATATGCAATCTGAGAAACCTGCGAGCCCAGCCATTTTGTATGCTCCAGCCCCACCGAAGTAATAATCGCAACCTCCTCTTCCGCAGGGTTTACAGCATCCAGGCGGCCCCCCATCCCCACTTCCATAACCGCATACTCAACCCCCCGTTCAGCAAAATACCTATAGGCGCACGCAGTAACCGCCTCAAAATACGTAATCACGTTCCCCTCCTCCATCCATTTCTTTACTTCCCCCTCAAGCCGCGCAACATCAGCATCCGAAATCTCCTTTCCGTTAATATTTATCCGCTCGTTAAAATGCAGCAAATGGGGTGAATAGAAGCTCCCGGTCTTGAACCCATTCTCAGCAAGTATGGAGCTAAGGAATGCAGTAGTGGAACCCTTCCCATTTGTTCCGCTCACAAGCACCACCCTCATCTTATCCTGGGGGTTCCCCCAGAGCTCCAGAAGCTTTGTGATGCGCTCCAGCCCGGGTTTTGAGCCGAATTTCTCCAAAAATTCAAACGCCATCAGGCATTTATCGTCGACACACATTTATTTACCTTCCATAACACAAATACCCACTCAACAACACATTTAAAAACACTCCCATACATAAATAATAACATGCAAGCCCCCAAAAAGACACAAGTACAGGTTCACAAACTAGTTACACTCCTCCAATCAGAGGAACCAGGTCTCAGAGCAAAAGCAGCCTCAAAGCTCTGGGAAATGGGACCTGGTGCAGTGATGCCGCTCCTAGAGTCTCTCCCACAAGGAGAGGTTCCAGGGGCAGGTTCACCCCAGGAAACCCTGATTGTTTCTGTTCTTTCAAAGATGGGCAGGAGAATCACACCCCTTCTCATACACGCACTTGATTCGGATGACACTTCAGTAAGGGAGCTTGCAGCAGTAGTGCTTGGGGAAATCGGGGACCCAGAAGCCCTTGGGATTCTCCACCAGGCAGCAAGGTCTGCAGCAGAAGGCTCACTGGAGCAGATGCTCATGATGGCAGCAATCCAGAAAATGGAAGGCCCCAGCGAACCACCTTCATACTTAACGATGCAGGAAGCAGAGCTTGAATCAGATTGCACAAAGAAAGAAAAGCCCGAGCGCAACCCGATGTATCTTTAGATTTTTTTCCTTCTTTTCAACATCCCTTAAAAACCTTTTAGGATATACTTTATGAGGTAATTCTCATGAAGTTAAAGCGGGTAAAGCTGAACAAAAAAGGAATCACTTACGAAGGCTTCATCCTCCCCCAGTCCAACGAAAAGACAATCGTCCTGAAGCTTGAAAACGGCTACAACATCGGCCTCTCAAAAGAAGGCACAAGCATCGAGGAACTTGGGGAAATAGAAGTCTTCCCAAAAACAAAGGAAACAACCCAGGAGCGGGGAGAAATCGCAATCCTTTCCATGGGCGGAACAATCTGCTCCCGCGTAGAATACAAAACCGGTGCAGTATTCCCCAGCACAACCCCCGGGGAACTGATGCACAACCTTCCCGAGCTTGAAAAAATCTGCTCTTTCCACACCAAATCATTATTCGCCATGCTCTCGGAGGACATGTCTCCAAAGCACTGGTCCATCGCAGCAAACTCAATCAAGGAGGAAATCGAGCAGGGAGCGGACGGGGTAGTAATCCTCCACGGAACGGATACAATGCACTACTCCAGCGCAGCACTCTCGTACATGCTCCAGGACACCCCAGTCCCCATAGTTCTAGTGGGCGCACAGAGGAGCCCTGACCGCCCATCCACAGATGCGCGCCTCAATATCCTCAATGCAGCCTACACTGCAAAAGGCCCAATCGCCCAGGTAGGCATATGCATGCACGCAGACACAAACGATGATTATGCTTACTTCCACCTGGGTACCAGGGTGCGCAAGATGCACACATCCTCCAGGGACGCATTCCAATCCATTGGAGTAAAACCTCTTGCAAAAGTGGACTTCAGGAAGGAGCTTTTTGAGCCAAGGTGCAACTACAGCGACCGCGGAGGAAAGCTCAAATTCAACAACGAGGTAAGCGAAAATGTTGCACTTGTTTACACTTACCCAGGCATGAACCCAAAAATCCTGGATTCCCTAGCGGATTACGATGGGATAGTTATTGCGGGAACAGGACTCGGCCATGTTGCAACCGACCCGTTCAAGGCAAAGCACGTAAAGAGCGTACTCCCTGAAATCGAAGCACTCTGCGCATCAGGAATCCCTGTAGTTATGTCCAGCCAGTGCATCTTTGGAAGGGTCAACCTAAACGTATACACAGCCGGAAGGATGCTCCAGGAAGCAGGTGTAATCGGAAGCGATGCAGACTGGACGCCTGAAGCCGCCTACGCAAAGCTCTGCTGGGTTTTAGGGCATGAAAAAGACCCGAAAAAAGTTGAAAAGGAAATGCTGGATCCAATTGCAGGAGACATTACCCCAAGGAGCGTGGTCTGAATGGAAGAGCCAATACTCAAATGCGGGATAGAAATCCACCAGCGCCTGGACACAGGCAAGCTTTTCTGCCGCTGCCCCTCAACCCTTTCCGAAGATGAAAAACCAGACCTGCAGATAATCCGCAACCTGCGCGCAAGCGAATCCGAAATGGGCGAACTGGACCGCGCAGCCCGCCTTGAGCAGGAGAAGCAGCTGGATTTCAGGTACGATGCCTTCAGGAGAAACTGTTGCCTGGTGGAAACGGATGAGGAACCCCCGCTCCCCATAGACAATGAAGCCCTCCTCCTGGTTCTGGGGGTTGCGCAGCAGCTGAATATGCGCATAGTTGACCAGGTCCACACAATGCGCAAAATAGTAGTGGATGGAAGCAACACCTCCGGGTTCCAGCGTACCGCCCTAATCGCAACAAACGGCTCCATGGAAACCTCCCAAGGGAAGGTAGGAATAGACACAATTGCAGTAGAAGAGGAAAGCTCAGGAATAATTGAAACAGAAAAAAGCGGAGTAAAGCACTACCGCCTGGACCGGCTCGGAATCCCCCTCATAGAGATTGCAACTTCCCCGGACATCATAAGCGGAGAGCACTGCAGGGAAGTCGCGGAAAAAATCGGAATGATTTTGCGTGCCACAGGAAAGGCTGCACGTGGCCTGGGCACAATCCGCCAGGATGTAAACATCTCCATTCCCGGAGGAGCCCGCGTAGAGATAAAGGGCGTACAGGACCTCAAGTTAATCCCGAAAATAGTTGAAATTGAAGTGAACCGGCAGAAAAGCCTGCTTGCGCTCCTTGAAAAACTAAGGGATGTGCAACCCGATGAAAACCCCCAGGTTACAGACCTCACAGAAATTTTCGCAAACACGGAATCCGGCCTGATAAACCGTGGATTAGTTGCAGGACAGCGCGTAATGGGATTCAAACTCCTGGGCCACAAAGGCCTTCTTGGAACCGAACTCCAGCCCGAAAAGCGCTACGGCACCGAGCTTGCAGATTATGCAAAAACCGCAGGAGTAAAAGGAATAATCCACAGCGATGAAGAGCTTTCCAAATACAAAATAAGCAGCGAAGAGTTCACAAAGATTCTGGAAGCCCTTGCGCTTGGGGCTGAAGATGCATTTGTACTGGTGGTTGCGGAAGAGGGAACCGCAAGGATGGCGCTTGCAAGGATAAAGGAGCGTGCAGCCCTCCGTGAAATCCCCGGGGAAACCCGCAAGGTCAACCCGGACGGGACCAGTGCATATATGCGCCCGCTCCCCGGAAAGGCCCGTATGTATCCCGAAACAGACATCCGCGCAATAGACATAACCCAAACAACCCTCATCGATTCCAAAAAGCAGGCAGGCGAAGGCCTTGATGCAAAGAAAAAGAAACTAAGTGAAATCCTGAACCCTGAAATGGCAAAAAGAATGCTCAAATCCAGGCACCTCAAAACCTTTGAGAAATTGGTGGAGATGGGAGTGGAATCAATGCTTGCAGCCGCAACCCTGGAAGACACGCTGGTTGCCTTGCGCAGGGAAGGGGTTGAAATCAAAACCCCTGAAACCACACTCACAGAATTGTTCGAGCACTACCTGAAAGGCGAATTCGTAAAGTCCGCAATAATTGAAATCCTCCCTGCAATGGCGGAAGGAAAAGGAGTGCAGGAAATCCTTGAGGAAAGGCAGCTCCACAAAATCTCAGGAGAGGAGCTCAAAAAATTAATCCTGGAGCACAACAAAAACCTCGGGGAAATAATGAAAAATTATCGCCTTCGTGTGGATGCAAAAGAAGTAAAAGAACTAATGAAATCCCTTTAGCTACCTTGAAAGCAGCTTTATCGTTTCGTCCACATCGTTAGAAAGCCGCTCAGATTGCACGAGCGCAACTTCCTTCAAAATCTCATTTGGAACAGAATCCGGAGTGTATCCCTCTTTCTTCACAAACTTCAGAATTTCATCGGAAACAGTCTTCTTTTTGCGGAGCATCTGCGAGATGGGAAGCAGCTGTTTCATCTTCGTTTTCTTTGTATTCCTCACTACAAAATTGAAGAGTGCGGAGCAGTAATTATGCACCCTCTTGCTTTCAAGCCCGCGGATGGTGGAGAGCTTCTCAACACACTTAATCTTGTAGAACGGGGGAAGGTAAACAGTGTCCCCCTCCCTCCTGAACGGGTTCTTCAGCCCAATATCTGATGGAAGCATCTGGAGATCCTGGCTTTTAATCGCATCCAGCGCGAGCTTAATCAGGTAAGTAGTGGCGAGTATGTACGAAGGGTGGTTCATGTCCGTTCCCCTGTATTCAATTGTCCCCACCCTGTTCACCCGGATTGAGCCGAACATGAATTTCAGATCAGATACACTCTGAATTTTTGGAGGAACTTTTAGCCCCTTTGAATGCATCACCTCTATGAACCTGCGCTTCCTTTTTGCAGACATATTCTTCAGGTCCGCCAGCGTGTATTCATAATTAGGGAGCCCACCAAACAGGGGGTGCTCAGCAAAAAGCCCATATACCCTTCTGCCATTCTCCTCCAGCGCCATATCCCTATAAAGCATCGCTCTCGAATCCTTTGCAAAATGCTCGCCATCAGTAAACGGGGAAGACTGGCAGAAGGTAAGGCATGCAGGGTCGGCTGCAACAAGAAAATTATACTGGTTGAGGAATATGCTCTTTGCCCTGGAATACCTGAGGGAGCGTATCTGCCTGGTGTTTTTTCCAATCACCCCCTTGGGCAGGGAATAGTGTGAATGGAAAGCGCAGATGCGAATGCCCTTGGAGAATTTCTGCTTCCCCAGGAACGTAGATTGTGCAGTATACCAGGAGCTCTTCCGCATCTTGGGCCTGCACTTTCCGGGATATGTGCCAAGCGGGAGCAGCTTTATTCCGTGCTCTTCGCCCACATCAACCACTTTTCTCAGGTTTTCCAGATACCTGAGCCACACCCCACGCAGACTCCTGCCAGGATAGGCGCCAAGCTCAAGCATAGAGTGGAAAACCTCTTCCTGAATATGGCTGGATATCCTCCTTTTATCCCTAAGCAAATCCGTAAGCATATCTACTTTGTTCACCAGATCTCCACGTTCATCGATTGTGAAAAATTCAGTCTCAAAACCGACCGTGGGAAACTTCCCAGGCATATCCAAGCATCTCGGATGGCGCCTTTTTATTTATTCCTGTCCGGGGAGCCGAATGCAAACCCTTTAAAATTATAATAAGAAATTATGAAGGTAAGAGATAGAGTTGATAGCAATGGCAGAAAAGACATCAGACCTGATCAAGAAAGAAGCCGGTGTTGCCAAGGGAGCAGGAACCGCAGAAGCAGTGGGAGACATCTCCCTGGAAAAGCTCCTGAATGTGGTAAAAAAGAAGCAGGACATCTTACTTGGGAAAAGCCTCAAGGAAGCCCTAAAAGAAGCTGCAGGCACCTGCAAGAGCATTGGCATAACAATTGAAGGCAAGGACGCAAGAAAGGTAATCCGGGAAATTGACGACGGAAAACATGATTCTCTAGTGGCGGGCAAATGAAAATAGCGATACTCCTTCTCCTGGTGCTTTCCCTTTCCTTTGCAGGGGAAGCCTGGAAAGTTGACACAGGTTCAGGAGTAAGCACCCAGCCGCTTGTACACGGCTCCAGGGTAATTGTTGGAACATCCGGAGGCAAGGTTTACTCTATTGAACCCCCCTTCGTAAAATGGTCCTACAATGTAGTTGACCCGGTCGTTTCCGACCCTGTTTCCCTTGGCGGAAGCATCATAATTGCAACCGAAAACAAGGTATTCGCCCTTGACCAGTATGGGGCCCTTCAGTGGGAAACTTCTCTCCCCGGGATAAGGGGCGTTGCAGCCTCTGACAAGGTTTATGTAGCAGATAAAAACGGAATCCAGGCACTTAATTCCGATGGGACTCTCGCATGGAATTTTGCACCCGGAATCGAAAATGCAGGTGTTGCACCTCCCGAACTTTTCTATCCAGTTACTGTTCCCCTTGCTACCCCCAGCTACGTAATCTTCGGGTATAATGATTATGTTTATGTGGTGAGGACAACCGGCGCATTCTTCTGGAAAGCAGAAGTGGGCCACATGTGGGACACGCCTCCAACCCTGGTTGCAAATACTCTTTATGTGGGAACAGGGGAAGGGCTTCTTTACGGCCTGGACATGTTCAATGGCCAGGAAAAATCCAAGGTTAACCTCTTTGAGCAGATAAGCACAACCCCGGTTGAATCCCTCGGAAAAGTAATCGTGGGAACTTCCGAAAATCATGTTTATGCGGTTTCAGGGGGGGAAATCGAATGGTCTGCAGACCTTGATGGAAAGGTTACTCATAAGATGTACCTTTCCGCTTCTGCAACCGGTGATGTCCTTTACCTCACAACCACAAGGAGCCTTTATGCAGTCGACCCTTCAGATGGCACAATTCTCTTCAAGAACACTTTCCTGGACTGGCCCAGCCCGCCCACATTCCTCAATGCAAACATAATCGTTGGAACTGAAGAGGGAAGGCTCTACGGAATTGATTCCTCCAAGGCGTGCAGCATCATTTACCCTGAGCTTGATGAGCAGGTGGGGGATGCTGAAATACCCATATCCGGCCTGAGTTACTCAAAGTATGGGTCCCCCAACACAGACCTCAGGATAAACGGTGGGGAATGGATAACGCTCAATGGAACCGATTGGGAATACAACCTGGACACCTCCATCTACGAATATGGAATTCTTGATATTGAGTGCAGGGTTTCTGATTCCACGGGTGCAGAAACGGAGCCATACACAAAAATCTCCATTGTGCACGTCCAGGGAACAATTGAGCAACTCATGACCATTTCCTATCCCTCTTCAGTTAAAGCGGATACTGAATTTGAGATTGAAGCAATTGATTCAAGGGGCCTCCCAGTAAGCGGGCTTAAAATAACCGCAGGAGGCCAGGCTTTCGAAGGTGATGGCACAATCACCATCTCCCTTCCCCCAGGCATGCAAACTGTAAAAGTTGAGCGCCCGGGCTACACAACAGAGGAATTCACAATAGATTCAAAGGATGAGCCAACACTTGCATATGCAGCAGGAGGCCTTTTCATAATACTCCTTATCGCATACGTTTACTTCCTATTCATAAGGAAAGAGAAAAAGAAAGAATTGATAATAGAAGAAAAGCACTAGATCCTGTCTACGCCTACGACCTGGACCTGGCTCACTTCAGGGAGGGCGCCGATTTTTTCTTCAATCTCATCAAGCCCGCCTGCATCTTCCATAACGAAAGTGATTATTGCAGCCACGAGTCCGAACCCGATGGGCTCTTCCCCAATCTTGGCCACATTCACAATCTTTTTGACTGCTTCCTTCACTTCCTCAAGCTTCTCAGGGTTTTCAGGAAAAACCTTAATTGTTACCGCTACCTGTCCCATCCAGATCACCTCATGGTCCCTCAAATCCGCACTCGCATGCGTATTTGTTCCGTGTCTCCCTGCAGTGGTAGCAGCGCACGAGGTGTTTCCCGCATTCAGGGCAGGGAAACTCAGCAAACTCCTTTGCCAGCTTTCCGCATGTTAAACATCTTTTAGTCATATCAATTCACCGAAAAAGTTATTGGATTATGGATGAGACTTCTTTTTAAAGGTTGGCTTGCTGTGCTTGTTTTGCAAATCAATATAAAACCTTCCAGCCTCAATCAATACTCGCACCATCTACGGTGTTTTAATGCCCTCATAGTCTAGCCTGGATAGGACACGAGCTTGCGGAGCTTGAAACCTGGGTTCGAATCCCAGTGAGGGCGTAAAGCGTAGCTCTTTTGCGGTTTTCCGCTCCATCTACTATCGATATATATCAGTCGCTAAAGGCACGAGCTACACTTTACGGGGCGCCCCCTTTCTCCCTCCTTTATAAATATTTCTCAATATTTTAATAGGCACTTACTTCTCTTAGAGGTGTTTATATTGACAGACGATGAAGCCGCCCAGGCACAAGCTGCAAAAGAAATTGCACAGCAGATAATGAATCAGGAGTCCAAAGAAGAGGCCCAGATGGACGAGGTTGCAGAGGAAGTAACCGCCCAGGAGCCCGAGGCACCTGCCCCGGAACCCGAACCAAGTGCACCTGTGGAAATTCCAAAAGAAGAGCCCCTAAAGCCCTCAAAGCCCCCCACTGACACTCAGCTTGCAAAAGAGCTCTCAGGCAACTCAAGCACAGAAACCGATGATGAAGAAATCCTCAGGTTCATAGAGCAAAGCAAGCCCAAGGTTTACGTGGTCGGAGCAGGAGGAAGCGGCTCAAACACACTCGACAGGCTATTTGAGCTTGGAATAAAAGACATGAACCTCGTAGGCATGAACACCGATGCGCACCACCTCCTCAGGGTAAAGGCAAACAAGAAAGTCCTTCTCGGAAAGCAGCTCACAAAAGGAAGGGGGGCAGGAAGCAACCCTGAAATCGGGCTCAACGCAGCAAAAGAAAGCGCAGAGGAGATGAAGAAGGCGTTGAGTGGCGCAAGCATGGTTTTCATTACATGTGGCCTCGGAGGAGGCACAGGAACAGGTGCAGCCCCCCTAATCGCAGAGATTTCCAAAAGCATGGGCGCACTCACAATCGCAGTAGTTACCCTCCCGTTTTCCTCAGAAGGGAGAATCAGGATGGAAAACGCGCTCCAGGGCCTCGAAAAGCTCAGGAAATACACCGACACACTCATAGTAATCCGCAACGACAAGCTCCTTTCAATCGCCCCGGACCTCCCGCTCAACACCGCATTCAAGGTATGCGACGAGGTTCTCGCAGGCTCAGTAAAGGGAATTGCGGAACTCATTACATGCTCCGGCATGATGAACGTGGACTTTGCAGACCTGAGGACAATCCTTTCGGATGCAGGCTACGCAGTAATTGGCCTCGGGGAAGCATCAATCGATGCAAAGAGCGACGAGCGCTCCACAATTGCAATCGAGACCGCACTCAACTCCCCGCTCCTGGACTCTGAAATCCAGGGCGCGAACCGCGCACTTATAAACGTAGTGGGCGGAGAGGACATGACCCTCAAGGAAGCAGAGCTTATAGTTTCTGAAACTGCCAAGAGAATCCACCCCAACGCGCACATAATCTGGGGAGCAAGAATTGAGCAAGACCTCAAAAAATCCTCAATCAAGGTGCTGGTGGTTCTCGGAGGCGTGAAATTCCCCAAGTACGGAATCCAGGAAAGGGTTCCGGAAGGCCTGGAGGATATAGATTTAGACATAATCGGGTGAAAACATGATATCCATGACGTTTATCAACAGGTGCATGCGGGTACTCCACATTGCAAAAAAGCCAACCAGGAAGGAACTTAACGAGATTGTCAAGGTTACCGGGCTTGGGCTCTTAGTAATAGGGTCATTTGGTATGCTGATGTACCTGATATTCAGCTTCATTTAGGTGAGCTCATGATATACATATTCAGGGTAACAACCGGACAGGAAAAAATCGTTTCCCAGATGCTTGAGAAAAAGTCAAAGGCGCAGAAGCTTTCAATCTACTCAATCCTGGTTCCCGAAAACGTAAAGGGATATCTGTTTGTGGAGGCTGCAACAGAAAACGATGCGGTGCATCTCGCGCAGAAAACCCGCCACGTAAAAGGAATCCTGAAGCAGGCCATCGCGCTTTCCGAAGTGGAAAAAATGGTAACTGCCGAGAAGCCCGCAGCCCTCACAATTGAACTCGCGGACATCGTGGAAATCAAGAGCGGAGCATTCAAGGGAGACAAGGCCAAGGTAACCAAAATCGATGAGAACAAGGATGAGCTTACCGTAGAGTTCATGGACATGGCCGTGCCTATCCCGACTACGATAAAAAGAAAGATTACGAAGCTTTTCAGGAAATCAGGGGACGAAGATTAATTCCCCTAATCCTATTTCTTCTTCGTTTCCCTTTTCCCTTCTTCATGCATATGGAGCGTCATGGTTGGGTAAGGTATGCGTATTCCCTTTTTCTTGAACACATAGAAGATTTGCTTTACAAGCTCTCCATTCACCCCAAACCTGTCTCCGTACACAGGAATCCTTACAATTACCTTGTACTCAATCGCACTGTCCAGGAATGCATTCGGGCGGATAGTGGATTTATCCACATCCACAATCTTGCCCGTTTTCTTTGAGGTTGCCCTCAGTGCTTCCCAGAGCGCTTTCTCCACTTTTTCAGGGTCATCATCATAGCTTACCCCGAAGCTCATTGCATATCCCATTTCCTCGTTCGGGTTGAAGTAGTTGATTAGTATGCTTGCGCTCATTTTTGAGTTGGGCACATAGACAATATTATTGTCCCAGGTCTTTATCCTGGTGCTCCTCCACCCAATCTCCTCAATGGTCCCCATAATCTCGGTTCCGTCTATCTTGATGTAGTCCCTGGGACGCACCGGCCTGTCCGCAAGTAGGTGCACTCCCGCAAAGAAGTTGCTGAGCGTATCCTGCAGCGCAAGCGCAACTGCAAGGCCTCCAACTCCCAGGGCTGCAATCAATGCGGAAACCTCTATTCCCATCGTGCTCAGCACAATGGTCAAACCCATTACGTAGATAAGCGCACTGCCGATTTTCTTGAAAAGCGGGAATATTTCATCATCAAACTTGCTGTCTGTTTTCGGAGCCATCTCTTCCCCGTACCAGCCCATGAATGCGCTGAACAGCCCGTTCACGGTGTAGGTTCCCGCAATTATGAATATGATTGTAAAGATGTTGTCCAGCCCATGCCCCCATAGGTTGAGTGCAGGATAGAAGAGCTGCAGCGAAAGATATGCTGCGAGGATTACCGAGATCCACTTCATCGGCCTCCTCAGGTTCTTTATGAGGTGGTCATCCAGAGTGGTCTTGGTCTTCCTTGTCATCATCTTGACCGTTTGGAATACCGCCATCACCACAGTGTAGAAAATAACTGCAAGAATCGCAAAGGCAATCACAGCGAGCGTGGTGTTCCCCCCCGGAATCACATCAGCGTACTCCGTTACAAACGGCGCCACGAATTCGGATAAGGGCGAAGGCCCGGAAACCGCAGCCATCGTTTCGTTAGTTTCATTGAGCATAACCCAACCTTATGGGATTATTCTTTAAATACTTAACATTGAAGATTAATGCGGGAGGAACATTCATGGCGCTGAAAGAAAAAGACCCAGAGGTATTTTCACTTGTTGAACAGGAGCTCCAGAGGCAGATAGATACACTGGATCTAATCGCTTCTGAGAATTACGCACCAAAAGAAATCCTTGAGGCATCCGCCTCAGTGCTCACAAACAAATACTCTGAAGGATACCCCGGAAAAAGGTATTACGCAGGGAACGAAATCATTGACCAGGTTGAAACCCTTGCAATCGAGCGTGCATCAAAGCTCTTTGGGATGCCATGCGCAAATGTGCAGCCCCACTCCGGCTCCTCTGCAAACTTCGAAGCTTATCGCGCCCTGATGAATGAAGGCGACACGCTTATGGGCCTCAAGCTGGACCAGGGGGGCCACCTTACCCACGGCAGCCCCGTGAATTTCTCGGGCCAGCTCTACAACGTCGTAAGCTACGGTGTAGATAAGGAAACCGAGCAGCTTGATTACGATGCGATCATGGAGCAGGCAAAGGAAGTGAAGCCCAGGGTGATTGTTTGCGGCTACACCGCATATCCCCGCACAGTTTACTTCGATAAATTCCGTGAAATCGCAGATGCGTGCGGCGCTTACCTCCTCTGTGACATAGCCCATATCGCGGGCTTGATTGCAGGGGGCGCCCACATGCCCGCAGGCCCATACGCAGATGTAATCACAACAACCACGCACAAGAGCCTCAGGGGCCCAAGGGGCGCAATCATCCTTGCAAAGGAGGAGCACTGCAAGCTCATAAACAAAGGAGTCTTCCCGGGCTCCCAGGGGGGCCCGCTCGACCACATAACCGCAGCAAAGGCAGTATGCTTCCATAATGCAATGCAGCCGGAATTCAAAGTTTATGCAGCCCAAATCGTAAAAAACGCAAAGGCGCTTGCGGAAGAGCTCCAGAAGCACGGGTTCCGCCTTGTTTCCGGAGGCACGGACAACCACCTCATCCTCATAGATGTGAAATCCAAGGGCCTGAATGGGAAAATCGCCCAGAACGCGCTGGAAAATGCAGGCATAATCACGAATAAGAACACTATTCCCTATGATACCGAAAAGCCCTTTGTAGGAAGCGGAATTCGCGTAGGAACCCCCGCAGTTACTACCCGCGGAATGAAGGAAGCAGAAATGAAGGAAGTTGCAGAGCTCTTTGCAAGGGTGCTTGAAAAACCAGAAGATGAAGAGTTTCATGCCAAAGTAAAATCTGAAGTAAAAGAGCTTATGGACAGGTTCCCTATTTACGGGGACCTTTAACTATCCTTTTGATTGCGCGCCCGACCCCCAATATTTTATCCACAACAGGACCTCTCGAAATCATCGGAGTTTCCTCCATTTCGGCCCTCATTTTCATTTTTGCGGGGGGCCTCATTAGTTCCTTGGGGTTAAGCTCGCCTTCCGCTGTCATTTTTTTCTTCCTTCCTTTTATGCGGGAGGTATGGTCCTCCCCTATCCTATTGATTGCGCGCTCGATGCGCTGGAGCGGGATGTTTGCATCATCGTTTTCCCTGTCCAGGTTGATCCTCCTCAGCTTTTCCTTGAATACCCTATTCTGAATTTCCTTCTTCATGTCCGAAGACTCGAACAGCTCAACAATGGCATCCTCCGCAATCCTCCACATCTTTTCGCTTCCTTCGCAAAGCTTGATGAGCGGAATCAGGAAGCTGCCCCGCACCCGGTTTTTCTTCATGCTTTCAATTATGCCTGCGAGCGCTTTCTCCCCCCTTTGCATGGCTGCAGCATTCTTCATTTTTTCAGCATTGCCCAGAAGGATGAAAAAGAAGTTGAATCCTTCCATGGAAGAATTTGCCGAAAGGACCCTTGCAGCCGCCTTCCCTGCATTTTCCGAAGGGTCCATGAACATGCATTTCACAAGCACCCTCTCGGTTTCAGGGGTGATTTTTGCACCCTCCTCCCGCATCAGTATCTTTTCCACTGCAGCAAGAGCGCTGGTGCGCACCCATTCATCCTTATCAGCACGGTATGGAAATACAGTATCCCCAAAATTACAGAGCCCATTTGCGTATTTTTTCCTGCCGCTTACTTTTTCGTGGCCCAGAAGGTGCATCAGCACTTTTTCCACATCTTCAGGGCTCCCCGCATTCCCCATTGATTCCAGCATTACGCTCCTTGCGAATGCACCTACCTTCTCAAAAACAAGGCCCCTCATCGCTGCCCGCGTAATTTCATCTTCCCTGAAAGCAGCCGAAAGGTTCACCGTGGATTCTTTTCCCTCCTCTGCAATTGCCACTAAAATTCTGGTCTGCGCTTGCTCTATCGGGCACTCTGGCATGTTTATAGTATATGGTTGATTTTGTTTTTAAATGTTACACCTTCCCACACATCTGCCATCAAGAACATTTTTTAACCAGTTAAGCCCTAATTTTTCCATGATACTCGAAGGAAACCCGGTGGCTGAAAAAATACTCCGGGAAGTTAAGGAGAGGGTTGAAGCACTTGGTTTCCAGCCAGGGCTTGCAATAGTGCGCGTAGGGGGCGACCCCGCATCCGAAGTGTATGTAAATAGCAAGCTCAAGCGTGCAGGGGAAGTTGGGATAAGCGGTACAGAGCACCACCTCCCTGAAACCGCGACAGAGGATGACGTGCTGGAACTTGTCCATAAGCTCAATACTGATCCTTTGGTGCACGGATTCATAGTGCAGCTTCCGCTTCCGCCCCACCTTGATGCGGACAGGATTCTTGATTTAATTTACCCGGAGAAAGACGTGGACGGGCTCCACCCCCAGAACTTGGGGAAGCTTGTTGGGGGAAACCCCACATTTGTTCCAGCTACCCCAATGGGAGTAATGGAAATGCTCTCCCACTACAAAATAGATGTTGCAGGGAAAAACGTAGTTGTTGTGGGGAGAAGCAGCATGGTCGGGAAGCCGATGGCCGCGCTTCTTCTCAATGCAAACGCAACTGTTGAAATCTGCCACAGCAAAACCAGGGACTTGGGCGAGCACACAAAGCGCGCAGAAATCCTTGTGGTTGCGGTAGGAAAGCCCAAGCTAATTACCGAAGATATGGTGCGCGAAGGCGCTGCGGTAATCGATGTTGGAATTAATCGCGTGGATGGAAAGCTCGTAGGGGATGTTGACTTTGAAAAAGTAAAGGAAAAAGCAAGGGTCTCCCCTGTTCCCGGAGGCGTTGGTTTGCTTACCGTTGCCTGCTTACTGAAGAATGTGCTGAAGGCAGCAGAAAAAGGCAAAACCTAACCGGATGTTCCACTTTCCAGAATTTCTCTCACTAGTTCGTTTCCTTTTAAATTTCGTATGTTCCAAACTCTATCATAGGTGATAATCATGGAATTTGCATGCAAGCAAATAGACCTGGATGAAGTAGTAAAGTGCTCCCTCGGCCTCACGCGCGCCGAATACAGGGTATTCAAAAAATACATGGCCCTCAAAAAGCAGGTTACGCTCGCAACCCTCTCCCAAAAGACCGGCCTGGACCGCACAACCGTGCAGAAAGCCTCACTGAAGCTTGTTGAAAGGGGACTCCTCTCCCGCTCCCAGCACAACCGCACAAGAGGCGGATATGAATTCCTCTACTCAATTGTGGACAGAACAGAAATCCGCTCCAAGGTAAGGAACATCGTAAGGAGCTGGTGGGAAGCAGTTGACAATAACCTTCAATACTGGTAAGAAAAATGAAGGCCCAGACATTATGCTCACGCTTCCGCTTTTTGAAAAATGAGTGGTGGGCTCCCTAAGTTGCAACCTATTCTCCACACGGAGCCATCGCCATCAGCTCCATCTCCGGTCTCTCAAGCATGGCGCAGAGCGCTTATGGCTGCTCCTTCCGGTCTGACCAGGTTCGCACAAAGCTACCATCCTGAAAGGGAAGACTTCAACGCCTAAGACAAAGGACGCATGAAGAACAAATCACGCTTCAGGGCTTCGACCCGCCTAAAGGGGATTTGCGGAAAGGGACCCCTAGACCCCATCTAGCCCACCGCATTAATTAGCGCTTACTTTCTTTTTAAAACTTACCTATAACGAGCCCGTTTCTCAATTTTCTCTATTCTCGCAAGAACTTCCTTTGCCCCGGAGAATTTCCTGTATCCCCTCAAAAAGTGCTCTTTTTCCTTAATCCCCCGCAACATAGTAATAACATCGTCTGCCATTCCCTCAATCTTCTTTGAAAATGAGCCCAGCCCAAAATCAATCACGTGCAGCCCGGAAGAATCCACAAGAATATTATATGGAGTAAAATCCCCATGCAGAATTCCTGCAGAGTGCAGTTTCCCAAGAACCTTCCCCGCTTTCTCCAGCTCACCTTTCTTCTCAGATAGCTTTTTCCCATTCAAGCGTTCAATCACAATATAATCCAAACCAACCTCATAAACAGTTGGGCAGGAAACACCAGCAAGCTTTGCTTTGTGCAGCAGCCTCGCTTCCCTCCGCGTACGCCCCAGCCGTATCCCCTCATCAATCTCCTCAATTCGATACCCTTTCTTCCTTCTCTCTTTCCTCAGCACATCCTCCCCAAGAAACTTCGCAGGCACAAGAACAGCTTCAGCTCCCCGCATCAGAAGCCCCCAAATGTGAAAAACAGGGCAAGCGTAAACAATGCAAATGCCCCATAAATAATTGGGTTCCATGCAAGCACTTTGCTCCCATCCAGAGGATAAATCGGAAGAAGGTTGAAAAGCGCAAGGAAGGTGTTTATCCATGCAATTGAGGACCAGAGTTCAATCCCGCCCAGTGCGCTGAGCACTGCAGGCCCGCTCACCATAAGCGCACCAATAGCCAGAATCGCAATAACAACATTGGTCACAGGCCCGGCAATCGAAATTATTCCATTTTCCTTCTTGGTTATCGGCCTTCCATCCCCGTGGATATAAACCGCACCCGGAGCAATAAACATAAACCTGGTGGGAAGGATCGCAAGCAGGAACATGAACCCAAGCCCCTTCGTCCACATCTTGAACTGTGCATAATGCCCAAAGTAATTCGCAGTGAATTTGTGCGCCAGCTCATGCAGGATGAACCCCATGCCAAGCGCAACCAAAAAGAATGAAGAAAGCGAAACAAACTCCTGCATTGCCCCAGGAAGTGCAAATATTCCAATCGAGTTTATGGAAAGCGCAAACGAAATAGCAATAACCGAAATAAGAATTTCTTTTGCTTCCTGGTTGCTTATCCCTATCATCTCATCACCTGCGTTCTCTCTTCGTACATAAGCTTTACGCGCGCATGCGAGAAAAGCCCCTGGTAGCTCTCAAGAATCCCTATCGCTTCCCTTCCCCTCGAAAGCTTTACGCGCACTTCATCACTAATCCTCCCGTCATCAAGCACAACCCCCGTAAACCCAAGAAACTGGGGAAGCGCACCCTTCATAATCTGCACATTGTCCCCCTTCTTCACCCCCCGCACGTGCGGGTACCCAAGCACAAAAAGAAGCGAAATCCCGAAGGCCGCAGCCATGAATTTCGCAAGCGTAAGCAGCCCCATCCCCGGGTCCAGAGCAAACGCAATAAGGGCAACCGCGAAAAGCGCAACCATCAGCTTTACTCCTTCAATTGCAAGCATAATCCTTACCTGTACATATGATCCCCAAGTTCCTTCTTGAACTTCTCCACGCTTTCAACATCCTGCTTTCCAACCCTGGAACCAATAACCTTGAGCGCATTCTCGAAGTCCTTGGAGCTAACGTGGTCTTTGTCCTCCCGTATCGCCATCATTCCCGCTTCCCTGCAAAGGTTCTCAATGTCTGCACCGGAATAATTTTCAGTTACTGATGCGAGATTCTTGATGCTTACTCCCCTGAGCGGCATCTTCTTTGTGTGCACATTGAATATTTCCTCCCTTGTCTTTAGATCAGGCAGGGGAATTCCCACAACACGGTCAAACCTTCCCGCGCGCAAAAGCGCCTTGTCCAGCATGTCCGGCCTGTTGGTTGCCGCAACCACTACCACCTTTTTCATGGCCCTCAATCCATCCATTTCACTGAGTATCGTATCAACTACTCTTTCTGCAACAATGTGCCCCCCACCGCCTCCTCCACCGCGGGCAGGCGCAATCGCGTCAATCTCATCAATAAACAGAATACAGGGCGCAGCCTGCCTCGCCTTCCTGAATATTTCCCGAGTAACCTTTTCGCTTTCCCCCACCCATTTGGAGAAAATCTCAGGGCCGTTTATCGCAATAAAGTTTGCTTCACTTTCAGTTGCAATCGCCTTTGCAAGCAAAGTTTTACCCGTGCCCGGAGGTCCGTACATAAGGATTCCCCTCGCAGGCCGTATCCCCATTTTCTCGAACACTTCCGGCCTGTGCAGCGGGAGCTCAATCAATTCCCTGAGCTCAGTTTTTATGGATTCAAGCCCCCCAACATCATCCCAGTGCACATTGGGCCTTTCCACGAACACTTCCCTCAATGCAGATGGAGTTATCCCCTTCATCCCCTCAAAGAAGTCGTCCAATGTAACCTTCAAATCATCAAGAATCTCATCCGGAACATCATCCTCATCAATGTTGATTTTCTTCTTTTCCATCTCTGTCCGGAGCCTCCGTAGCGCACGCAGCGCAGCTTCCTTTGTAAGCAAGGAAATGTCTGCTCCAGTATATCCATGCGTAAGCGCAGCAAGCTCAGTGATTATTTTCTCACGGGTCTTGTCCGACCCAAGGGGCATATTCCTTGTATGTATGCGCATGATTGTTTCCCTGCCCATCCTGTCCGGGACCCCAATCTCAATCTCCCGGTCGAAACGCCCAGGCCTCCTGAGCGCAGGGTCAATCGAATCCACCCGGTTCGTAGCCGCAATCACAATCAGCTCCCCCCTGTTCTTCAGCCCATCCATAAGCGTAAGGAGCTGGCTCACCATCCTCCTTTCCACTTCCCCGGTTACCTCTTCCCTTTTGGGTGCAATCGCGTCAATCTCATCAATAAACAGGATGGAAGGCGCATTCTTCTGCGCATCTTCAAACAGCTGCCTCAGCTTCTGCTCACTCTCACCCACATACTTGCTTACGATTTCCGGCCCGCCAAGATAAAAGAAATTCGCATCGCTTTCATTTGCAACTGCCTTTGCAAGCAAGGTTTTACCTGTTCCCGGAGGCCCGGAAAGAAGCACTCCCTTTGGAGGCTCAATTCCCAGCCTTTCAAAGAGTTCAGGGTGCCTGAGCGGAAGCTCAACCATCTCCCTGATTTTCTGGATTTCCTCCCCAAGGCCCCCAACATCATCATAAGTTACCGAAGGAACATTCGCAAGATCCTTCACCGGTTCACTCTTAATCTCAATCTCTGTTTTGTCCGTAATCATCAATGAACCGGCAGGGTTTGTAGTGAACACAACAAGCCCAATCGGAGTTCCGAATACCCCAATCGGAAGCACATTCCCCTTAACCACAGGTTTCCCAACCAGCTTCTTTTTTACGTACTGGTCAAACCCTGCATGGAACCTCACCGGCTGCTGGGGCGCAAGCGTAATCTTCTTTGCTTCTTTCGCCTCAGTCTTGCTAACCTTTACTTTCTCCCCAAGCCCCACTCCTGAATTCTGCCTAAGAATCCCATCAACGCGGATTGCATCCTCCTCAGTATCCGAGGGGTGCGCAGGCCATACAATCGCAAGCGCGGTTTTCTTCCCGGAAAGCTTCACTACGTCCCCACTCGAAACTTCCAGGTCTTCCCTTGTCTTTGCACCAAGCCTCGCAATTCCTCTTCCCACGTCGTTAGTAAGCGCTTCTGCAACCTTAAGATAAATTGATTTTTTTTCTCCCACATTAATCACCTTAATTCGGCCTGCTCAGCCACTTTCCCATCCTTTCCTTTCCTGAACATCATCAAAACATCTTTCCCAGCTATCTCGGGCAGCTTCATCTTCACTATCATGTGCAGGTCGATGTCCTCCTTTAAGTCTTTTAAGTTTAAAAACTTAATGAGGGTGTGCCTTTCCGCTGAAAATCTTTCACCATCCGCAACCAGCACCGCTTTATCCCCGTCCCACTCAATTCCCTCAAGCTTCCCCCTGAAAATATTGTCCCGGTTTTTCTTCAGCAGCATCCTCGCCTTCCCTTCCACGAGTATCTCCGCTCCATTGTATCCAACCCCTTCAAGAAGCACAGAATCCCCTACCTGCAAATGTTCTCCCTTGGAAGGATTATTCACAACAGAAACCGGAACCCCCTCAATCGAAAACACAAAGCTGTTCCCAATTTTTCCCTTTATCTCATCCACCTTCCCCACGCACATGAATTTTCCGCCTTCCTTAACCTCAGAAACAGGAGTAACCTCCGCCTTTTTCACAACAGAGTAAGTAGTTTTGTACCCTACATTCACCTTCCCCATCTTCATGTATCCCTTCTTTATCTCAAGCATATCCCCCAAGTGCATCCCACCAGATTTTTTCGCTTCATCCCCCCAGAAATTCACGGAAGCCTCCCCGCTCCCATCAGAAACAACAAGCACCCTCAAAACAGCACCGGAAGGAAAGCTCCTAAGCGGCCCAATCTCCACTATTTCCACCCCCAAATCCACGGAGCCCATCCCCTCCACCAATTCAGAAACTTTCATTACTTCCCGCTCAATAAGCCCCATCTCTGATGCAATAAGCTTCGCTGCAGCTTCCTTTGTAAGAAGCCCGTGGAAACCTTCCACCCTCTCCTTTACTTTTGTTTCAGCTTCCTCCGCACCCAGCTTCCCACTAAGAATTGAAAAGTAGTCCATTACTTGCTTTGAGGAGAAACCCCTTTTTAACCTCTCCTTTGGATATTTTCCACTATGCGCACAATGGCAAATCTCGATTACACATTCATGGCCCGCGAGCTCCAGCCATTGGCAGGCAAATTCTACGATAAATTCTACGAGCTGGGAGACGGAAAGTTCCGCCTCAAGTTCGGCCGGGACAACATCATAATCGAGCTCGGGATCCGCCTTCACAGAACAAAATACCTGGAGCAGGCCCCCGAAGCCACCCCCTTCGCAATGAAGGTGCGAAAGGAGCTCAAGGGAAAGCTCCTCACAAAGCTTTCCCAGCACAAAAAAGACCGCGTAATCATCTTTGATTTTGATGGCACCCAGCTGATTGCGGAAATGTTCGCAACAGGAAACCTCCTTCTGGTGCGGGACGGAAAAATCCTTGCAGTTTATTCCAGAAAACACTGGAAGAGCCGTTCCCTTACTGCGAAATCAGTGTACAAACCCCCGCCCTCCGAAACCAAAACCCTTGAAGAGATATTCAATCTCAAAAGCGAAAGCCCAGTAGGCTCTGCGCTCCGCGCGCTGGATGTGGGGATGAGCTATGTGCGTTCAATTCTCAAGGATGCAGATATTCCTGATTCAAAACCCCTAAACGAGCTCACAAAAGAAGAGCAGGAAGCAATTGAAGAGGCATACAGAAAGCTCATGGGGAGCCTCGCCCCCCGCGTGCTTTATGCAGGGGAAACTCCTGAATCCTACTCCCTTTACGGAAAAGGAAAAAAATTCCCAACTCTTTCGGAAGCGCTGGACGAATACTATGGAATCCCCGAAGCCGAAGATGGGCAGGCAGAAGAGGACGACAAGGAGCTGGAGAAGCTCAAATACCTGCTGGAATCCCAGGAAGAAAGGCTCAAGGAACTCGCAGTTGAAGAGGAAGATGCAAAGAAAAAAGCAGACTATGTCTACGCACATTACGAAGAAGTAGAGCAAATCCTGGAACTATATGACAGGAGCGGTATGGGGCCAGTGGAAAAGCTCGCAAAAGAAAAAGGCTGGAAATTAAATAAAAAAGAGAAAGAGCTTGAAATTTGAAAGAATTTCAAGCGTATTCACGGATGTTGAACTCTGTTCAACAGATGTAACCTGAGGTTACACGGAACGTGAATCTGAGTTGGAAATCTAGTAGCCAACTTCCGAATTCTCCACAAGATACTGCTCAAGAACTTTTTTTGCTTTCCTGGGCCGGTTCACAGCTATCCCAACTATGCTGTCTTTCCCATCCCTGGAAACAAGGTTCAGGTTCTCCACATTTATCTTGCTGTCCGCAAGCATTTTTGCAACTTCGGAAAGTTTTCCGGGCGTATCCAAGATCTTTACAAAGATCACATTCCCTGAGCTTACCTTGAACCCGTTCCTCTTGAGAACATCCATTGCTTTCTGGCTGTTTTTTACAAGCACGGTAATAACCGATTTTCCTCCAACTGAGGTTACGGCAATGGACTCTATGTTTACCTTGGCCTTCCCGAGTATGTACGAAATGTCTGCGAGAAGCCCTACCTTATCCGGTGCTATCACAGTTACGTCTTTCATTTATATCCCACCCCAATGCTGTTTATACTCTGTATAACTGTAAATGGGGAATGTTCTTTATATACTTAACGTCCTCCTCGTTTGCAAGCCCTTTTTCCAGTGCAACCCCCACCGCTTCTTTTCCCACAAGGTTTGCAGAGCCAAAACTAGCAAGCGCCCCAGCAACCTCTTCCGCAGTTGCTTCTTCCCCCCTGTAAAATGATGCATATGTTTTCAAATCCAGAACCGCATCCCCCTCTTCGAAAATCTGCCCAAGCAGCTCCGTATCGCACGCAGCAACTACCTTTTTCCCTTCCTTTTCGGTCACTTTCAGGTACATCTAATTATATCCTCCTGCCAAGTGCCCTGTCCATCACGTCTTTTTTGCTTATTCCCCTGGTTATCGTTATTTCGTTTCCTGTTATAGTCATCTTTACTTCACTGATGTCCCGGCTCCTTATAAGCCCAAGGAACTGCTCCCTGAACCCCGCATCCTCAAACTTCCTGAGTATCCTGTTGTTTACTGTGAATGTGCACTGCCCATTGTCCACAAGCTCGCTCCATAGCCTCTCTCTTTTCTCCTCGTTTTTCTCCCAGTTGTTTGAGAAAATGGGCACCTTGTTCCCGGAGCTGCTGCTCAGGTACCATCCCCTGAAACCCGCTTCTTCTTTTTTCTTGGGAACTTTCACTGGCTTTCCTCCAGAAGCAAACAAATAATCTAAATCACCTGTTTTTGCGGGGATGCCGCCTCCAAGCGGGTCATAGTTCTCTAAGCTGTCCTCTACTATATCTCCTACCTCTTCCATGCCTTGCCTGAATTCGCTTGGCCCCTCACCCTCATTCCTAGCAATCCCAAGCAGTGTATTCTCCTTTGCACCAAGCAGCTTTTTTGCTTCCGCAAGCGTCAATTCCCTAGGGTCAAGGGTTACAGTAACATCCAGCTTCCCGTCATCTCTCTTTACAAAAGAACAGTCAATGTTTGTAAACAGCCCGCTCTTTTCCAGGAGCCTGTCAAATTTCACCAGCTCATCCATTGAATCAAAGGTGAGGTAGAACTCGCTTCCACTCCCCCTCTTGAAGAATGCCCTGAGAGAAATTTCATTTGCGCTTCCCAGCGGCCCGTGAATGTGCCTACTGAGCCTCGGGTTTTCAACATATTCTTTTGGGCGCGCAATTTGCAATGCCAGCCATGCAATAGCATCATTTCTCAAGGTCTCAACAGAATCAGTTTTTTTTGGAGCAGTTTTCTGGGCACACATCAATCTTCACCAATAGAATTGCGCAGCAAAACAATAAAAAGTAAATTGCCGGTCTGTTTGACCTTCGGTTAAATCCCGTCATTTTTTGCAGGCAAAAAATACCGGTTAAGCAACCTCCGTTGGCACTACGGTTGCATCCCAGCATTTACTTCGTAAATGCCGGTTAAGTGAACTCTATGCAATCTACAATCGCATCTCTTGAGCAAAGCTCAAGATCCGTTCACAGCCCGTCAATTTTTGATTATGCCGGCAGGCTTGGACTTCCGTCCAAGTGCCGTCAATTTGCTTCGCAAATTGCCGGAGGCAGGATTCGAACCTGCGTAGGCACTAAGCCACCAGATTGCGCATATGGGCCCTGAGGCCCGGTATCTTGAGTCTGGCGCGTTTGGCCGCTCCGCCACTCCGGCATGAGTGCAACGAATGCTGGAGGTAAGTTGCGTTAGCAACTTGGCGGGTATTCGCGTTTGCGCGAATCTGACCGCCACTCCGGCGCACCTTTTTACGGGCGTATTACTTCGGAGCAAAAAGCTGCGCCAAAACACAGCATTGCTCCGGCTTTTTTGTCTTCTGCTGACGAGTTTTATCTCTGCAAACTTTATTTAACTCTATGTAATTAATCTGTTTTCTCAACTTCCATGTTTAACCACAAATGGATACGTTTAAAAACATTTCCCTATAGTATATTGGTATGCAAAACGTTCGAAGAATTGCTGGTGTTGGGAATGCTGATATTCAGACGAAAATTTCTGCTCCTAAACCATTCAACACTGAGCCGCTCCAGGATGGGGCAAACCCTGGAAAGTTCTGCCGTGCACTTACTGCGGTTGGAAAAGGGTTCAGGATATTCGCTTCAGGGGTTGCATCAACTTTTGCTGAAATGAAGAACAGCAGAGTAGCCCGAGTTGCCGCAGGAACTGCAGCAGCACTTGCCGTTACCGCATGCCTTTCTTCCGGATGCCAGGGCCAGATGCCAACTGCTTTCATGGGGGATCCTGATGGCGGAAAGTACTCTGATACAGACACCGATACTGATACAGACACAGACACGGATACTGACACGGATACAGATACGGATACAGACTCGGATACTGACACTGACACGGACACGGACACAGACACAGACTCGGATACTGACACTGATACTGACACAGATACAGACACTGACACAGTAGACCCGGATGAAATCCAGATGGAGGTGGAAGGCGCCCCCGGAGTCCCGGAAACGTTCTCAATCGTATATCCTTCAGGATACTGCTCAATAAGCACGCACGGCGCTTTGCATATTGATACTCTGGAAGGAGAGTTTACAATCAGCATCAGTGGAGTTTCACCCTTCGGAAGCAGTTCAACTGCTTTCCAAGGAGACAGAATTTCAATTATTCCTTATGGAGACACAATGGTTCCAGCAAGTGTGTGTGTTTGGCTCCATGGGCTTGATGACTCAGGAACCCTTGTTATCATAGAAGCAAACGATGGCAACTCTTATGCCTATGAAATGGGCGCGATGGTATCCGGAAACATGAAAGTGACCCATGACCACAACGGAACTGAGCGCTATTTCTGGATTTTTGATTCAGCGGGCTACACCACTCCAACCGGCAACACAGAAGTTTGGTTCGCAAACGAGGCGGGAGATTACCTTGGAAACCCAATTTTTGAGGCACTTGGCTCTTCATTGGGAAGGAGTGGAGAGTATGTCCAGTTGCGCTCTGCTGAAGATGCAACTTCCAGCGGAATGCAATATACCTTCATGTACGCAAC
>JAQBFN010000014.1:0-7245 GCA_032123335.1 Microcaldota archaeon
AGGTCCGGAGGAAATGCAGGCTCAATTATCAAAAGCTGGTAGGTTACCGGCTCATCAACATCATGCATTTTGGGGTTTTCCTGGCTTATTCCCCATTCCAGGCCAAGGTCTCCTCCTCCACTCATGGCGATTTCAATCAGATAAGTAACGAAATTGGCCATTGAAGGTGCCTGATGAACGGACAGGTAGTTGTTGAATTCAGAAGCATTTACTAAAACCTGCTGGCACGAGCTAAGGGTTCCGGGGTAGAAAAGGACTGAGCCTCCTGTTGGCCAGTGCATTGTAAGGTTTGAGGCATTTGAACCCATGTGCTCTGTTGGGCAAATCTGCATGGAGAAGGTTTGGATTACTCCTGGATTATCTGGGCTGGGCCGCGAAGAGTTCCCAACCGTTGCATATCTTGAGATATTCAGCTGGAAGCTGTCTGTATCCCCGGGAGAATCAAATTGGAGGTTATCGCTCGTGGAAAGGTCAGAGAAAGTAGTGAGTTCCACGGGAACCGGGGGCTCCGGGATAATTATGCATCCAAATATGAAAAAGAAAACGGCCAAAAGAACAATCATCTCATCCATATGCCTGAAGCTGAATGAGCCCTTGCTGGATTTGCTTTGCATGACGAAAACATTCCAGACAATATTTATATAACAGTAATATTGCACTTGTTTTTTGCACTTTTGAACAAGTGTGTTAGAAAGGGGGAAATGAAGGGTTTATAAGGAGTTAGGTTCAGTATTATGAATAAGAGAACGAGTGAGTGACGACGGGAAGGTTTGTTTTAAAACCTTTCCAGCAATAAGAGAACCGTATGGGTTCGGAAATAAGAGTAGGAGACATAATGAAAAAAGATGTTATTTCCATTGAAGAATATGCACCCATAACAGAAGTTGCAAAACTGATGAAGATTCACGATATTGGTTCAGTAGTGGTGGCAAAGAACAAGAAAGCTGAAGGAATAATTACTGAGAAAGATGTGATACACCAAGTCGTGGCAAAAGGTGCAGATGCTTCAAAAATCACCGCAAAGGACATCATGAGCGCTCCGCTGAAGGTGGTCCGCCCGGGTACAACCCTGGAGGAGACCGCTAATATGATGCGGCAGTACAGCCTCAAAAGATTCCCTGTGGTAAATGAAAATAATGAACTGGTGGGAATGATAAGCGAAGGAGACATCATGAACGTGTTCCCTTCGATTGTAGACCTGCTGGAAGAAAGGGCCAACGCTGGCCGTTAGCATGCCGGAAGGCATAATGCTCACGCTGTGCACAGGATGGCCGCGGTAGCCTCGAGCTATGACCGTTGCGTCAACAGTGCACAGCTCATATTCATGTCTCTCCTACTTCTGAAGAATCCATAGAAAGCAAAGCAAGTGTAAGCATGAAACTAAGCGTGCGTGTGGTTCCAAATGCGAAAGCATTCAGAATCGGGCATAGTGAAAACGGATGGAAAGTGTACGTGAAAGAGAAAGCAGAGGAAAACAAAGCGAACATGGCGCTCCTGAAAGGGCTCAGGAAGCTTCTCGGAAGGGAAGTGAGGCTCGTTTCGGGCGCGAAAGCAAGGAACAAGGTGCTTGAGATTGAAGGGACAGAGAAAGAGGTCCTTGGCGCCCTCAGAAAGGATGGCGCAGGAAAAGGAGCTTAAGAAGCTTATGGAAAAGCTGAAGGATGCGGTGGTGCTCGTGGAAGGAAAGAAAGATGAGCATGCACTGGAGCCCTATGTGAGAGAGGGGAAAATCCTGCTGGCTTCTTCAGGGAGGCTTCGGAAAGCCTGTGAGAGAGCCTCTGAATTGGGCGTGCGCGAAGTACTGGTGCTCACGGACAGGGACAAAGCGGGTGAAGAGCTCGCGAATATGGCCAAGGATGAGCTGGAGAGGTATGGAATCCGCGCAAACCTGGAAGTGAGGAAAACGCTGATGGCAATGCTACGGCTTGCAACTGTGGAGAACTTCGAGAAGAAGTATGAAGAAAAGATGAAAGAACTGGAAGACAACTAGATTAGAAACGAAAAAAGAAACAACACGAAAACTAAAAAGGTGAAAACAATGGCAAAAACATATATTGATACAGTAAAGTACCTCATCTATGCAAATGTTGATGTGGATGGAATGGTAGATAAGCCCGACGTGGTTGGCGCAATTTTCGGCCAGACTGAAGGGCTTCTTGGAGAGGACCTTGATTTGAGGGACCTCCAGAAGAATGGAAGGATTGGAAGGATTGAAGTTGACCTTAAAGTGCGCAGCGGAAAGACCCAAGGCATAATTAAGGTTCCCAGCTCACTGGACATGGTGGAAACCTGCATCATTGGTGCAGCGATTGAAACTGTGGAAAGGGTTGGGCCCTGCGAAGCCAGCATCAAGATAAGCCAGGTGGAGGATACCCGAAACCTGAAGAGGGGCAAGCTTATCGAGAGGTCCAAGATCCTCCTGCGCACCCTCATTAATACTGAAATGCCTGAGAGCCAGGAGATTTCAGACATGGTGAGGGAAGAGGTAAAGGCAGCTGAGATTACCAATTATGGAAAGGACAAGCTTCCTTCCGGGCCAGGAATAGGAAGGGCGGAATCCATAATCCTTGTGGAAGGAAGGGCGGATGTAGTGAATCTCCTGAAGAAGGACCTTTCAAACGTGGTTGCGATTGGAGGGGCAAAAGTCCTGCCTACGGTGATTACCCTTACCAAGGAAAAGGAAATAACCATATTCCTGGATGGTGACCGCGGAGGGGACATGATCCTGCGCGAGCTCGTAAATGCAGGTGCGGACATTGATTTCCTTGCAAGGGCACCCGCAGGAAAAGAGGTTGAGGAACTTACAAGGAAGGAAGTTATGAAGTGCCTCAAGAACAGGCTTCCGTTCGAGCAGGAAGGGAAAATGAATGCACCCATCCCTTCAAGCAGGAACGAGGTTATGCCTGTCTACCACCAGGCTGCGCCTGCACGCAGGCCGGAGCCCAAGCCCGAGCCGCCCAGGTTTGAGCGGAGGGAGGACCCGAGAAAGACGAGGCGCGAATCAATAGTTGAGCGCGTGGAAAGGGAAGCTGCAAAACTGAAAGCAGCACCCAAAGAGGAAGTACCTGCAGCAGTTGAGAAACCCGAACTGAAAAAGGTTGAGGTAAGAACTCCTGAACCCAGGAAAGAAGAGGCAACTGCGCCTGCAAAAAAGCTGAGCAAGGAGGAGCTTGCAAATGAGCTTAAGGCACTTTCCAAGACCCTCAAGGCAAGGTTCTACAATGAGAACTATGAATTGATTAAGGAACTTCCAGTAAGGGAAGTAATCAAATCAATAGAGGAGGAGAAGGGAGTGCACGCGATTGTGTTCGATGGAATCGTAACACAGAGGCTTGTTGACCTTGCAGAGAACAAGGGAGTGCAGGTGCTCGTGGGCGGAAAGATGGGCAACGTAAGCAAGAAGCCTACCAAGCTCGAGCTTGTGATTCCATCCTCCAAAAAATAGGTGCTGTTGGGATGAAGAGTGTATCCGTAGAAACTTATGGGTGCACCCTGAACCAGGCAGACTCCGACATAATCAAGGGGATTCTGGAGGAAGCAGGATACCTGCTTTCCCCGGATTCTCCTATTTTTATTCTTAATACCTGTGCGGTGAAAGAGACCACTGAGAACAAGCTTATTTTCAGGATTGCGAAGCTGAAGAGTGAGGGAAAAAAGATAATTGTTGCTGGGTGCCTTGGGATGAAACCCAATGAGAAAAGGGTTAGGGAGGCGGACCCAGATGCGGTTATTGTGCTCCCGGATGCTGTTTCACATATTGTGGAAGCGGTTGAGTGCGCTGAGCGGGGGGAAGCAAAAACATTTAGCGGGGGTTCGGAAAAGGGAATGCTCCCGAGAATTTATACTGAACCCATATTGAGGGTTGCGGTGCAGGAGGGGTGTGTAGGGAACTGCTATTTCTGCCAAACGAAGATTGCAAGGCCCAAATTAACCAGCCAGAAGCCCATTTGGATAAAGAGGTGGGTTGAAAAAGGGGTAAAGAAGGGGGCGAAGGAGGTCCAGATTACCGGGCAGGATACAGGGGCATATGGGTTGGATATTGGCTCCTCGCTTCCGGAGATGCTTAAAGAAGTTCTTGCGGTTGAGGGGGATTTCAGGGTGCGCCTGGGCATGATTAATCCCGGGCATGCAAAGAAAATGCTCCCCGAATTGCTGGAAATTATGGAGAATGAGAAGTTCTACAAGTTCATTCACCTTCCTGTGCAAAGCGGGAGCGAAAAGGTGCGGGAGGAGATGAACCGGGCGCATACGGTTGCGGATTTTGAAAAGGTTGTTTCTGAGGTTCGGGGGAAGTTCCCGGATGCAACCATTTCCACGGATATTATTGTGGGTTACCCTACTGAAAGTGCAGAAGATTTTGAAGCAAGCAAGGCGCTCCTGGGGAGGGTGAAGCCGGATATTGTGAATATTTCCAAATTTTCTTCCCGGAGGGGAACGGAAGCGAGCAGGCTGAAGAAGATCGATACGTTTGAGGTGAAAAAAAGAACTGTGGAGATGAGCGGGTTTGTGAAGAAACTGGGGGAGGAAAGGAATTCAAGATACCTGGGAAGGGAGGAAAAGGTTCTGATTACTGAGATGCAGAAAACCCCTACGGGGAGGATGGGAAATTACAAGCAGGTTTGCGTAAATGCTGATTTGAAATTGGGGGAATGGGTTAACGTAAAGATAGTTGAGTTTAACCACGGGAGCCTGTTTGGGGAATTAATCTAATTACTGAACGGGTTGTAAACGTAGATATCCACATAGCCGAGCTCTGTGGTCCATTCTCCTCCGTCCTCAATAAGGTATGAGCCCACCCTGCGCACATGGTAGATTTCGTTTGAGGCAAAATAGGACGCCCCATCTACTGAATCCTGATATGTGGAAGTGGAGTACCACCAGCATTCTTCTGAACCGGTGCGGGTCGTGAAGTGGATTGCTACCCCATACTCTGAACCCAGCATAGCCTGCGCATTACCCTCATCGCAAAGCTCATTTTCGATTTTGTCCCATACGAGATGCCTGTTGCTCCAGTTCACCGTAGTTCCATAGGGAATTTGTGTTGGGGAATAAAGAATATCAGCAATGCGGATTGCCTCCTTTGCAAGAACAGATTGCTGCTGCTCGATTGAGTTGCTTACTCCATACCAGTAGGAGAAGATTGCAACTAAAGTAAGTATGAATATGGAGGCGCCGACTATCGCATCAAAGCTGAAATATTGTCCTTTCATGGGCTCACCGCACAGTACATTTCTATTGTCGGGTATTCCCGCCCGGGCTCAATCCCTATGTTCCTGAACATCAGGTGCCCATTTGAAGTTTCTGGGTTTACGAAGATTGCAACGTCAACATCACTGGTGAGTGAGATATCCTTTATGCAGGTCTGGCCTGCTGCCCTCTCATAATGTGCAGGGGCAATTACATATGGGTAAAAGAACTCCTGATATGTTCCGATCCATGCAACCTGTATGTAGCAGCTCATGTCCCCAGCAATTCCATTGCAGACATATGTAACGTTGTAAGCACGATTTTCCAGCTTCTTGGGAAAAGAAATATCATAGGTGAAGCCTTCGCCTCCCTTGTAAGCAATAGTGGGGGCAGAAGCGAATTTGTAGCCGAATGCGTTTACCATCTGGGATTCCCTGAAGCTTACTTCCCCCCTCTCGGTTACTGTGGTGAGCACATAGGCGGCTATTGCAATGATTAGGAATAGGCCTGCGTACATAAGGAATTCAACTGCTACCTGCCCTTTCCTACTCTCCATGTTCAATCACCACTTTTCCTTCCTCATCTGCATAGAACTTCATTGGGTAAAGGCCTACAGGAGCTCTCCCTCCAATAGTAACCAGCCCAACATACGAATCGTTAATCTCCCCAAAGAAGGAGGTTGTTATGTCTGTGGGCCCATTACTCGTTTCTAAAGTAAGCACTACCTCATTTTCAGTTATGTTCAGGTAGCGCGTGTTTGTTGGAATGTTCACGAGTACTACCTTGGAGGCCTGTGGGCCTTCAATATTAACCTCATTTATTGAATCTGCAATGATGCGCACCACTGAGTTTGCCTGCACATGGGAAAGGGACTCAAACCGTGCCTGTGCGCCAACCAGCAGCAGCAAAAGTATTGGAACTATGAATATGAGCATTACGCCAATCGTAACCAGCATTTCCATGGCCGCCTGGCCTTTTCTATTCAGTTGCATCACAGCTCGCCTGTTCTTCGTTGTCACAACCGTAGTTGTCGATATCTCCATTCTCCAGCTCTATCAGGTACTCGAAATCCTCTTCCCTGTCATCCTGCGCCCAGTCGCTCAGCCGGAAGTGGCCCACGTGCTCGGAATCCAGATCGTAGCCAAGGGGTTCGCTGCACATGCCTGCATTCTTGCATCCGGGCATTCCCTTAATCATCTGGACTGGGTTTGCGGGGGTGTCCTCAATCTCTGAGAAGAACTCCACATCAACCCTGCTGTAATCATCCCATTTGGAATCCATTACTATGTTTCCTCCTGCCCACCTGCCCAGTGCAAGGGTTTCGATTCCCCACTCGCTCGGGGGCCAGGCACCATATGCAGGAGTTTCCGCATCAAACATGTCCTGGAGGTCGAACATGCGGTGGAGGAATGAGGGGCTATTGTTGCGAGGCATATAGTAGCCGCACATTGCAAAGTCCCTCAGGTATTCAATATTGTAAATGGAAACATCCTCAAGCTTGTTCTCCGGGTCTGCAAGCACGTCCAGGTGGCTGTATTCCGCGGAAAAGAGGAGTTTGTGTGCAGGTATTGTTGCATCGCTGTAGAGGTCCACTCCAGTGAAATCATTAATATCGAAGTTTTCATAAACCATGAATGGCTTGGTGGTAAACGAGCTGGCGGTGTCATCAATAAATGGATCGCAGTCCGCCTCGTACTCGATTGGGTTGAATGTTTCGGCCTGGTCATTTTCCGAAGTGCATGCGGAGCCGCCGGTTTCCTCGGGCTCATTGGTGAGGATGTATGCACCGAAATCTCTGTACTTCGGGACGTCCCGGATTGCAGAATAGTTTCCTGCAAGAATATAATTGTAGGTTGCGTTTTCATGCACATCAAGTGCATCCTCAGTCATTACAACCGGGCCATAGAACCAGCCCTGCCCCTCGCTTCCATCTCCAACATAGTAGCATTCCCCATCATCAACATGGTCCTCACAGAAGTACTCGTACCCCTGCTCCCAGTAGGGTGCAATGAATACCGGCTTTCCTGCAAGTGCGGGCTGCTCTTCATTGTCCTCAAG
>JAQBFN010000015.1:0-11282 GCA_032123335.1 Microcaldota archaeon
GGGAGCCCTTAATCCTGAGGTTTACCAGGGCTTCTGGGAGCACTGCGCCTGTGTGTGCTCCGGGCTCAAAGGCGTCAACATGCTGGGCAAAAATGTCCTTGTTCGCATAGCGGGCGCGTGCAAGGTGTGTTGGGGGAGCGCAGATTACAACCCTTACTCCAGTGTTCTGCATCGCTTCGCGCGCAGCATCAACAAGAAGGTCAAGCCTTCGGTATGTTTCCTCATAGCTTTTCAGGTTCAGGACTATCATGGTCTGGGTATCCACAGCAATATTATAAAAGCCTGTGCTGAGCAACTGGATTATGGACGTTGGAGAAGTGGAAAAAATCCTGCTTGGGAAGGAAAAAAACCTTGATGAGTATATCCGGGAGGAGAGGGGCCTGGTGAGGCTCTGCGCAAGCTCAATAAAGGAAGTGCACCGCGGGAACCTTGAGAAAGCAAAGGAGCTGGCAGGGAAGGCAAAGGAGGGGATTGGTGCGCTACCTGCAGTGGAATGGAGGAAACGGCACGTGGAGCAGGAGTATGCGGAAGCGATTGCGCTTATTTCGGTTTTTGAGGGAAACGAGGTGCCGGGGCATACGGAGATAGGTGTGGGGCCCGAAGCTTATCTGCTGGGGCTCCTTGATTGCATTGGTGAACTCAAGAGGCTGGTTTTCGAGAGCCTCAGGAAGGGGGAAAGGGAAAAAGCTGAGAGGTATTTTGTAAAAATGAGTGAAATTTACGAAGAAGTTGAGCACCTGCATTTCTCTTCCGCACTTGTTCCTGAAATGAGGCGGAAGCAGGATGTTGCAAGGATGCAGGTTGAGGATGCGCGAGGCAAAATGATAAAATAGGTTTAGTGGAGATAAAGGATAGGTGCAGAATATGATACGAAAAATGTTTGTTTTGTTTGCGGTGCTCCTGCTTTTTGCAGGGTGCCCTTCGGATGATGGAGGAACGACCCCCACAACTTCAACCAGTGGGGGGGAAAGCGGAACCGGGGAAGTGCAGGAGCACTTCCAGATTGAAGAAGGAACAAAAACAAGTGCTTCTTCAGGGGAAAAAGAAGAGGGGGAAACCACTCCGGCAGTTGAATATGCGGAAGATGTGAACGATAACCTGTTTGTGTATTTCATTACTGTGGGTTATGGGGATACGCAGGGAGATGCAATACTGGTGAAGAAGGGGGATTTTGACATGGTCATTGATGGGGGGCCTGTAGAGAACAAGCATAAAGTAGTGAATTATCTTTTCGGGAAAGGGGTTGATGATATCGAGGTTCTTGTTTCCACCCATGATGACCCGGAGCATTCCGGTGGGCTTTCGTACATTGGGGAGAACTTCCACGTGGGGGAGGTGTGGAGGCCGAAAGAAGGCTCTGGAGCTTATGGGGCAATGCTGGAAGCGATAGGCGCTGAGCACGGAGTAAAATACATGGGCAAGAATGATGAAAGGATATTCAATGGAATCCATGTGCTCGTGAGGAACCCTGAACCAACTGATGAAAGGTTCTTTGACCCGGATAATGATGCAATAGTTCTAAGGCTTGAGGACAGGGGATTCTGCATCCTGCTTACTGCGGATATTGATGGAAGCGCGCAGACGATAATCCTTATGGACTCCGAGCCCTGTGAAGTTGTGCAGATGCCCTGGCATGGGATGAGCGAAGGGCTGAGCAACCTGGATTACTTCTTTGACAGGCTGAAGCCGCGTGACGTGATTATAAGCGGAAGCTCAAAAGACTGGACAAATTCCAGGCAGACCCTTTACAACAAGGCTGCGCTCAGGGACATAACAGTATACGAGAATTATGAGGGGGACGCTGCAAAAGTAACCTTCAACGGAGAAGAGTACGCAATTACCATAGAGGGATAAAACAATGAAGATTGTGCAGGCTGTGCACCTTTTCCCGCCCCAGATCGGGGGTGTTGAGAGGCACACCTATGAGCTCTGCAAGGATCTTGCTGAGATGGGGGAAAACGTAATTGTGCACACAACCGGGAAGCCCGGGAAAGAGAAGGAGCCGTTTGAGGTGAAAAGGCACTGGGGCCTGAAAACCCCCTTCTTTTCTTCAGTGGTTTGGGTCCCGTTTCTGTCAATAAGGCTGATGATGGAAGATGCGGACATATATGCGTCCCATGGATACGGTTCTTTGATGCCGGTGTGCACTGCATTTGCGGCAATGGTGAAGAGGAAGCCGTTTGTGCTTACTGTGCACGGTTATCCGCAGCTAAGCGGGTTTGCGCGCATTGCGCAGTGGATTTACAGGAATACTTTTGCAAGATTTGTGCTTTGGAGGGCGGATAAAGTAATCGTGGTTTCAAGGGAATCCAAAAAATATCTTGAAGGGCAGGTGGACAGGAAGAAGCTGGTTTACATCCCGAATGGAGTGGATACGGAGATGTTCAAATGCCCTCCATTTACTGAAGGGGAATACATTTCATACATCGGAAGGGTGGACAAGGACAAGAGAGTGGGGATGCTGATTAATGCGTTGGGGAAAATGAAAGAAAAGCAAAAGCTTCTTGTTGCGGGAAACGATGAGGGGGGAAGGCCCGGGCTCAGGAAGCTCGCGGAAAACCTTGGGCTGGATGCGGAGTTTACCCAGGTTGTACCCGAAGAGGTTGCACAGATATACTGCTACTCAAAAGCTGTTGTGCTTCCCAGCAGGTACGAGGGTTTCTCGCTGGTGTGGCTGGAGGCAATGGCTGCGGGAAGGCCGATGTTCTCAACCCCTGTGGGGCAGGCTCCTGAATTGTTCCGGGAGGTTTATGGAAAGGACGCGGAGAAGTTTCTTTTCCCGGATGAAGATGGGCTTATTGACAGGCTGGAGTATTTTGTGAAACATGAAAAAGAGTTTGTAAGCATTGTGGAAAATGCGCAAAAGAAAGTTGCGAAAAACTATTCCTGGAAGGCAATGGCGGAGAAAACACTCAACGTGTATGAATCCGCAAGGATAAAAGGAAAAGAGAAAAATTAGAAATCTAGTCTTCTGCAATATCCCCTACGAGTGCTGCGTATGCGGGCCTGGAGATAAGGAGTCCGAGCAGCGAGCCCATGATTGTGGAAATTGCAAACCCGATTATCTCAACCATTCCTGAGAACAGGAGGGGGAGCATTGCAAAGATTGCGACCGTAACGTTCGTAGTAATGATTGCAAATGCATATTCCAGGCGGTCGTGCGGGGTTCCCTGGTTCTTCTTGAGGAGCTCGTCCGTAATTACAATCTGGGCATCTACACCCACACCGATTGCTGCAATGATTCCTGCCATCGCTGCGAGGTCGATTGTAAAGGAGCCAAGGATTGAAAGCAGGATTATCAGCTCTGAAACGCTGATTGCGATAATCGGGAGAAGTATCTTGGTTTTCCTGTACCTGACTGAAACGAACAGGGAAATTGCTATCAAAGCAAGGAACAGCCCGATTATGCTGAGGCGCAGGAACTCCTCCCCAAGCGGGGCAGGGATTGTTGTTTTGCTCCCAATTGAAATCTGGATTGGGAGTGCTCCTCCTTTCAGGATAGATTCGATGCTTTTTGCGCTGTTATAAGCGTTTATCTGCCTTTCCTGGCCGACCCCGTCTGCAGCACCACTTATGATGTAGCCATAGCTTGGGGTCCCCACCGTAACTGAGGGGTTGAGGATCGGGGAGGAAAGGAGGCCGACTGCCTGCCATTTATCCACTATGAATTCCCCAGTCCCGATCTGGGAAATGCGTGGGGATATTTCTTCATCCTCTATCACCAGGAGGATGAAGCCCTGGGCTTCAAGCTGGGAGCGCACAATCTCCTCAAGAGAGTCTGAAACAATTGCTTTTGTTTTGTTGGATGCGGGCTCCAGGGAGCTTAGGTTCACCTCATCATAGAAATAGACTGTTATGTTGCCTTCATCAAGCAGAAGCGCCTTCTGGAATGCGGATTGCGCAAGCTGCCTGTCCTTGATTTCAAGGTTTGCGCTTGCCTCTTCCCAGGTAAGAATTACGATTGCGTCCGTAGGGCGGTCCAGGTACATGTAAAGCGGGTAGTTTGCCTTGCCCTGTACTGTTGAGGCAAAGGTTTCTGCACCATCCCTGGTTACTGAAAACTGGACTCCCCAGTCAGCGCCCTGGAGGTATGCTGTGGGTACTCCCTGGATTGTACCCGGAAGGATTCCGTCCCCTCCAAGTGCGGTTTTTCCATCAACAACTCCCTGGAAAACACCCTGATGGGAAAGCAAATCCTCCACTGAGGAAATGAGCTCGGGGTTACCGCTCGGGACTTCTACATTAATTTGGGAGTCTCCTACTGCACGCACCTTTACTTCCGTAAGGCCAAATGTGGATGCACGCTTCTTGATTATGTCCACCATCTCGCCCATTGTAGTCTGGGAAGCAGAGGATTCCAGAAGTACCGGGATTCTTGTACCACCGCTGAAATCGATTCCGAATTTCATCCCGTTTAATCCCATATTCAATACTGCGAGCAAAACGATTGCTGCAAGCGCGAGGAGCTTGAGCTCTTTTTCCTTCCAGAAAGAAGAGAGCGCTCCAAAAATTATCAATGAGAAGATAAGTATGAGGCCGGAATAGGCTGCATACAAAAGAATTCCTGCTGCGAAAAGGAGGAAGATTATTCCAAGGAGGTATTTGTGGTCTATCATTTCTATCCCCTCCGTTCTTTATAGTGGAGAACCATCACCGCGTTTAATCCCCACGTGGCGAAAAGGTCTCCAACAAGCCCGGCTAATGCGACAGCTGAAATTTCATAGTATGTAGGTATGTGCGTAAGCATAGCAAGTATGAACAGTGCTGAGAATGCGATTATTCCTGTAAAACTCATCGTCATTCCTGTTTTCATTGCATCGAATGCGTTTTCCCTTGGGTCTCCCCTCCGTTTCAGGATCCTCATGGTAAGGAGAATATCCGTATCCAGCGAGTATCCGATAAGCATCAGGAGGGCTGCAAAGGATGGGAGTGAAAGTGGGATTCCAAAAAGGCTCATCGCACCCAGAGCAATTATGATATCGCTGAATGCGCCCACAAGCACTGCGGCGCTTGGAATTGGGGCGCGGAAAAAGAAGAATACGAGTATTACACTGAGTATTGCGGAATATAACACCACTGTGCCTGCCTGGTCAATGAAGTGGAGGCTAAGTGCTGCGCTTACCGTTTCGGTGGAAACGCTGGTGTAGGTTGCATGGGCATCTATGATCTTCATTATCCTTTCGGTCTGGAGGGAGTAAATCTGGCGGTATGCATCTGAGAAAAGAGTTCTCAGCTGGTTCAGGTTGGGCTGCAGTTCTGCCCTTGTGTTTGAGCCCGCAAGCTCGAACATCCTATTTGCAATTGAATCCAGCTCTGCCCTTTTTTCCTGATATTCTGCCTCCACTTCTGGGTCATCATAAGATTGTGCTTCAAGGAAGGAAACCTCATCCAGAAGGTCGTTGAACTGCTCTTTTAGTGCATCCGCCTCAACCAGGGTGTCGGTTTGGGAAACCTCTATTTCTGCTGTATCCACAACCGTTCCTTCAAAAACATTAACTTCTGCATCAAAGCCGTTTGATGAAAGGTCCTCCTGCAATGCGGCTGCGTCCATTGTTCCTGTGAGCTGGAGGGTAACCAGTGTTCCTCCCCTGAAATCAACCCCGAACTGGAGGTTGGGTATCAGGAATATTGAAATTACGATTAGTAATAGGGGTATTATGGTAAGGAGGCGATAGTCTCCCTTGTAAATGTTTGGAATCATGCTAAAGACCTCAAAAATTCTTAGAGGATATTAATGTGCAACTTTTAAAAACTGAACTAAATTATGAATACACCCCAAGCGACCGTAGTCTAGCGGTAGGATCTTGGCCTTCCAAGCCAATGACCCGGGTTCGAACCCCGGCGGTCGCATACACCAGGCGGGGCTCCGCCCCTCCTAGTGGAACCAACCCCGTTTATGAATATAAATCCGTTATGTGATGGGATGTGTATGGATTTGGACCAGTTAGATCAGTCTACAGTAGAGCTGCACTGGAATAACCAGTCTGATGAGAAATCTGAAAACTTTTATAGGAAAAAATATTTGGTGTAGTGGGATACTGGAAACCTACTGCCTCCTTCTGTATTTAAATGCAAAAAATGAGATATTTTAATGGATGCGGAACGGTTGAGCGAGATAAATCGGCTTAAAGTCATCAATCGTTGGAAGAAAGTTCATTCAAAAGAGCTGGCTTACATCCAAAAAAATGAAAATGCTGCCCTTCATCTGAAGGCTAGGATTTTTGGCTACCTTGCTGGGGATGGGCATGTTGGGCTAAGAAAAGAAAGAAAATCTGGAAAAATGCATGGAGATATCGCATTCTATCCAGACCACAAATCCATGATAGAACCTTTTTGTTATGCATTTAGAAAAGTGTATGGAAAGAAGGCGCACATACGAGATTTGGGAAGATATTATTGCGTCCGATTCAACTCAGTTGTGTGTGCAAAGAGCTTGCTAGACTCTGGTTCGTTCTCCACCTATTCCTGGAGTGTGCCGGATTGGATATATGAAAGCAGAGAATACAGCAGAGAATGGATTAGAGGATTTTTCGATTCTGAAGCATGTGTTGGAAAGAGGCACATAACTGTCCAAAGCGTGAATAAGGAAGGATTGGTCCAAGTAAAGAAGATGCTAGCGCAGTTTGATATAGGTGTCTACGAGTACAGATACAAAAGGAAGAATCCGAATTACAAACTAAATTATCATCTGATAATTTGCAACAAAAAGAGTAGAAACAATTTTTTAAAGAGAATCGGTCTTAATCACAAGGAGAAACTAAAGAAACTCCAATGCCAGGATGGCGGAACCCGGTGATCGTGCTCGTCTCGAAAACGAGTCCCGCAAGGGATTGCAGGTTCAAATCCTGCTCCTGGCGTGCAACCCACCATCAAGCTCTAAAAATATGCAAGAGCATATCCGGTTTGAACGGTGTGTGCCTCCGTAGCTCAGCAGTAGTAGCGACCGCTTCGTAAGCGGTAGGTCGAGGGTGCGAATCCCTCCGGGGGCTTTCATACTTTTTAGATACGCATGCAAAACAGGAGTAAATATGGATAGCTCAAAAAGGCCCAAAGCGGTGAAAATAAGGAAAAACATGCTCAGCGAGCAGGAGCACAGGGCATTGGCAGTTTGGGCCGCTGGCTGCGCAGAGCACGTGCTTCCCTATTTTGAGAAAGAATACCCAAGAGATGGCCGCCCAAGGAAAGCAATTGAAGCGTGCAGGAAGTGGGCGCGCACTGGAATATTCAGAATGGCTGATGTGCGCAGGGATTCTCTTGCTGCCCATGCGGCTGCCCGGGAAGCTAAGGGTGATGCAGCCCGCTTTGCGGCCCGTGCCGCTGGCCAGGCAATGGCAACTGCGCATTCACCTGGCCATGCTGTTGCTGCTGCGTGGTATGCTGCAAAGAGCGCGGATGCTGCAGGGGCTGCAAATGAGCACAAGTGGCAGGATAAGCGGCTTCCAAAAAAGCTTCGCTCGGTTTTATACCCAAATAAGGAGTAGGCTATTTCTCCATGTTCACAAAGAACCTGCGGATGGAGTCCTGGGTATTTCCAGCATACTTTACGTAGAGCATGAGCTTGGAGAATAATTTCTTGGGAAGAACGTGGATAAGGTCTTCAGCGCGCATGTTCGGGTTCGCATCCAGCATATCGAGAATCTCGTTCAGTTTCTTGCTGGATGAACGCTTGATTTTCTTTTCAACTTTCCTGAGGGTTTTGAGCTTTTCCAGCTCGTCCCAGAGGCTGGTGACCCTCCCGAGCATAATCAGTTCATAGAGCTGGAAGCGCTGGTCCTGGGGAAGGCGGTCAAAATCCTCCTGCTCCCCATTGAAGCCCCTTCGGATAATCGGGATGTAGGTAAAAACAGTCTGCTCCTTGTGCTTTGGGTGGAGCTCCTCGTAATGCTCATGGTGGAAAGGAGGCACAGCTTCTGTCTCGGATGGAAACTGGGCGATGGTTTGCTTTGTTTCCTGTTCTTCACGAGTTTTTTGCTGGAGCATTCTGAAACCACCGAGATTTAGAATAAGTTTAGAACACAAACTTTTTATTTATTCATGAGTGCACGGAAGGGGTGGAGGAGGAGGTTTGGCCCGAGCATCCTCATCGGGCGGTCCATGTTGCCGTCCCTCTGGAGGAACTCCTCTATCCTGAAGGCTGAGGCGAGGGAGCCCAAAGCGCGGAGGGAATCATCACCCATTTTTCCCAGGGTTGTGTGGAGGCGGTAATGTGCATCCAGGTCCTTTCCGTGGATTTCCCTGCATTTTCTTTCGTATTCCTGAGGGTTTTCTAGATGCTTGCCTGCAAGGCGGGCGCACTGGGTTCCGAAAACCACCCCGCCTCCAGTAGTGGATTTTACGTGGCCCGCTGCATCGCCTACAAGGAGTACGTTTCGCGAACTTGAGGAAAGAGTGGTTTTTTCCCTTCGTGCAACAGGTATTATTGAATGGACTCGTTCTGATGGGAATTCGATTCCAATATGTTTTGAGAGTTGGTTGAGGGAATGATTTGGATTCCCTGGGAGCACACAGCCTGCACCCACTTCCGCATATTCCTCATTCCGGGGAATAAGCCATGCAAAAAACCCTGGGAATTTTTCGTTGGAAAGGAAAACACGCACATAGTCGGGCATTGCGCCATCGTATTTTACCGTGGCCTGGGAAACACCCACAAAGCGGGGAATGTACGGGAAATTGAAATGGGAGGCAACTAGGGAATTGGGGCCGTCAGCTCCGATTATGTGGCCTTCTGGAAAAGGAGGGGATGCCCTTTTTCCGTAGTGGAGTTTTGCGCCTTCGGATTCTGCTTTCTGCGCAAGCGCGGAATCAAATGAGGCACGGTCAAGCACATATGCGATGTCCCTTCCGGAGTCAACAAGGAGCCTGGTGCCTGCACAGTCAATGATTGCGCCGCGCATCTTATTTTTTACATGCTTTTTGTAATCAACAAAATCATTCAGGGATTCCAGGCCTTCTTTGGAAATGAGGCCTGAGCAGTTTACAGGGGTCCCTGCACGCTCGTGCTCTTCATAAACTGAAACATTATGGCTATGCATTAATGCAGAAAGGGCTGCGACAGAGCCTGCGGGGCCGGCGCCTATCACATTTACAGAAGCCATGCTGGCTGATTAGCAGATAAAAGATAAAAGGGGATTAGGAACTGGATTACTCATCCAGGGGGATAAGGACGTCTCCGCTTTCAGGCTTTTCTGTTTCCTCTCCCATCAGCTCTGTGGGCTCCGGGTTTGCGGGATGCCCATCTGCGGCTGTAGATTCTACAGCTGCCACTTCAGGGTCTGCGGCTGCAGGTTTTCCCATCTCCCCCATTTCCTCGGTTTTGGGAAGGGGTTCCTCGTCTGGGGAAGTTCCCGTCTCCTCTGTAACAGGAGTAGGTGCCAGCTCAGCAGGCATTGTCATTGTGGGGGTAACCGGAGCCTCTTTATTTTTCCGGGTTATCCCATTCCACATCCAGGATGCTGCGGCCATGATTCCTCCAGCAACTGCGCTCATTGCATTGGAGATGCCCCAGGATGCATCTCTTACAGCTGCTCCAAGAAGTGAGCTTATTTTGGAAGGCTCTTTGGGCGCTGTTTCCTTTTCCTCATTATGCTTAATTTCATCAGAAAGGAAAAAGGATGCGACCAGGGACAATACGGTTCCTCCTCCGAGGATTGCTCCTGTGGTGCTGAGGCTGGTGGTTTCACTAAGGGTTTTTGCGCCATTCTGCAGGTTGGTTACAAGATCGTTGAAAACCTCAGGCGTGGAGAAGAATGCGCCTGCATAAAAAAGCCTTCTTGCCCTCTTTTTCCAGGTTGGGCGCTTGAGTATGCTTAGGCCAAGTGCGGCAGTTGCCCCATAGATAAACATGGTCGAATTGTCATACACGAAACCGGCCGCGCCTGAGGCAATGTCTCCCACGACCTTGAACGGGCCCGTAAGTATATGTACGAAGTTCCTGTTTTCAGGGTTGGTGTACATCTGTGCTCCTGTGGTGAATGCTGAAACGGCTGTCAAAGATCCAATCACCCATTTGTTGAGGAGCTTCGCGAGGAGGTACCTTACAGGCTCGTCAGAAAATCCAGACGCCTCATTATCTATTCTGCCCTTGAATTTGGATCCTAGGGTTTCTTCATCTTTCTTGTCAAATTGAGGAAGGGATTCAATCTCTTTCTCGAGGGCCCTCCTGGCTCCCTCTGTTGCCTCTGCGCCTTCTTCCAGGGCCATCTTGGCCTCCATTGTAGCCCGGGCGTCTTCGATAAGAATTTCGTTCATGGCTTCGACTGCAAGTGCGCGCTCCTGAGGCTTAAATCTGGCGAATTCAGCTTTTTTCTGTTCCTTCAGAAGTTTGCGCGCAACTGCGGGGCTGATAGGAGTGACTTTTCCTCCGTTGCCTTCGGTTCCTGGACCCTTTTTATCCTTATCCTTAATTGTCATTAGTATACCTAGATAAATTGTGATAGTATATGTTTAAAAAGGTATTTATGTGGGAGTGAATTTTTAAACATTTTGAATGTAAAGAGAGGTTACGTGTTTTGCGGCCGTAGTCTAGTGGTTATGATTCGAGATTGCCAATTTCGAGGCCCGGGTTCAATTCCCGGCGGCCGCATTTTCCCGGTTAGGGGAAATGAGGCGTATTTGCCGCAAGGCAAATCTGAGCCGCACTGACAGCACAGTTTTTATAAGTAGTTTGAGATTAGGAATGTGGTGAGGTCATGATTGAAGACAACAGAAAATTCAAAAGCGAGGAAGAACTCCTGAGCTATGTTGAGGAAAGGGTAAAGCAGTTCAACAACCTGCTGGATGACCTTGAGCGCAGCCAGAATACTGAAACCGAGGAAAATTTCGAGAAGCACTGGAAAGGGATTTACAACAATATAGTCAGGCTCCAGAACCTCATCAAGCAGAACTATGTAATGTTTGCAGGAAGCAGCACAGCAGTGGAAAATTGGGAGGATCTCCCCATGTACAGCCCAACAGTAACCCTGCTTGAAAGGCTCACGGAAATCAAGGATACGAACACCTTTGGGGTTTAGCTTTTAAACAAAACCCCCTCTATTTATTCTTCGCTTTTCTGGTTTTTGGGAAAGTGAAATTCTGCACTGCTGCAGAAAACAAAAAGACTAGCCTAATGCGGGCATGTTTTTATGAAATTTTTTCAGCAGCATAAAACAGCAGAAAAAAATTTCAGCAGGGGTTGCCGAGTGGTCAAAGGTGCCAGGTTCAGGGCCTGGTCGGTTAGTCCGTTCGAGGGTTCGAATCCCTTCCCCTGCAAATTTTGTTTTCAAAATTTGAAGGGCTGCAACCGC